>JAZAOF010000026.1:0-11919 GCA_036228265.1 Myxococcota bacterium | reverse complement strand
GGAATCAAGGGGGCGTATCCGGAAGTTCGGGCGTGGCTCGAGAAGGCCCTGGCGCAGTTCGACGCGATGCTCCACCTGCTGGGCAATAGCGTCGTGGAACTCGACGGGGACACCGCGCGGGCGCGCACCGCGGTATACAACCCGATGGGGAAGGCGGGGCCGGACGGTACCGTGGAATTCTTCACCGTCGTGGCCGACTACGTCGATCGGCTCGTACGCACCGCCGACGGTTGGCGAATCGCAGAGCGGTTCGAAGAACAGCGTTTTCTCCAGGGGGGGATGCCACGGACACTCACCAACCCCGCCTAGGCCGCGGGTGTGGGTTTCCCAGCCCCCTGAACGAGGAAGGGGCTTCGTCCTATGATCGGCAGGAGCGCAAAGGAGAGACGATGAAGATCGACGGCGGACTTTTTGGGGATCTTGCTGGCACCACGGGGCGCATCGCCACGTTGGAGCGAGACGGTTTTGACGGAGCGATCTCGGCGGAGATCGCCAGCGATCCGTTCTTGCCGCTGCTTCTTGCGGCGGAGCACAGCGAGAAGATCGAATTGATGACTTCGATCGCGGTGGCGTTCGCCCGAAGCCCAATGACCCTGGCAAACAGTGCCCACGACCTGAATGCCTATTCGAAGGGCCGCTTCATTCTCGGCCTGGGCTCGCAGATCAAGCCGCACATTACGCGCCGTTTCAGCATGCCCTGGTCCCGCCCGGCGGCGCGGATGCGCGAATTCATCTCGGCCATGCACGCGATCTGGGATTGTTGGTACGACGGGAAACCCCTCGATTTCCAGGGAGAATTCTACTCCCACACGCTGATGACGCCGATGTTCACCCCTACGAACACCGAGCACGGACGCCCCCGGGTCTTCCTGGCTGCGGTGGGTCCGAAGATGACGGAAGTGGCGGGAGAAGTGGCCGACGGCCTGATTGCCCACGGGTTCACGACCGAACGCTATATGCGCGAGGTGACGATCCCCGCTCTTGAACGGGGGATCGAGAGGCGGGGGCGAGACCGCCGCGATCTCGAGGTCACCTGCCCGGTTTTCGTAGTGTCGGGCGCAGACGCCGCGGCCAAGGAGGCCTCCCGCCAGGGGGCTTGCCAGCAGCTCGCGTTCTACGCATCGACGCCGACCTATCGGCCGGTTCTCGAACTCCACGGGTGGGAAGAGGTGGGCCGCGAGTTGACCCACCTCTCGAAGCGTGGCGAATGGGTGAAGATGGGCACGCTCATCGACGACGAGATGTTGGATGCCTTTGCGATCGTGGCGGAGCCCGGCGACGTGGCGGATCGCATCCTCCAGAGATATGGCGGACTGATCGACCGCCTGGCGAGTACGTTTTCGTTTGCTTCCGCCGAGGAACTCGACGCCTGCATCCAAACCCTCCACGGCGCGTCCTGAGCGCGGGGAGGGCGGACCATGGGTTTGCTAGACGGTCTTCGTATTCTCGACATGGCGGATGGAAAGGGCGAGTACTGCGGCCGCCTGCTCGCCGAACTCGGTGCGGACGTGCTGCGACTCGAACCGCCGGGAGGCAGCCGATCGCGTAGGCTCGGACCCTTTGCGGTGGATGGAAAGACGAGCCTCCATTTTGCGGTTCGCAATGCCGGAAAGCGCGGCGTGGTCCTGGACTGGCGGGATCCAGCGAGCCACGACGAGTTGCACGCGCTGCTCGAGACCTGCGACGCCTGGATCGAATCCGAGTCGCCGGGGGCGCTGGAAGAAGCGGGCCTCGCTCCGGCGGACGTTCTCTCTCGGCATCCTTCGCTCGTGCTCACGTCGGTGAGTGACTTCGGGCAGACCGGCCCCTACCGCGACTGGCTGGGCACGGACATGATCGGTTTTGCGATGGGCGGCATGATGCACCGGGCGGGGATTCCCGAAAAACCTCCCCTGGTGGCTCCCGGGTCGCTGGCCTACGACGCCGCGGGGATCACGGCAGCCTATGCGACGCTCCTGGCTCTCTTCCAGAGAATTCGCGGGGCCGGCGGTCAGCATGTCGACGTTTCCGTGATGGAGTCCGTGGGCAATCTCTCGGACTGGGCGCTGCCGCATTTTTCTGCCACGGGGGGCGCCCAGCACCGCTCGGGAGCGGGCATGTACACGGTCTACCGCTGCGCCGATGGTTTCGTGCGGATGATCATCCTGGTGTCTCACCACTGGCGAGAGCTTCTCGCGTGGATGGGCAATCCCGCCGAACTCAGCGACCCGGAACTCGAGCAGTTCATACCGCGCCTCATGAGGCAGGCGGAGATCGACCCGCTGGTGGAGCGTTTCTTCGCCGATCAGAACAAACTCGACGTGGCCCGGGAAGCGCAGCGACGGGGTCTGCCGGCGACTCCCGTGCTGGAGCCCACGGAAGTCCTCGAAAACGAACACATCACTGCGCGCGGCACGTTCCGGTCGCTTCCGGTCGGCGGGGGGCAGCAGGCGAAGGTTCCGGTGGGCTTCGTCTTTGTCGATGGTGTGCGCGCCGAAGTGGCCTCGGGCCCACCGGAACTGGGCGAACACACGGAGGAAGTCCGGGCTTCCAGCGCTCCCACGATCCCGAAGACCGCGAACGCCACGAGACGTCCCCTGGAAGGACTTCGCGTTCTCGATTTCGGGATCGGTGCCGTGGGCGTGGAACTCGGTCGTCTTCTTGCGGAATACGGTGCCGATGTCTTGAAGGTCGAGAGTTCCGATTTTCCCGATTTCATTCGGACCATCATGGGAACGATGATGAATCCGAGCTTTGCTTCATCGAGTCGAAGCAAGCGCGGACTGGGGGTCGACCTCAAAAAGGCCCGGGGGCTCGAGATCGTGGAGAAACTGGTTCGCCACGCCGATGTGTTCATCGAGAACAACGCAGCCGGGGTGATGGATCGCCTGGGGCTCGGGCGCGAGCGGCTACGAGAATTGAATCCGAAGCTCGTGGCCTTCTCGAGCAACATGACCGGTTCCCAGGGGCCGTGGGCGCATTGGGTCGGTTACGGCCCGAGCACGCATCCCCTGGCCGGGTTGCAGTGGCTCTGGAACTACCCGGAAGATGCCGATCAACCGGCGGGCTCGACCAACGTTCACCCGGATCATCTCGTGGGTCGCGTGGGCGCGATGGCCGTGTTGGCCGGGCTGATCGGGCGTGAGCGCAGTGGCGCCGGCACTCACGTGGAAGTGGCTCAATTTGAAACGATCGTCCATATGCTCGGCGACCTATTGGCCCAGGAGAGCCAGCAGCCCGGGAGTGTCCGTCCGCGGGGAAACGCGAGCGCACACGGTTGTCCCTGGGGTGCGTATCCCTGTGCCGGGGACGACGAGTGGTGTGCCATCAACGTGCGGACCGACGAAGAATGGGCGCGGTTGCGTTCCGCCATGGGCGATCCGTCGTGGGCCGCGGTCGGCGAATTCGCGACCGTCGAGGGTCGGAGAGCCGGGGTGGACGAGATCGACCGGCAATTGTCCCAGTGGACGCAGGGCCAGGAATCGAGGCAGGTGATGGAGGGCCTTCAATCCGCCGGGGTGCCTGCGGGAGTCCTGTTCCAGGGGCTGCACCACGCGAGCGATCCGCACCTGGAGTCTCGGGGGTACCTGCGCAGCATCGAACAACCGGACCAGGGTTCGTTGGTTCTCGAGGGGGCGGCTTTCCACGGGGCTCTCCTGGGGGAGTCCCGGGTCTCTCCGGCCCCCCGGTTGGGCGAGCATACCCGCGAAATCTGCCGCGATTGGCTGGGCATGGACGACGCCGAGATCGACCGCGAGATCGCCGATGGCATCCTGGAAGTCGCGCCGGAGACGTCGAGCTAGTCCTCGAAAACCGGCGACCGCTTTTCCCGGCGCGCTCGGATCGCCTCGTCCAGGTTGTTGGTCAACATGCGAACCATCAACTGGTTTCGATTTTCGAGGTCGATGGCGGCCTCGAGACTCCCTGCTTCTAGCGAACTCCAGAGCACCGTCTTCGTCATGGCGACGCCGTAGGTGCTATAGCGCGAAATCTGGCTGGCCAGGTCGAGGGCTTCATCGAGCAGGCTTTCCTCGTCGACGACGCGGGAGACGAGTCCCAGGCGGCAGGCTTCTTCCGCTTCGACGACGCGGCCGCTCAGGATGATCTCATTCGACCGGGAGGCGCCGATCAACCTCGGGAGGAGATACGAACACCCCAATTCGATTCCACTCAAGCCGTTGTTGATCGCGGTGGCGTTGAAGCGCGCACGAGGTCCCGCCAGGCGGATGTCGGCGCCCAGGGAGAGACAGAAGCCGCCGCCGTAGGCCGGTCCGTTGATCGCCGCAACAATGGGTTGGGGAATGGCGCGCATGGCCGGGACGACCCGCGCCATGAATTGCATCGAGTGCATCGCGATTCGGCCCAGGGTCATCCCCTCGATGCCCGGCGGGACGCCAACTTCCTCGAGGTTGAGACCGGAGCAGAAACCCGCCCCGGCCCCGGTGAGGACGACGACGCTGGTCTCGTTGTCCGAGGCCACCGTGTCGAGGGCCTCGAAGAGGGCGCCCACGAGTTCAAAGCTCATGGAATTCAGCGTGCCGGGGTCGTTCAGGGTGATCTGGCTTACGCGCTCCCGGGGTTTTTCCAGCAGGACCATGGGCACGGTGGGTTCATCCTTTCTGCGATCGCATTTTGCGGAGCCGCGTGCTTTCGCGCTGCTCGTTGGCCATGGCGTCGGCCATCGACGCCTCGGCCCCAAAGGTGAGTGCTCGTTTTGCCGCGGCCAGCACTTCGGGTTGGCTGTCGGCGAGAGCCATCGCCGTCGCGCGGCACTCCGAAAGGAGTTCATCCGGAGCCACGACCCGGTGAACGAGGCCAATGCGCAGCGCTTCTTCGGCGTCGATCACGCGCCCCGTCAATACGAGTTCCAGGGCTGTCGCGCGTCCCACGATTCGGGGAAGCAGGTGGGTACTGCCCAGGCCCGGGAGAATGCCGAGCTTGGCGAAGGTGAGACCGAGCTTGGCCCCCTGGGCGGCGATGCGCAGGTCGAAGGGAAGGGTCATGGTCACACCGACGCCAATGGCGGGACCATTGATCGCCGCGATTACCGGCTTGGGAAAGTCGAGAAGTTCCTGGGGAAGGGTGCGCACGAAATCTTCTTCGCCGATGCGAGGCAGGGGGCCCGTGCTTTCGGGCGGAGCTTTCAGGGCAGCCAGGTCGACCCCCGAGCAGAACCCCCGCCCGGCTCCTGTCACGATCACGGCGCGAATGGTTTCGTCGAGTTGGATCTCGCGAAACGCCGCCACGACCGCTTCGCCCATTGCAACGGTATAGGCGTTGAGCTTGTCCGGGCGGTTCAGCGTCAGGACGGCGATGTTTCCGTCGGTTTCGATGAGCAGGGGTTCGGGCATCGGATTACTCCGTGTAGGGGGCCCACCGGGGCTTTCGCTGCTCGACGAAGGCGGTCGCGCCCTCGGTAAGATCCGGATGCTCCGTGTGGTCCTCGATCGCGGTCCAGGTCCGTTCCAGCCCCTCCTGGAGTCCGACGTCGAGACTCTCCCAGATCGTGCGCTTGGTTTGCGCGAGGGCGGTCGGGGAGTGTTGGGCGATGGCCGTCGCGAGTTCTCTCGCCCTTTGCTGGAGTTGATCGGGCGGCACGACCTCGCCCACGAGTCCGATCTCCAGGGCCTGTTGTGCGGTCATTCGCTCGGCCCCTCCGAGGAGCGCCATTCGAAGGACCGCTTCCAGCGGAATGCGACGGGCGAGCCCTACGGGTTCCATGCCCGCGATCAGGCCCACCTTGACGTGGGTGTCGAAGAACGTGGCGTTCTCGGCACAAACGATCAGATCGCTGTCGGCAACAAAGTGGAGCCCGCCGCCGACTGTCATTCCGTTGACCGCGGTGACGACGGGCTTCCAACAGCGATTTTGGATAGCCGTGAGGTGAAGCCACGGGCGCTCGCTGGGATCGGCATTGCCCTCCCGGGCGTCCCCCGATGCGACGTCGGCGACGTCCATTCCCGTGCACAGGGCCTTTTTCCCCGATCCGGTCAAGACGATGCAGACGACTTCGGGATCGGCCTTGACGTCCTCCCAGAAGCGACGCAGTTCTCGGGCCATCTTCAGCGTGAGCGCATTGTGGCGCTCGGGACGGTTCAAGGTGACCGTCGCAATGCCTCCGCTTTTCTCGCAGAGCAGGGTCTCGAATTCCATGGGATCGCTCCGCCTACCGGTGGGTTGAGGTGAGCCGGTTCATTCGCGCCCGAGGATAGCGATGCCACAGGCCGTCGGGTGTCCCCCGATATTGTGGGAGAGGGCCAGTCGGCCCTCGACTCCCGGAACCTGGCGTTTTCCGGCTCTTCCCTGGAGTTGCAGCACGTTTTCGTAGATCATCCGGACGCCGGTCGCTCCCGTGGGATGCCCGAAGGTTTTTAGCCCCCCGTCCGTATTCACGGGCAGGGCCCCCCCGAGTTCGAAGGTACCGTTCGCGATGTGTTCCTTCGCCGAACCCTTTTCGCAGAACCCCAGGTCTTCGTAGCTGAGGAGCTCGGTGAGGGAGAAGCAGTCGTGGACCTGGGCCACGCCAATCTGCTGGGCCGCGTCGTCGACCCCGGCCTGGGCGTAGGCCTCCTCGGCGGCCCAGGCGGTCGGCTTCCACGAGAGAAAGTCGTTTCCGGGGTCCTTTTGCGGATTGGGCCCGGATTGGATGCTGACCGCCTTGACGAGGACGGGATCGTCCCGGACGTCGCGGGCACGATCGGCCCGGGTAATCACCGCCGCCGCCGCTCCGTCGGTCTGGGCTGCGCAGTCGTAGAGGCCGAAGGGCCACGAGATGATGCGGGCTTTCTTGTAGTCCTCGAGGCTGATCTCGCGTTTCAGAAACGATTTGGGGGCCAGGGTCCCGTTGTGGTGGTTCTTGATCGCGATCTGTGCGAGGTCATCGCGCCCCGCTCCATATTTTTCGAAATAGGTCGCGGCGCATAGGGAGAACCAGCCCGCCGGGGTTTTGGGCAAATCTCTCACGCCGTCCATCATGACGGAGGGCCCGGAGACGCCACGGTCCTTTGGCTTGTCGTAGCCGACGACAAGCACGGTGTCGTAGAGGCCCGCTGCGACAGACATCACGCCGCAGCGAAAGGCATCCGTACCGGTCGCGCAGTAGTTGGAAACCATCGTCACCGGGCGGTGAAAGAGCTTCAGCGCGTCGCTGCATTCGTGAGGGCCCTTGGTGGTGTAGAGGCTTCCCGTGAAAACCGCCTGGATTTCCTGCTGGGGATTCTCGATTCCCGCGTCGGCATAGGCTTCGTAGGCGGCATCCACGATCATGTCCGAGGGGGACTGGTTCCAGTTTTCGCCGAAGGCGCAGCAACCGACCCCGATGACCGAGACCTTGTCTCGAATGCCTCTCGTTTCGTCGCTCATGCCGATCCTCCCGGGTCGGCGGGTCGACCCTTCCAGTAGTAGTTCGGGCGACCTCCACCTTCATGGATTCGTCGAAAGACGAATTCGACAGGCAGCCCAATCCGCGTGTCCTCGGGGCTGCAGTCGACCAGTTGGAGGTGTACGCGCGCGCCATCGATATCCGTCACGGTCACGATGGTGGGAGGGTCCGGGTTGGGGAAGAAATAATCGAAGGTGTAGGTCACGATGCGTCCCTGCCGGTCGGAGAGACGGACCCGGTCGAACCGGTCTTTCTCAAAACAGTTTTCGCAAACGCGTTGGCAGGGAAACTGGAGTTTGTCGCAAGCGAGGCAGCGTTGGCCCTTTAGTCCGAGGTCCTCGTCCCGCTCCCGGAAGTGGACGGTGGCCGAAAGTCCCGGATCCGCTCCGGGATTCCACTCCTGGGGCGTCAGGCTTCGCGCCTTGAGGTAGCGATCGTAGCTGGCGACGGTTCGCCGCCGAGATAGGTGGCCACGGACACCCAGCCGTTTTCCCCTGGAGGAGATCTCGGAAACTTTTCGAAAGGTCATCGCCTCGGCCCCGTCGCCGTATCCCGCCGCGAGGATCCGGTCGTTCGCAGAAGCCTCCTCCAGTGCCGATGCGAGGAGAAGCGGGGCGAAGGCAACCCCACAGTTGCCCACCTTGCGAAAGAGAGGGTCCTGGAGGGTCTCGGCGGAAGCGCCCAGTTGACGGGCCAGGGCGGAATGGCTCCGGGCGTCCGGGGCATAGAGCGCGACCCGGGCGTAATCGTCGAGTTTTGAGGAGGTCTTCTCGAGAGTTCCCTGGACGACGGAAGCCATCTGGGGGAGGTACCCCTCTTGCACGACGAATCGCTCCTCCCAGCTGTGGACAAAGGGGTCGCCTTCACTGCGCCACACGTCGACGATTTCCTCCGAGACGGCGTGGGAATCTTCGAGAGTGGCGATGGGGTCATCGCGGCCTACGAGGAAGGCGACGGCGGCGTCTCCAAAGTTGGCTTCGAGCGCCGATCCGGGGGCCGCCATGCGGCAGTCGCTGGCGATTACGAGGATGTGGGACGCATCGCTGCCGGAAACCGCGTCGAGTGCCCCGCGGAGTGCGGAGAGCCCCGCCCGAAGCGAGCCCGAGTAGTCCGCCGTTCGCACGTCGCCTCGCAGGTCGAGGGCACGGGCGATCAGTGCCGCAGCCTGTTTTTCCCGAAAGGCATGAGTCGTCGAGGCAAAGAGAACGCCGTCCACGCAGGCTCGATCCATCCCGGACAGGCAGTCTGTGGCTGCGGTGACCGCCATCGTGACGCTGTCTTCGTCGTTCCACGCGACGGCTTTTTCCGGTCCACCTTCCTTGACCGGACGCCCAGCGAGGTGGGCGAGGGGAAGGCGAGTGGGGGGGATGTAGGCGCCAAAGGCGGTGATGCCGGCCATTGCGATGTCTATTTCTCCGGGGCCTTGACGCCCTCGTAGAAGGGATAGGGGTTCTTCATCAAGCCCACCGCTTCGAGCTGTTTCCCGAAGTGATTCTTGAAATGGAGCTGGAGATCCTCGACGCCCCAGCCATCGGGCTTGAGCATCGTGGTTCCGTAGCGAGGGTGGTTGAGGAGCGTGACGCGTTCGCCGCCGGTACCGAAGGCTTGGCCGGTGACGAAGTCGGCGTCGTCGCTACAGAGAAAGACGACGAAGGCGCCGTTTCGGTCCGGGTCCAGGAAGGGCAATTCGACGACTTTCCCCCCGATTTTCGCGGTTGCGGACATGCGCGTCGTGCCCGACGGGCTGATTGCGTTGACGCGAATTCCGTAGCGGGACAATTCGATCGCCCAGGTGTAGGTCATCGAGGCGATCGCCCCCTTGGACCCCGCGTAATTGGTTTGCCCGAAATTTCCGAAATGGGCGGCGGAGACGGTGTTTATGATGGATCCGCCGGTTCCCTGGTCCTTCATCCGTAGAGCCGCCTCCTGGCTGCACATAAAGGTTCCAAAGACATGAACGCGAAGAACACTTTCAAAATCGTCGTCGGTCATCTTGAGGAACGATCGATCCCGGACGTTGCCGGCGTTGTTGACCAGGATGTGGACCCCACCAAATTCGTTCGCACAGTGGTCCACGAGGGCTCGGGCTCCTTCCCGCGTGCTGATGTCGCTGGTGTTGGCGACCGCCTTGCCCCCATTTTCGGCGATCTTGGATACCGTTTGCCCGGCTTCGTCGCCGTCGATGTCGTTGACGACGACCGTGGCGCCGTTCGCCGCGAGGTGGAGGGCATGGCCCGCGCCGATACCGCGGCCCGCACCGGTGACGATTGCGGCTTTGTCGTCGAGGATTCCCATTCTATTCTTGCTCCCGTTCTTCGACCCGGCTCTGCGAGTCCTCCAGAGGGTTCAATAGGCTTCTGCTCGATCGGAAAGATGGTCTGCGCTGCGTTCCGTGTGCTCGCCCACCGTGCCGAAGAGACACTCGAGGACGCGAGCCCGCTTCAAGAAGTAGTGCGCCGGGACCTCCCACGTGTATCCCATGCCTCCGTGGATCTGGATGCAGGTTCCCGCGTTCTGGAGTGCCGCTTCGCTGGCCATGATCTTGGCAGAGGATACCGCGCGAGGGGCTGACCCGACTGCGGGGTCGTCCAGCGTGGCGCCTGCCGCGTAGACCGCCGCACGGCCGATTTCCTGGCGAACGAACATGTCGGCCATCATGTGCTTGAGCGCCTGGAAGCTTCCGATGGGTCGACCGAACTGTTCGCGGGTCTTCGCATAGGCCACGGCCAGTTCGAGGGTGGCTTCGGCGATGCCGAGTTGCTGGGCCGCAACGAGGGCCGCTCCCTCCACCCGAAACTGTTCGGCCTCGTCGGGACCGCCGATGGGTTCTCCCAAGGGGAGAGCCTCGGCCCGGTGGAGCGGGGTGAGGGCGTCGAGGGGGATCGCGATCGGTTCGGCTTCGACCTGTTTCGGATCCACCTGGTGGATCCCCTTTTCGTCGAGAACGAGAAGAACGTCGATGAAATCGAGGTGCTCGAGGAGGATCGGGTCATCGGCATGGGCTCCGCGTCGGTCAATTCCACCGACCCGGGTGCTCCCATCGGCCGCGGCTTCGATGTAGCGGGTGGCGAGATGACTCCAGGCGAGGGGGCCGGGAACGATCCGCCTTCCCAGTTCTTCGAAGACGAGAACGGCTTCGCAGAAACCCAGGCCAACGCCCCCGGCGGACTCGGCCAGGCGCAGGGAAAAGACGCCGAGTTCGGCCAGGTCTCTCCAGAGGTCGGGGTCGGCGTTTCCTTCGGCTGCGAACCGGGCGAGCGTCTCGTCGGGCAGGCGGCCCGCGCAAAAGGCGCGCACGCCTTCGGCGAGAGCTCGTTGATCGTCGCTGACCTGAAAATCCATGAACCCGAAACTCCAGAGGGGTTTGAAGCGCGCTACCGCGGCTCCCTGGGAAGGCCGAGGATTCTCTCGGAAATGATGTTTCGCTGAATCTGCGAAGAGCCCGCCGCGATCGTGAGCGAGAGCGACTGCAAGGACTTGGTGGCGATGATCGGGTTCGGCCGGTCGCCCAGGGGGTCCCGGGAGAGTCCGGCACGACCGAGCAGGCGCATTCCGACCTCGTTGATGCGTTGGCAAAGCTCGGTGTAGTAGAGCTTTACGGCCGAAGCGCCGACGCCGGGCATCCCGGTTTCTTCGGCCTCGCAAACGGAGAGTTTGACCATGGCCCAGAGAGCATCGAGTTCCGCGGCCAGGTGCCCGAGTTCGCGACGGATGCCCCCGTCCTCCCAGGCCGAGGTTTCGCCTCGCGGAGCGCGTTTTGCAAATGCGGTGAGTTTCGCGAGAAGTTCCTGGAGGTTGTACATCTCGCTGGCGAACGCGGTACCTCGCTCGAAGCGCAGCGTGACGTTCGTGACGCGCCAGCCGTCGTTTTCTTCGCCCACGAGGTTTTCCACCGGGACGCGAACGTCCTGGAGGAAGACTTCACTGAAGTCGCTCTCGCCCAGGAGAGTCGGGAGGGGGCGGACCTCGATCCCTTCGCTCTTCATGGGCATGATGAGCCAGCTGATCCCCTTGTGCTTCGGCGCATCGGGATTGGTGCGCACCAGGAATTCGCCGTACTCCGCGACGGGGCCGAAGGAGCACCAGATCTTGTGCCCGTTGACGATGTAGTGGTCTCCGTCGCGTACCGCCCGGGTCGAAAGGGAGGCCAGGTCGGAGCCCGAGCCGGGTTCCGAAAATCCCTGGCACCAGACTTCTTCGCCTCGGAGGATCTTGGGAAGGTGACGTGCTTTCTGTTCGGGTGTCCCCTCGGCGATCAAGGTCGGCCCTCCGTGCAAGAGGCCGACGAAGTTGACGCCGATGTACGGGGCTTCGGCACGGGCAATTTCTTCGTAGTAGATGAGCTGCTCGGTGGCCGAGAGGTCACGGCCTCCAAATTCACGCGGCCAGTTGATGCCCGCGTATCCCGCCGCGAACAATTTCTTCTGCCAGCCGGTGTCGTAGTCACGGCGGGCCGACCAGTCGTCGAGGTCGGGGGCGGGGCCGTGGGCCGGTACCGCTTCGGCGAGCCACTCTCGGAGTTCGGCGCGAAACGTTTCGTCAGATTCCGAGTAACGAAG
>JAZAOF010000025.1:0-8315 GCA_036228265.1 Myxococcota bacterium | reverse complement strand
TCCTTTTCGTTGCCCAGGACCTGGGCTTCCTGCGTGACGAGGCGGTCGTACTCGGCGGAAATGGTGGCGAGCTGTCGCTCGTCGAAAATCCGACCGACGTTGACGAAGCCCTGGTCCGAAAACTCCTGGAGTTGCTTCTCGACCAGTTCCATCCGAAGTCCTCTGTGATCCGTTCCGGGCAGGATGCCCAGTCCTCAGCCAGGCCTCGCGCCTTCTTCCAACGAAACGTCCCTGCCCTTGAAGCCCCGCACAAGGGCGTAGAGTCCCAACCCGATGGGGCGGATAGGACGTTCAAAGGCCCATTCTACACCCTTGGACGTGCGTGACGTCGGCCCAAGAGGGGAAATCAGAGATCTCGATGGCAGGCCGGGGTCCGTAGGCGGAGAGCCTCGCAAGGCACCTGCTCGAACTCGAGCTAGAGGGGTTCGTGGCCACCGACCGCGACGGACGCCTTCGGGTCGTGACGAACTCCACCACGGGCAAGGGGAGCCAGAGCGACGCAGGTCGCGCCTGAAGCAACTCCCAAAAGGCGCGCGGGAGGCGAATTCAACTCCCCTACGGGTCCGCGCTGAACATGTTGCGATTGGCCGAGTGGAGAATGAAGAGCGCGATGAACGGGGTGATGTTGTAGGGGTAGTTGACCAGCGCCCAGCCCCAGACCGGCAGGCCGGCTGTCCACTGATTTTCATTTCCGTGCAGCGTGTGATTGATCGCGTAGTGCATGCAGCCATAGGCGAAGAGCCACGAGAAAATGAGCGTCCACTGGTAGCCCCAGCGTTTCATTCGATACAGCCCGTAGTGGGCCACGGTGTAGATAGGGAAGAGGAGAAAGCCGGTGGCCATGTTCCAGGTTGATTCGAATTTGTCTGTCGGCCCCCCCCACCAGGCTGTGCCGTATCCATAGCCCCAGTAGCGCTCATCGATGTAGATGCCGTAGACCTTCACCAGGGGCATGAAGATCGGGTTGTTGGAGGCGAAGAGCATGCCGTGGGCCGAGAAGAGTTCGACGAGGCCGTTTGCCATCCCGAAGAGCGCGATGGCGGTGATGACTGCAGGGCGAGTGATGCGTCCCGCCTTTCGTTCCTGGTGTTCGAGGTGAAGGCCGTAGAAGATCATGGCCAGACCGATTGGACTCGGTAACGCCAGCCCCACCAACGCGGCCCCGCCCAACAAATAGCGATCAACCCGTTTGTCCGGCTCGGTCGCGGCCATCTCTCTCACTTCGTCCAGTGCTGATAGATCTGGTAGATCATCGCCGTGTAGTAGGGAACGAAGAAGATCGAGCAGTAGGCGAGCAGCAGCAGGATGCCTCTCTTGAGTCTTCGCGAATCGTTCATGGCCTTCTCCTAGATTGGAATTAGAATCCGAAGGCGGTGGCGAGAGCGCCGGAGGTGTACGCGAGAATCATCATCCAGACGATGCTTCCCGTGAGCCAGACGAGGCCCCCGAGCGACAGGTAGAGCCCGAGCTTCTCGAGGACGCCGAAGAACTTGCCTTCGGGAAACATCCTCGCCTCGGTCGAAGAGTATTCGCCAAGGTTCGTGCAGAACTGGTAGGCAAAGAACAGAAGGGCGATCCAGACGAGAATGGAGAATAGAAGATCCATGGTGCTCCCTGATGCCGTGCAGACTGCTCTGGTGGCGCGAAGCTAGCCAACGGACCGTACCGAGGCCTTTGCCGTTTCGCTAGCGTCCGCTGCCAGGCCGCGGCGTCACTGCCCTGGGCCGCCGCCGCCGCTCTCGCTGAAGCGAGCGCGGTACTTCCTTGGCCCTCTGGTAGAATGCGAACGCAACAGGCGTTTCGCCCCCGGCAGCGGCGGATAGGAATTTCAAAGGCCCATTTCACACCCTTGGACGTGGATGATGTCTCGGGATGTCATCGCGCGACATCTCATGCCGAGACGGCATCGGCCATTCGCGGTCCAGCAGTACCTTGATGGCCCGCACGTTCCCGTCCGTGGCCAAAGTTTCCCCCGAGTCGTTTTGGCGATTCGCAAAGGCCTGAAATCCAGAAGAAAAATGGTGGAGGCGGCGGGAATCGAAAAGGCGTGCACTCTCGCGAAATCAAGTACTTACATCCGAAACAGGTGCGGATAGGAATTGCAAAGGCTCATTCTACATCCTTCGCCATGTCCGGTACAGGCTAAAGAGGGACACGGGGGTTCTCGAGAGAGGGCTGGGGTCCGTAGGTGGCGCGCCAGCCCCGGTGAAAACCGGCAGGTTGCTCTCCTGCTCGCGCTCTCCGACTGGGCACGCTGGCCGCTTCAGCGGACACCCAATCGCTTCATTTTTTTGTAGAGGCCCTCGCGTGTCACCCCGAGGGCCCGGGCGGTTTCCGACTTTCGGCCACCGTGCTGCTCGAGGGCACGTCGGATGAAGGTGGCCTCGAAGCGGTCGCACTCGGCGCGGAGGTTGCCCGCGCCAGAGGACGACTCGGGGGATGAGCACGCGGGGGTGCCGATTTGTGGAAAGAAGAAGTCGGGCGCAAGCGCGGTACCGGGATCGGCGAGTGCGACGGCCCGCTGGACCTGGTTTTCGAGTTCACGCACGTTTCCTGGCCACGGGTAGCTCTGGAGTTGGGCACGGGTCTCCGGGGGAAGGAAGCAGCCCGTCTTGCCGTCCCGGCGAGCATATTTTTCGAGAAAGTGACTCGCCAGCGCGAGAACGTCTTCCGGTCGCGCCCGCAGCGGTGGAATCGGGATCGGGAAGACCGCGAGTCGGTAGTAGAGGTCGCGACGAAAATGACCGCGTTCGGCTTCGTCGTGGAGAGAGCGGTTGGTGGCCGCGATCACGCGGGCCTGGATCGGGCGCGGTCGATCGGCTCCCAAGGGCCGCACTTCTTCTTCCTGGAGGACGCGCAACAACTTGGCCTGGAACAAGCGAGAGGTCTCGGCAATCTCGTCGAGAAAGAGCGTGCCGCGGCCCGCGATTTCGAAAAGTCCGCGGCGGTCGCGATGGGCGCCCGTGAAACTGCCGCGAATGTGACCGAAGAGTTCGCTCTCGAGCAGGGTGTCGGGAAATGAGGCGCAGTTGACGGCGACAAAATCGCCGTTGCGTTGATGGCTGCCGGCGTGGATGGCTCTTGCTAGCACCTCCTTCCCGGTTCCGGTTTCGCCGGTCAGCAGCACGGTGGCCCGTGTCTCCTGGGCCCGGCGCACGAGGTCGAGGGTGGGCTGCATGGCCGGGCTGAGCTCGAGGAGGGCTTTCTCTGCGAACGGCGCAGCAGCGGCCGTCGAGCCCCGGGCGACGTTGGACTGCGGCAATCGGAAGCCTCGTTCGTGAACCGGGATCTCTAGGCTCCGTCAGGATCTGGCGCGTGGAGTCGCCGAACGGAGACTTTTTGTCCGGAAGTGTCCGAAAGTGTGCGGAACCGTTCGATGGGGGAGGGCTACGGTGCTTCGGGGACGAGAACGGCCTTGCCGACCACGCGGCGTTCGGAGAGATCTCGAAGCGCGTCGATCGCGCGATCCAGGGGGTAACGCTGGGGTTCGACCGGAGAGAGTTCGCCGCTGCGAAGGCCCTCGCCGAGTTCGGAGAGGAGTCGCCGGTGGCCGTCGCGATCGCGGCCGGTGAAGGCCCCCCAGTCCACGCCGAGGATGCTGCGCCGGTTCAACAGGGCCAGGTTGAGCGGGATCTTGGGGATTTCCCCGGCGGCAAAACCGATCACCAGGAAGCGCCCGCCCCATCGCAGGGCGCGCAACGCGGGCTCGGAGTAGGCCCCGCCGACCGGGTCGAAGACCACGTCGACTCCGCCCTCGCTGAGTTCTCGGCTGCGCGTCTTCAGATCTTCCTGGGTGTAATCGATCACCGCCTCGGCCCCGGCCGCAAGGCAGGCCTCGCGCTTGGCCTCGGTCGACGCGGCGGCAAGGACTCTTGCCCCAGACGCCCGGGCCACGTCGATGGCCGCCAGGCCGACGCCTCCGGCGCCGCCGAGAACCAGCACCGTCTCGCCGGGGGCGATTTTGGTTCGCCAGCGAAGCGCGTAGAGGGCCGTGGCATAGCTCTGCAAGACCCCGGCGGCGCGGGCCGAGTCGAGGGCGTCGGGTATGGCCAGGGTGTTGTCGGCTCGAGCGCACGCCACCTCGGCATAGCCTCCAAGCCCGGTCATCGCGACGACGCGGTCGCCCACCGAGAAGGTGTCGACATCGTCGGCCACGTCGGTCACGCGTCCCGCGACCTCCGAACCCGGTACAAAGGGGGGCTCGGGGCGAATCTGGTATTGGCCCCCCACGAAGAGAATGTCGACGAAGTTGATTCCAGCCGCCTCCACCTGGATGCGAACCTGCCCGGGGGCGAGCACGGGCTCGGGTTGCTCCTCCAGAACGAGTTGGTCGATTGATCCGAGTTCGTTACAGGCGACAGCCTTCATCGAGTCTTCCTTCTTAATGGGTTCGGATTCCGCGGCGTCTGGCGCGAGCCGTCTTGCGGGGTTGGCGCTTCAATGGAGCCTGCCCGATCGATTCGACCGCGCACAGGCTAGCAGTCGAAACGAGTCGGCAGCCCGGCAAGGAGCGGCTAGGATGCGGCCACGATGGAACTCATCCTGATCCGGCATGCTCTACCCGTGCGCATGGAGAGCGCGGACGGGTCGCCAGTGGATCCGCATCTCTCGGAGGAGGGGGTTGCCCAGGCCAGCGCCCTGGCGCGCTGGTGGGGCCAGCGCCCGCTTGACCGGCTGTACGTGAGTCCGCTGCGGCGGGCCCGGGAGACGGCACAACCCTTGTGCGACGCGCGGGGGCTCGAAGCGACCCTCGAACCCGGAGTGGTCGAGTTTGATCGCGACGCGGGGGAGTACATCCCGCTCGAAGAACTCAAGCGGACCGACTATCCGCGGTGGAAGGCCTTCGTCGACGGGGCCCTCGACGAGGGGATCGACCTGGTGGCCTTCCGGGACGCCGTCATCGGAAGCCTCGAGCGCATCATCGAGGAGAACTCCGGGCGGCGCGTGGCTGTCGTATGCCACGGCGGGGTCATCAATGCCTGGGCGGCGCACGTGCTGGGGCTCGAACCCCGGTTGTTCTTCGATCCCGATTACACGAGTCTCAATCGATTCATGGCCGCTCGTTCGGGAGAACGAAACGTGGCCAGCCTGAACGAGGTTCCACACCTCGGCGATGCGCGGTAGAGCCAGGCACGGGACGGGCTAGGGCAGGAGCCCCCCGATGCCCGGGCTGCCCTGGAGAGCGATCCAACAGGCCGCGGTGGCCACTCCCGCAACGACCTGTATTCCGATGCACGGCCAGACGCTGAGCGAGCGCTCGCGAACCACTCCGAGAACCAGCCCCGCAATGACGCTGGCTCCGAAGACCAGCACGAACTCTTCGACGGCCGCGAGCATGGGAATCGGCTCTGCGAGGACCCAGAAGAGCGACGCCGCCACGGTCATGAGCCCAAAGAGCAGGGCCGAGATCCAGGTGGGCTGCGACACGAACCACGGTCCACCGACCCGTTGCACGGGGGCCTGGACCAGCAGGCTGCCGTGGACCAGGCCCCGGAACCAGAACTCGGAAGCCAGTGCGGCCAGCGCAATGGCCCCGAGGGCGGCCGCTGCTTCGGGTCCCTGGAGCTGGACTTCCTGGGGAACCCACGCGCGGTTCGGGAGCGCGGCGAGCACGGGGAGCGGGACGAGCCAGAGCCAATCTCGGCCCGCTGGGATCCGCCACCCGTAGAGCCACGGGCGTTTCTCCGAGCGCCAGAGGGTTGCGGGAAGGCACACGGCCAATGCAACGGCGGCGAAGGTCGCAAGGCGGGCACTGTCGAGGTAGGGCCGCTCCACCGAGCCCGGTAGGATATTCCACGCCAGGCTGGCGAGGGTCGCGACGACCGCGAGTGCGGCACTGAAGACACCCAGCCAGGCGACGTGACGCGCGATGCGCATTCGCGGGGTGGGGCCGTAGGCGGACTCCAGCGCGCGCAAGATCTGGGGAGCCCCGAGCCCGGTGCCCGAGATGCGCGGTGAGCCCCCGATGCTCGCACTGCCGCCCCATCGTTTCCCGGGCGGCCTCCCGTCGACGTGGGGATCAATTCGGTTGAGGTAGTCGTAGGCCTGGTGGAGATCGATTCCCGAAAGGGACGCCGTGCGCCGCAAGGTAAAGTGGCCGGGCTCCTTTTCGAGCGCGACGATGCAAAGCTGGTCTCCCCAGCGCGCCTTCAGGTTCTGTTCGACGTCGTAGATCCCGCTTCGGTCCCGGCAGGCAACAGCCACCCGGCGCGGTGCGATTTCGAGGTGTCCGTAGATTTCCTCCACCGAGGCGTATTCCCGGAAGTCCGCCGGCGTGTAGATCAGGCGATCAATTTCACCGAGACTGGCGTGGGTGAAGTCCGCCCAATCGGCCTGGTGCCATTCGCCGGCGTTCTTGAGCGCAGTCTCTCGCGCCATCAATCGATCGAGTCGCTTCTGGGTCTCGCGAAATACGCCGCTGGGAAGACCGCAGGCTGCGGCGAGTTCGGAACCGTTGGCGTCGATCGCCCCTTCCAACCGGACCAGGGGGTAGAGGACGTCGCGGGCTGCGGGGCGCAGTTGGGGCACGCGTTGGAAATTGAGCAGGCACCAGAGTGCCAACACCGTGTCGAGGTCGGGCTCGTTGGCGTAGATCGTCCAATCGCCCTCGCCGAGTTCGAGTCCGCTGTTGACCAGCAGCAGGGCCTGCTCACAAGTCGCCAGGGTAATGGCTCGCTCGCAGTTCTCGTGGTGGTCGAGGTTGTAGAGACGGTTCTTCGGATCGAGGAGCGGGCCGAAACTGCCCGCTCCGTCGAGGGGAATGGTTCGCTCGCCCAGTTCCCGGGCCTCCGCCTCCGAAAAGGAGTTTGCCGCGTGGATATTGACCCGGATCCGCGGCGCCTCTTCGCAGACGAGAAAGCGTCCGTCTTCGCCATCGCGAAAGCGGTAGCGTTCGGGAAGCGGGCTTCCGGGCACGGAGGCTCCCCCGGCGCCGGGGGGCGGATGGTTCGGCGTTCGTTCCGACTCGGGCATGACATCTCTTCGGGGTGATTTCCGAAGGAGCCGAGAACGTGGGGCGCTCGGGGCAGGGACGCAAGCCCGTCCCCCCCTAGGGGCGCCAGAGTCTCCAGGGACCGCTAGGAGCCGCCACCGCGCTCGACGGAGAGCTTCACCTGCTGAGGTCGCACTTCGGTCACGCGGAGCCCGGCCGGGTGCGCGATCAGGTCAGGGCCCACCTGGAAGGTGCGGCGCCCGCGTTGGACCAGCAGGGCGTCCACGACGGCTTGCAGGTCTTCGCTCCCGGCGAGGTAGAGGTCGCGGCGCCGACCCTCGAGCACGACCTCGACCCGGGGCGGGTCGATTTCGACGAGTTCATAGCCCTCGGGCAGATTTTCGACGCGGACCGAGACTTCGCGCGTGGCCGTCGTGACCGTGGCCCCGGGGATCGCGACAAACCACAGAAAAGAGGCGAGGACGAGGGCCAGGAGGGCCTCCCCCCAGCGACGGGCGAGACGCGCCGCCGACGAGCCGACCGGGGTCGATGGGTTCGGTTGCACGGTTTCCATGAAGAGGCGGAGACGATGGGCCAACGCTTCGACGTTCGGGAGGGCGACGAGTTCGCCACCCTCCGCGACGGAGATGACTCCGCGCTCTTCGGAGACCGCGATGCATAGCGAGTCGGTTCGCTCGGCCAGGCCAAGAGCGGCCGCGTGCCGGGTGCCCCCGCGCCCGAGCCGGTCCCAGTCGCTCGACAGCGGAAGATGGGTTCCGAAACGCGAAACCAGCTGTCCGTGAAGGATGACCGCTCCATCGTGGCCGGGGGAGTTCGAGTCAAAGAGACTCATCAGGAGGGGCTCGCTGACGCGGCCCCGGAGGTAGGTCCCTCCCTCCAGGTGACGGTCGAGGGGCTCACGGCCGGGGAGCACGATCAAGGCGCCGGTTCGCTGCTGGGCCAATCGCGCGGAGGCGCTCACCAACGTATCGACGAGATCCGGCGCGAGCTTCGGGGCTTGTCGACGCAGTCCCCAGATGGCGATCCGTTCGAAGAGTCGTCGCAGGTCGTCCTGGAAGACGATGACGAGGATCAGCACGACCACGGCGAAGAAGCCCTGGAGCAACCAGGTCGTCAGCTGAAATTCGAACTGCTGTGCGAGGAAGTAGAAGACTCCGAGGATCGCGATACCCAGCAGGGAAAGGCGCGCCCGGGTGTTCTGAAGCCAGGCAATACTTACCCAGATGAGCGTCGCAACGATGACGACATCCAAAACGTCGGAGAGGCGAACTTCGCTAAGGCTGGGGAACACGCGCGCCCAATCGAGGGGGTGTTCGATAGCGATCAAATAGCGCATGCCTGTTCTTTTTTCTAGCCCGGGGGG
>JAZAOF010000024.1:0-7713 GCA_036228265.1 Myxococcota bacterium | reverse complement strand
CGTGGTGGATCCCGATACCGTGTCCCAGCATCCTGCGCACAGTGGGTCCGTAAGGCGTGTCGAAGCGAGCGGGGCCCATGCGTTCGCCGATGCGTCGCCGTTGTTCTCGATCGGCGAGGCGCGCGCTGGTGAGAGCCTGGGCCTGTTCGGCTGCTTCTCGCTGTGTGAAGTGGACGACGTAGACCGGAGATCTCCGTTCTTCCACCAGTTTCTCGATGGTCGAGAGAATCGGTTTCTCCCGGTAGTCGAAGTCCAGGGGCACCGGGCGTTCGTCGCTATGGACCCGGGTCACCTCGCGACCCGTCCGTTCGTGTAGGCGTTCCTCGACGGTGGCCGTATTGCCCAGGGTGGCTGACATGAGCAGAAACTGGGTGTGCCGCTGAATGAGCAGTGGCAATTGCCACGCCATGCCGCGGTCCCGGTCGCCGTAGTAATGAAACTCGTCCATGACGACGTGCGGTCCGTCCAGATTCTCGCCATGTTGCAGCGCCATGTTGGCGAGAACTTCCGCGGTACAGCAGATCACGGGAGCGGCCCAGTTGATGCTGGCATCGCCCGTGAGCATGCCGACATTTTCAGGACCAAATTTCTCGCAGAAATCGAAGAACCGTTCGCTGACGAGGGCCTTGATGGGCGCGGTGTAGAACGAGCGCTTTCCTTCGCAGAGCGCGCGGAAATGGAGCCCCATGGCCACCAGCGACTTTCCCGATCCCGTGGGCGTGCTGAGGATGACGTGGCGATCGAGCGCAAGTTCGAGAAGCGCTTCTTCCTGGGCGGGATAGGGCTCGAGTCCCGTCGTCGTCACCCAATCGAGGAAGCTCTCGAGGATGGCCGAGGCGTCGCTGGACGACCCGGCCGCCCGAAATTCCGCTGCCCGGTCGGCCAGGGAAGGGGTGGACTCCTGGAGACTCACCCCTGCGCACTCGGCGCAGGGGGCTCGGCTATCGTTCCAGCACCATGACGAGAGCCGAAAAGGCCGAGCGCATTCACAAGATTCTCGACGAGCTCTTCCCGGAGCCGGACGTTCCCCTCGATCATCGGGATCCCTATACGTTGCTCGTTTCCGTTCTTCTCTCGGCTCAATGCACCGACGTTCGCGTCAACCAGGTCACCCCGAAACTTTTTCAGCGAGCGGATACGCCCGAGGCGATGAGGGGGCTCGCGGTGGAAGAGATCCGAGAGATCATTCGCCCCTGCGGTTTGTCGCCGTCGAAGGCCAAGGCGATTTCCGGACTTTCGGAAATCCTGGTCCGCGAACACGCCGGGAGCGTGCCCCGAGATTTCGACGCTCTCGAAGCGCTCCCCGGCGTTGGACACAAGACGGCGAGCGTCGTGATGGCCCAGGCGTTCGGTGTCCCCGCTTTTCCGGTGGACACGCACATCCACCGCCTCGCGGCGCGATGGGGCTTGTCCCGGGGCACCAACGTCGAGCGCACGGAACGCGACCTGAAGGCGTTGTTTCCGCGGGAAGACTGGAACCGTCTCCACCTGCAGATCATCTACTTCGGCCGCAGCCATTGCCCCGCGCGCGGCCACGACCTTTCTCGTTGTGCCATCTGCGGCTGGGCCGCCACCCGGAAACGCATTCGAGAAGAGTCGGGGGGGAAAGCGACTCCGGGTTGAGCGCGTGAGCAACGGGCCTTCAGCCATCGTTTCGATTTGCCCGCCGGATGAAGACCACCCGATTTCGGAGTTCGGGGTCGTCGGGGGCTTTGCTCGGTGTCCATTCGATACGTCGACCCACCACCTGGACGAGTTGCATTCCGTTGCGGGTCTCGACAAAACCCTTGGCCCGCAGCAGGCCCGGCTGGTGCAGGAGTTCCTCGAGTTGAGCAGGGTCCAGACCCGGTTCCACGGTGATCGCGTCCGATTCGAAACGTTCGTGGGTGTGGGGGGGTGGTTGTGGGGGAGGGGAGTCGCGATCGGGCGCGGGGCGGTTCGGCGGAAAGAGCAACCGCGTATCCAGGCGGCCGTGTTCGCAGCGCACGATGGGAGCTTCGGGTTCGAGTTCCCGGAGGCGGCGCACGATGGCCGGCAGGGCCGAGGGGTCTACCAGGTCGACCTGGTTCAGGACGACGAGATCTGCGGAACTGAGTTGGTCCGTGAACGTGCCGTCGAGGTCCCGCCCGTCAACGACCTGGAGCGCGTTGACCACGACCACGGCCATGTCGTCTCCGATCCACCCCGAGACGGGTTCTCTCCAGAAATTGAGCTGGGTATCGAAGGGCAGGGCGACTCCCGACGTTTCGACGACGACGCGGTCGGGATCGACCTGGTCTCTCAGTTGCTGAAGCGTTTCGACCAGGTCGTCGGAGAGTTCACAACACACGCATCCGCCCTCGAGTTCGACGAAGGCCTCTCCACCGCGTCCCAGGAGTTCGCGGTCGATTCCGAGCTCGCCGAATTCGTTGGAAACCACGGCAATTCGTAGCCCGTCGGCGACAGCCTGGGCCAGCAGGTGCCGCACCAGGCTGGTCTTCCCCGATCCCAGGAACCCGGAGACCACCAGGGCGGGGATCTTGTCGTTCCGCGCGCGCGCCATGCGCTGAGGTGTAGCCGAATTGGCGAGGATCACCCCAGTGGGGCGGCTTTAGGAGACGTCCGGGGCCGAAAAAGTGGCGGGGTCGAACCCCGGTTCGCGGCTCCGGCGAATTTCAAAGTAGAACGAGACATACACGGTCGAGGCCCAGGATCCGACGAGCCCGTTGGCCAGGGCGGTGGCCGCGGACCGCGCGAGCTCCTGCGATTCGGGTACGACGAACGCGAGGAAGAGGCCGATTCCGATGCCCAGGGCACCGACGAGAAGGCTGAAGCCGAGAAGTCCAAGCAGGTTGCCGCGGGCCAGTTCCCGGCTGCGGCCCAGCGCCGCAGCCCCCGAGACGGCCTCGAGCATCACGACGGCGTAGATGAACGTAAAGCAGAGGGCCAGGTAGATCCCCGGAACGAGTAGGAACAGGGTGCCGATGCCGATCAGGATTCCTGCGAGAATCGCGGTCCACGCGAGGGGGAAAACCTGGGCGAGCCCGTCGCCGTAGGCTTCGCCAAAACGGAGAGGGCGGTCGGCGACGATTCCTGCCACCGCGCGGGCCAGGGCCCCCCCGCTGATGACACTCAGGAGCACGAGGGCGATGCCGAGCAGAAACGCATTGGGAAACAAGGCGTTCCAGAGTTGGTCGAACGAGGAAATTTCCTCCGGAAGGTCGAGAAGAAGGGTCGGAGCGATCGACGCGGGAAGGGTGCTGGCCAGGGAGAGACCGAGGAGAAGCGAGGCATGTTGGGTCCAGAATCCTGTCCCCTTGGAAATGGCATCGGGGATGGAAACCGTCGTGTAGGTCGCGGCCATCGTTCTTGGTACCTCGGTTCGTGAAGCGGTGGCGAGCAAGTTCGCGAACCCCGCAAACCGCCCGCTGGGTGACCATCGTGCGCCAGACGGCGAAATCGTGCCACGAGGGCGTGGCGCCGGCCCCCGGGACGGCACGGGGACGAGTCGGTACCGTCTCTGCTCCACCACGAGGATAGAGATGACCGACTACGACTACGATTTCTTTGTGATCGGTGCCGGTTCGGGCGGCATGCGGGCGAGCCGGATGGCGGCGTCCTACGGAGCGCGCGTCGCGGTGGCCGAGGAGGCGAGGCTGGGAGGCACCTGCGTCAACGTGGGGTGCATTCCGAAGAAACTCCTGGTCTATGCCTCGCACTTCCAGGAGGATTTCGAGGACGCCGCGGCGGGCTACGGGTGGAGTCTCGGTGAGCGTTCCTTCGACTGGGCGACGCTCATCGCGAACAAGGATCGCGAAATCGCTCGGCTCAATGGAATCTACGACGGACTGCTCGAGACGGCGGGTGTCGACCAGGTCCTGGGGCGTGCTCGACTGGACGGTCCACACGCGGTGGTGGTCGGCGAGCGTCGCATTACGGCGGAGCACATTCTCGTGGCGACGGGCGGGTGGCCTGTTCGGCCGGATATCCCCGGGGCCGAATGGGCGATTACATCCAACGAGGCTTTTGAGCTCGAGGCTCAGCCGCCGCGGATTTTGATCGTTGGAGGTGGGTATATCGCCGTCGAGTTCGCCGGGATCTTTCGGGGGCTGGGTTCCGAGGTGACCCAGGTCTACCGCGGTCCTCTTTTCTTGCGGGGGTTCGATGACGACGTCCGCCAGGCCCTTGCGCGCGCGATGCGAGGCAAGGGGATCGACCTGCGCTTCGACTGCGAGGTCGAAGCCATCGAGAAGACTTCCGGCGGGCTTTTGGTTTCGCTTTCGGGCGGAAGCCGCGTGGAGGTTGACCAGGTGTTCTATGCCATTGGTCGGATCCCGAACGTCGATGGTCTGGGGTTGGACGAGGTGGGCGTCGATCGGGATGACGGGGGCGCGATTCGCGTCGATGAATGGGGTCGGACCTCGGTGGCTTCGATCTACGCGATCGGAGACGTGACCGACCGGATCAACCTGACCCCGGTCGCGATCCACGAGGGCATGTGCCTCGCCCGCACGCTCTTTGACGGTCAACCCACATCTCCCGACCATCGCGACGTGCCTTCGGCGGTGTTTAGCCAGCCGGCCATCGGGACCGTCGGGCTGACCGAGTCCGAGGCCCGGGAGAGCGGAAGCCCGATCGACGTCTACGTCTCGGAATTTCGCCCGCTTCGGCACACGCTCACGGGGAGCGAGGAGCGGACTCTCATGAAACTCGTCGTGGATCGCGCGAGCCAGCGCGTACTCGGGATTCACGTGGTCTCGCCGGACGCCGCGGAGATCGTCCAAGGGTTTGCCGTGGCGGTGAAGTGTGGCGCCACGAAGGCCGACCTCGATGCGACCATTCCTATTCATCCGACGACGGCCGAGGAACTCGTGACGATGCGCGAGCCGCGGCCGGATCCGAGCTAGCGCGTTCGGCTTCGGAGAACCGGGTGCATCGGGATCCTCTTCTTGCCCAACTCGCCGGATATCGTCGTCGGTATCCGGGAGAGGGTTCGTGCGTGGACCGCTTCGAGGATTTCGTGCGGCAGCACCCCGACTGTTTCGAACGCAGTTGCGTTCCCGGTCACATCACCGCGTCTTCCTGGATTCTCTCGGCCGAAGGAAGCCGCTTTCTCCTGACGCACCACCGAAAACTCGGGCGCTGGCTCCAACTGGGCGGCCACGCCGATGGGGAAACCGATGTCCGGGCCGTCGCCTTGAGAGAGGCGCGCGAGGAGTCCGGGCTATCGGATTTCGAGGTGGTCCCGGACGCGAGCGGCCTCGATGTTCTCGATCTCGACATTCATCGGATCCCGCCTCACGGCCGCGACCCCGAGCACTTCCACTACGACGTTCGTTTTCTCTTTTGCGCTGCGGTGGACCACCCGGTGATCGCGAGCGACGAGTCCCACGAGGTGCGCTGGTTTGATCCGGGGGAGTCTGGCGACGTGCTTTCCGAGGAAAGTCTGCGGCGACTGATGCGCAAGTCGTCGGCACGATTGGACACCGGCCAGGCTGGCTAGGCGCATCTTCCTCGAGGCCCGCAAACGGGGCCGGACTTCGGTTTTCCACTAAATGGGAAATGAAGTCCGCCGGCCCCCGAAAAGCGATTTCGAGGGGGGGCTAAGGGCGTTAGAGCGCAGCCCTCCCGTCGTTTGCGGGCACGACACTTGCAAGTTCCCAAGGGCATGAAGGGTTGCTTGATAGCGAGAGAGTGATGGCCAATTTTTTCTGGCGAGCGTGGACCGTTTTCTTCGTTCTCGTCCTGGCGGCGGCCGGGACGGCGCGTGGGGACGAACACGCCGCAATCCCGGCCGCCTACGCTCCCCGCCCCGCCGTCGTGGCAAGCCATGATTTCTACCGGGAACGCGCCTATCTCGACGAGATGAGTCCTCGGCCGCGAATTCACGACAAGCGGCGGATCCGCCTTCGCTACGACCGCGCGATCGAAATGGGCCAGACCAAGATGCTCCTGCGACTGAAGGCGAGCCCAAAGCCGAGAAAACTCGTTCGCTTCGAACTGCGTTTCTGATCGTTTCCAGGAGTTCGAGGGCTGGTATGCTCGCGGGATGCGAGACACCGTTGCCGACCTGTTGGCCTTCATCGATCGATCGCCCACTCCGTACCACGCGGTAGCGGAAACCGAGCGCCGCCTGAGGGCCGAAGGGTTCGAGCGGCTGGCCGAGGGAGATCTCTGGGATTTTGCCCCGGGCGACCGCCGTTACGTCGTGCGAAACGAGGGCAGCCTGGTTGCGCTCGAGATGGGTTCGGCCGCGCCGTCGGAGGCGGGGTTTCGGATCGTCGCGGCTCACTCGGACTCCCCCAACCTTCGCTTGAAACCCCAAGCCGATCTCGAGGCCCACGGCTACCGGCAACTTGCCGTGGAGCCCTACGGGGGAGTGCTTCTTCATACCTGGTTGGACCGGGACCTCTCGATCGCTGGACGCATCACGTTGAGAGCAGAAACGGGAATTCGGACGGTGTTGCTCGACTTCGAGCGCCCGCTCTTGCGAATTCCGAACCTGGCGATCCACCTGAATCGCGAGATCCGGGAGAAGGGACTCCAGGTCAACGCGCAGCGACACATGGTTCCGTTGCTGGGCCTCCAGGACGCGCCGCCGCTTTCCGATTTCCTGGCGGGAGAGTTGAGGGCCCAGGGCATCGCCGAGGGTCCGGGCTCTGACATCCTGGCTTTTGACCTGATGGCGTACGACACCCAGGCCTCCAGTGTTTCGGGGGCCCGCGGCGAGTTCATCCACGCGCCGCGCCTGGACAACCTCGCTTCGTGCCAGGCTTCCCTGTCCGCGCTTCTTGAGAGTATCGGCGAAAGCCACGGCGCCGCGACGCGCGTGATCGCGTTCTTTGACCACGAGGAGGTGGGAAGCCGCAGCGCCCATGGAGCCGATAGCCCCCTTCTGCAGCACGTACTCGGGCGCGTCGTGGAGGGGTTCAAGGGAGGGGTGCCCCAGGGATTGGCCCGGGCACTTTCTCGCTCGATGTTGATTTCTGCGGACATGGCCCACGCGGTTCATCCGAATTATCCCGACAAGCACGAGCCCGGCCATCGCCCCGTGGTGGGCGGGGGGCCCGTCATCAAGTCGAATGCGAACCAGTCCTACGCCAGCGATTCCGTGACCGCGGGAGTCTTCCAGGGACTCTGTGACGAAGCGGGAATCCCGTCCCAGCATTTCGTCAGTCGGAGCGACCTCTCCTGCGGTTCGACCATCGGTCCGATCTCGGCGGCACGGGTGGGAATCCGCACGGTCGATGTCGGAAACCCGATGCTCTCGATGCATTCCTGCCGGGAACTTGCAGGGTCCGCGGACGTGGATCCGATGATCCGGATCCTCCGATCCTTCTTTTTAGCGAGCGAGTTGGCGCTCTAGCTTCCCAGTACCGCTCGGCCAACCACCTTCAGTTCAAGAACGGGCTTGACCCCTTCGAAGATGGGAAGCACCAGGGCATCGACCACGTAGCGGCTGATCGGGTACTCCTCCGCGTAGCCCCAACCGCCGTGCATCAACTGTCCGCTCTGGCAGACCTCGACGGCCACGTCGCAGGACAGGAGCTTGGCCTGGGCCGCGAGAGGCGCGGCCGCACGCTCGTTTTCGTCGAAGGCCTCCGCGGCCGAATAGGTAATTGCGCGGGAGGCGGCGAGCAGTGCGGCCATCCGGCCGAGGGTGTACTGGGTCAGTTGGAAGTCGGCGATGGGTTGCCCGAACTGCGAGCGATCGACGACGTACTTGACGGTTTC
>JAZAOF010000023.1:0-6967 GCA_036228265.1 Myxococcota bacterium | reverse complement strand
GCAGCCATCTGAACCGCGCGACCGTTCGGTACATTTTGGATCTGCTTTGCGGAAAGAAAGCCGCGTTTTCGCAGCGAAGGTCTAAGGTGTGCGAGAAAGTGGGGTCCTGTCGTGATGCCCGCGAGGCGGTAATCCGCCAGGGTGGTTTCAGGTTCCGTCATCTCTTCGAGGGGAGATGCCGGATCGGGTGGTTCCGCGCCGGCGAACAGGCTGCGCGCATCGCGTTCGAGAGCGGCAACCTGCCACAGGGCCTCTCTCCGCTTTTGGGGACCGCCGGGAAGATTTCCCAGCGAGCCGAGTTCGGCGAGGGTGTCGAGTTCGTCGCGATGGGGTTCGGAGCGAGCGGAGAAGTCGGCCAGGCTGGTGAAGGGGCGTAGCCGCCGTTCTTTCACGATCGTTGCCGCGGTATTTTCGCGGAGCCTTCCGGCGTAGCGTAGCCCCAGCCGGATAGCGGGTCGCAAACCTTCCGGCTCCAGTGTGCAGCGCCAGAAGGATCGGGTGACATCGATCGGATGGATCGTGACTCCGTGGCGCAGGGCGTCCTGGATAAGGGAAGCGGGATGGTAGAAGCCCATGGGCCATGCGTTGAGCAATCCCGTGAGAAAGGCCGCCGGATGGTGGCACTTCAAGTAGGCGGAGGCATAGGCGATGAGGGCAAACGAGGCCGAGTGGGATTCAGGAAAACCGTAGAGTGCGAAGGATTGGATCTGGTGAATGATCTGTTCCTGGGCTTCGCGTTCCACGCCCTTTTGGGTCATGCCCTCGCGAAGCCGTTCTTCGAGCCGCTCCATCCTCTTTCGCGAACGCTTGAATCCCATCGCCCGGCGCAATTCTTCGGCCTCGCCTCCGCTGAAGCCCGCCACCGTCATGGCGATGCGCAGGAGCTGTTCCTGGAAGAGGGGAACCCCGAGTGTTCGTTCGAGAATCGGCTTGAGGGAGGGATGGGGATAGGTGACCGGTTCGCGTCCGGCCCGCCGGTTCAGGTAGGGGTGGACCATCTTTCCGACAATGGGACCGGGCCGGATGATCGCAATCTCCACCACGAGATCGTAGAAACATTCGGGACGCAGTCGTGGCAGGGTTGCCATCTGCGCGCGGCTCTCGATCTGGAAGGTGCCCATGGTGTCGGCGCGTTGGATCATCGCGTAGGTGGGCGGATCATCGGGGGGCAGGTGGGCCAGGTCGATCTCCACGCCTTCATGGCGACGGATCAGCGGAATCGTTTCTTCCAGGGCCGCCAGCATGCCAAGCCCCAAAAGGTCGATCTTGATGATGCCGAGATCGCTGCAGTCGTCCTTGTCCCATTGCACGACCCGGCGTCCTTCCATGCGGGCCGGTTCGATGGGGACGACCCGGTCCAACCTTCCGCCGGCAATGACGACGCCCCCACTGTGTTGGCCGAGATGACGGGGAAGTCCTTCGATGCGGTCCACCAGGTCGAGCCAATGGGAGATCACCGGAACGGCGGGATCGATTCCCCCCCGGCGTAGGGCCTCTCGCGTGGTCTGGGAATCCCGGGCCGGTTCTTCCCGGCGCGTGAGCAGGCCCGCCAGGCGCGCGATGGTGGCGGGTTCCTGTCCCAGGACCTTGCCCATCTCGCGTACGGCCATCCGTGTTCGGTAGGTGATGACGTTGGCCGTCATGGCGGCGCCGTGGTGGCCGTATTTTTCGAAGACGTACTGGATGACCCGCTCGCGTCGTTCTCCCGAGGGCAGGTCGATATCGATATCGGGCCACTCTCCTCGTTCTTCTGAAAGGAAACGTTCAAAGAGCAGATCCATTCCCACCGGATCCACAGCCGTGATGCCCAGTGCGTAACAGACCGCGCTGTTGGCTGCGGAACCGCGTCCTTGCACGAGCATGTCCTCGCTTCGTGCAAAGCGGACGATGTCGTGAACGATGAGAAAATATCCCGCGAGGTCGAGTTTCTCGATCAGGGCAAGTTCGTGTTCGAGTTGGGTTCGGACCCGCTTGGTGAGGGGGCTTCCATAGCGTCCTTCTGCGCCCGACCGCGTGAGAGAGCGCAGCCAGGAAGCCTGGCTACTGCCGCCGGGAACCGGATACCGGGGGAAGCGGTAGCCGAGGTCCTCGAGTTCGAATTCGCAGCGTTCCGCCACGGCACGTGTTTCCCGGATCCATTCGGGTTGGTCCGCGAAACGTTCGACGATGGTTTCGGGGGAAGCGAGGCTGCACTCGCCGTTGATGAGAAGTCGACGCCCGGCTTCTACGAGGGATGTCTTTTTGCGCAGGCAGGTGAGTGCGTCCAGGAGGCGGCGTTCTTCGGGCAAGGCACAGCGGACATCGCCGGTTGCGATGACGCGAACCCGGGCCTCCCGGGCCATGTCCACGGCTCGCCGGGTGGCCCATGCGGTAGCGCGATCACGGTTGCGTGAAACATCGACCCGGAGCCGCGCGTTGCGAAATACACCGAGGCAGCGGTCCAGTCGCTCCGGAGTGATCTGGTTGTCCCCGCGGACCAGGGCCACCAGGCCCGCGGCGCGTTCTTCGACCTGGTCCCAGCAGACCAGGGCTTTGCCTTTTGCCGAATCTGCGTGTCCGAGACTGAGGAGTTGGCACAGGTTCTGCCAACCGCGCCGGGATTCGACCAGCAGCAGCAGCGGAAAGCCATCGCGGAGTCGAACCCGTGCCCCGAGGATGGGGCGCAGGCCGTGTGCCTGGGCGGCCCGGTAGAAACGAGGAATGCCGTAGACGCCGTCACGATCGGCCAGTGCCAGCGCGGCGTGGCCCTGGCAGGCGGCGCGCGCAGCCAGGTCCTCGGGGTTGGCTGTGCCCTCCAGGAAGGAAAAAGCACTGCAGGCACGGAGTTCTACGTAGTCCGAGGGGTGAGCGGACATCGCATGACTTTCGTCTTATTTTCGCCATCCGTCAAGCATCTTGCTGCCTATTATTCTTTCCGTGGACTCGGCTGCAGAGAACCAAGCCCGGCTGATCCTGGTCGCGGACGACGACCCCCAGGTCCGCCATATCATGGGCCGCATGCTAAGGCGCGCCGGATACGCGGTGCTCTTTGCCGCGACCGACGACGAGGCCGTTGAGCGCTTCGAGTCCGAACTCGACCGGATCGAACTCGTGGTCCTGGATCTCGGCCTGGCGCGAGGGGGCGCCGAAGCGACGCTCGAGCGGATGCTCGAAATCTCGACGGATTTCGCGGTCCTGATCGCAAGCGGCGAGCCGCCCTCGCAGGCGTTTCGTCGGCGCCTTCGTCAACTGGGCGGTGGATTTCTCACCAAGCCCTTTCGTGCCACGGCATTGAGTGGCGAGGTCCAGCGTCTGTTGGCGGCGAAAGACGACTAGGCGGGAAGCTCTCCGCTGGGGCTACAGTTTCCGGTGGTCATGGCAAACCGGTCGCGAGTGATTCTTCACGCCGACATGGACGCCTTCTACGCGTCGGTGGAGCAACGCGATCGTCCTGAACTGCGGGGACTTCCGGTGGTGGTGGGGGGGCCGAGCGACCGCGGCGTGGTTGCCGCGGCGAGCTACGAGGCAAGGCGTTTCGGGATCCATTCGGCCATGCCTACCGCAGAGGCCAGGCGGCTTTGTCCCGAAGCGGTCTTCTTGCGGGGCGACATGAAACGTTACGCCACGGAGTCGCGCAAGATCTTCGCGATCTTTCGAGACTCCGCTCCCCGGGTCGAAGGTCTTTCTCTCGATGAAGCCTTTCTCGATCTGTCGGGGACTCTGCGAGCCCTTGGACCGCCACGAGAGGTGGGCGAGCGACTTCGCTCGCGTGTCCGTAAGGAGTTGGGACTGGTTGTTTCGGTTGGGATTGCTCCCGTGAAGATGGTCGCGAAGATCGCGAGTGCGATGGCCAAGCCCGATGGCTTGCTGGAGGTCGCTGCGAAGGACGTGAAGGATTTTCTGTCTCCGCTTCCCGTGCGGCGTCTTTGGGGAGTGGGTGCGGTTTCCGAGGGGCGTCTGCGTCGGTCGGGTTTTGAGACGGTGGGCGATCTTGCGAAGGCGGACCGGGAGCGCCTGGCTGCGCTGCTGGGAGATTGGGGCGTTGCGCTTGCCCGCTTGGCAAGGGGCGAGGACGTTCGCGAAGTGGAGCCCTATCGCGACGCGGTCTCCTACAGCGAGGAGAATACCTTCGCCACCGATATAACGGATCGCCGTGTCCTCGAAGCGACCCTGCTCACGCACGCAGAAGCGGTGGCCCGTCGACTGCGCCGCGATGGTGTGCAGGCGCGCACCGTGGTTTTGAAGATTCGATTGGCTCGCGTTCGTTCGGAGAGTTCGGGGCGCTACCGGATGATCACGCGCCGGGTGACGTTGAAGGAACCGACGGACGACGGCGATCGCATCGCAAGCGAGGGACGGCGACTCCTGGCGCGCCTTTTTTCCGGTGAACCGATTCGACTTCTGGGGGTGGGGACTTTGAACCTGGTCGACGGAGGAGAGAGGCAGCCGGATCTCTTTGCACCACCCGGAATCGATCCCCGCCGCGGGGAATTGAACCGGGCCCTGGACCAGATTCGAGATCGCTTCGGTCCGGATGCGGTCCAGCGTGGAAATAGGGGCGAAGCGGAGCGGGCCGGGCTGTCGCTACAGATCAAGCGGGGTGAAGCGGAAGAAGACGACGGCGGAGGCGAGACTCAGTCGTAGATGCCGTCGATCTGCCAGCATTTTGTTTTCCAGTCGAAGCGAAGTCGAAGGACGCTCGCGTTCTCGACCTGGATGTCGAAGTAGTCAAAGGCGAAGCGTTCGCATTCGTTCCACCAGTGGCCGCTGATTCGAAAGGGGCCCGCGGCTCCGACGATCTCTCCGCTTGCAACGGCGGAGTGCAGGAAACTGGGAATTCCCCGGGCCAGGCGAACGCGCGCGGGTACCGGGGGGCGTAGCGCTCTCACGCCCTGGGCTGGGATGGCTTCCGAGAAGGCTTTTTCCGGGGATGCCGTACGACGCGGCCGCACCCGGAAGGGCTCTATCGCGAAGCGATCCGGCCGGTGGTCGTCGAGTGTTTTCGGCGCGCCCACGCGCCCGGGGCCACAGAGTGCTTCGAGTTCGGAAAGGGTTCGGTCCAGGTTTGCGGGGTCCGGGCCCCGGGGCAGGAACAGGTCGAGTTGCTGGCTGCGGACCGCCTGCCCCTCGGTGGAGAGCCCGAGGCGACAGAGGGGGGCACGGGGAGGATGGCTTTCAAGGACAAGGCAGAGCAGACGCAAGAGCACACGGGTGTCGTCGGTGGGAGCGCTCGGAGCGATGCGTCGCTCTTCGTGACCGCCATCGCAGAGTCCGAGTTCGAGATCGAGCGGGCCACAGACCTGTCCGCGGAGCTGTAAGCGTGCAACCAGTCGAGAGAGAACGCCTCGCAGCACGAAAAGCAGGGGTTCGAGTTGTGCGATGGGGTATTCGAGGTCGATCGATTCTTCGAGTCGACGTTCCTTCCATTCGGGAAGAGGGGGAGCGCTGTCTTCGCCCCGGGCCCGGGACCAGAGGGCGAGCACCTCGGGACCCAGTCTCTGGGTGAGGCCTCGCTTGGGTAGGCGCAAGAGGTCGCTTACCCGCTGTATTCCGAAACGCGAGAGACGGGACGCCAATGGCTCCCCGGGGTCGAGCCAATCGATGGGCAGGGCGGCGAGGAAAGCGCGCTCGTTTTCCGGGGGCAGGATACGCGCGCTTTGGGGGTTTTTTGAGGCGGCTCGTGCAGCCAGGTGCGCGACGTCTCGAGAACCCGCCACGGTGACGATCCCGGGTAGTCCCTGGGCCCGGGCTCGCTCTTCGAGCCGGGTGGCGAAAGCTTCTTCCGAGCGCGAGAGCGCCGTGATGCCCGAAGCGTCGAGGTAGACGGCGGCTTCGGCCAGCAGGGTTCCCCGCGCGCGTGGGGCGGCCTGGATCCGGGGCGAGAACGAGAGAGCGATATCGATGAGGGCTTGTCGAGCCGTGCGTTCAAGGGCCGGGGAGGGGAGCCGAACCTCGAGTTTGGGGCAGAGGCTACGTGCCCGGGTGACGGAACCGTGAACCGAGACGCCTTTTGCGAGCGCTTCGGGTGATGCGGCGATCACCTTGGCCCCGGGATCGGTTCCCGAGGCAATGACCACGGATTTGCCTGCGAGCGATTCGTGTGCACGCAATTCCGAGCGAAGCGGAAGGTCGGGTACAAGGAGGCAAGCGATGCGCATACGGGGGACTCACGCGAGAGAAGGTCCCGCGAAGCGCATCGGGGCAGGTTTGTCGAGGGGAGCCTGGTGGTGTCGGAGCACAAAGGCCGTGCTTTCGAGGAAATCGAGCAGGGCGGGATTGCCGACGAAACGGGCGCGCGCGGCTTGCAGGCCGAGTGTGACAGCGGCATGGGTTCCGGCCAGACGTTGCCGGGACAAGAGAACGAGGGTGCTCTGGTTCCCGGCGGCGAGGCGTGCGAGCCGTATCCATGCCGCAGCCGCGATGGCTTCCTCGTGGTCGACGAGATCGAGCAGCACCACGGGGAAGCCCTCGGTCTGGAGGAGTCGCTCGGTGCAACGCAGGGCTTGCTTCCAGGAGGGCGCCCGGGTCCAGAGCACGCGATCGAGTACCACCCCGGCCCGGTCCGCCGAAGCGGGATCGAAGGCATCGGCTGGATCGACCACGGCGACGAATTCACCGGAACGCGTGGTGCAGCGCAGCAGGCAAAAAGCCAGGGAAGTTCGGCCCGCCGAGGCCGGCCCCGTGATCTCGCTCAAGCGACCCCGCGGAAAACCGCCTCCGAGCAACCGGTCGACTGCGGCGACTCCCGTGGGTCGACCGAGCGACGGCAGGGCGATGAGGTCATCGCCTTTGCGGAGCGCCGGTCCGAGATCCCGCAGGAGATCTTCGACGGGTTTCCGAAGCGCTTTTCGGCACGGATTCGTATCGGGGGCGGGGCACGGGGGAGCGGCGGCGGGCAGGGGGTGCACCACCTGACTTTCGCCTTATTTTCGCTTTTGTCAAGCGCCTTGCGAAGGGTCTTTTTCGGGGAGCTGGATCCGGGTCCGAC
>JAZAOF010000022.1:0-6000 GCA_036228265.1 Myxococcota bacterium | reverse complement strand
CGGGACTACTCGCGAATTTCGCTGACCTGGCCCTTTTCATCGAAGACGACGACGAAGCCCTTGTCGGGAGTCTTCTTGTAATTCCATTCCGCCATGAGCAAGCTGGGGGTCTTCGAAAGCGTGGGATATCCGATGGCGAGGACGGTCGCCTTCTTCGTCATCCCGGGCATGGCCCGCCCCTGTTTCACCCCCTGGCGGTCCAACTCGGAAAGGTCTTCGACGAGCATCGCGTCGCACGAGTCGCTGAAGTACCGGCCCAGGTGTTCGTCGAACAGGACGACGGCGTTCGGGTGGTCTTCGTAGGTGTACTCGCGGCCAGTGGAAACCACGCGAAACCGCATCTCGGTTCCCGACCAGCGAGTGAACTCGACCCGGCTGCACCGGGGGAGCAGGCCGGCCCCCTGGTAGTTTGCGGCCGAGAGCCGTCGCGTCGATTCGTCCGGGTGAAGGTTGACCAGGGTGTAGCCCTCCCCCGTGGCAAAGAGCCTCCCAAAATCGGTTTCATCGGTCGGCACGGATCGATGCCCCATCGAACTACAGGACACCTGGAACAAAAGAAGCAACGAGAACAGCCCCGCAACGGGAGCCCCGTATTTCGCAATCATCTTCCCCCCTCCAGCTGGCGGCGCGCAGTTTACCGCCCTCGGTGCTGTTTTGCAGCGAAAATCGACGGGAACTCGGCTCAAACCTCGGCGGAACTCCGCGGGATCCGAATCGTTTCGACGAGTTCCTGCACGGTGGCCGGCGGGGGGGCAGTAAACCGCGCGATCGAAAGCGAAACGAAGAAGTTGAGGAGCATTCCCAAGGCACCAATGCCCTCCGGCGAGATGCCGAACCACCAGTGCTCCGCGTTGTTGGCCGCCGGGTTCACGAATTTGAAGTAGATGATGTACGAGGCCGTAAACACGATCCCGACCACCATCCCCGTGATGGCGCCTTCGCGGTTCATTCTCTTCGAGAAAATCCCGAGCACGATGGCTGGGAAGAACGAGGCCGCCGCCAGGCCAAAGGCGAACGCCACCACCTGGGCGACGAAGCCCGGCGGGTTGACCCCAAAGTATCCCGCGACACAGACAGCCGCTCCCGCGGCGATCCGCGCGTAGAGAAGCTCCTGCTTCTCGCTGATCCCGGGCATCAGGAGATTTTTCAGCAGGTCGTGGGAGACCGCCGCCGAGATTACGAGAAGCAAACCCGCCGCCGTGGAAAGCGCCGCGGCCAGCCCCCCGGCCGCAACCAACGCAATCACCCAGTTGGGGAGTTGGGCGATCTCGGGGTTGGCCAGCACCATGATGTCCCGGTCGACGTAGAGTTCGTTTCGACTCTTGGAGAGCGGGTTCGCGAAGAGAGGCTCTCCGGAATCGCCCCGGGCGCCCGTTTTCACCAGGCGCACCGTCGTCTGCCCCGGCACCGGGTCGAAGGCCGCACCCGGGGCGTACTGCACCTTGCCGTCTGCATTCTTGTCGCCCCAGGCCAGGAGACCCGTGTTCTCCCAGTTGTGGAACCACGAGGGGAGTTCGTCGTAGGGCGATTCGTGGACGGTTTCAATCAAGTTGGTTCGCGCGAACGCGGCCAGGGCGGGGGCGGTCGTATACAGCAACGCGATGAACACCAGGGCGTAGCCCGCGGAAAGACGAGCATCGCGTACCCGGGGCACGGTGAAGAAGCGAATGATCACGTGGGGAAGTCCAGCCGTTCCCACCATGAGCGCCGCCGTGATGAAGAAAACGTCGATGGTTTCCTTCGTCCCATTCGTGTATTCAGAGAACCCGAGTTCCCGTTGGATCGAATCGAGTTTATCGAGCAGATAGACTCCGCTGTCGGCGCCGGAAGGGTCGAGGACGGTCGAACCAAAGCCGACCTGGGGTAGGACATGCCCGGTCAATGCCAGGGAAATGAAGATCGCGGGCACCAGGAAAGCAAAAATCAAAACGCAGTATTGGGCGACCTGGGTGTAGGTGATGCCCTTCATCCCGCCCATGACGGCGTAGATGAAAACGATCCCCATACCGATGACAACGCCCAGTTCGATCTCAACGTCGAGAAATCGAGAGAAGACCACCCCGACTCCGCGCATCTGTCCCGCCACGTAGGTAAACGAAACGAAGATCGCGCAGATGACCGCGACCAGGCGCGCCTGGCCCGAGTAGTAACGCTCTCCAACAAAGTCGGGCACCGTGTATTGGCCGAACTTTCGCAAGTAGGGGGCGAGCAACAACGCCAGCAGCACGTAGCCCCCGGTCCAGCCCATCAAGTAGTAGGCACCATCCCGGCCGATGAAGGAGATGAGTCCGGCCATGGAGATAAAAGACGCCGCCGACATCCAATCGGCGGCCGTCGCCATTCCGTTCGCCAGCGGCGAAACGCCGCCGCCGGCTACATAGAAGCCCTTCGTTGTCTGCACGCGTGACCAGATCGCGATGCCGATGTAGAGCGCGAAGGTCAAACCGACGATGAGATAGGTCCAGGTTTGCAGTTCCATGAGGATCGGTCTTCGGCTCGGACTGGCTCGGGCTTACTCGTCCACGCCGAAGGCGCGGTCGATTTGGTTCATCCGCCACACGTAGACAAAGATGAGAATCACGAAGACGTAGATGGCCCCCTGCTGGGAAAACCAGAACCCCAACTTGAATCCGCCGAAGCGAAACTGGTCCAACCAGTCGACCAGGAGGATTCCGCAGCCATAGGAGACGGCGAACCAGGCGGTGAGCAGAAACGCCATCAGCCTCAGGTTCGCCCGCCAGTAGGCCTGGCGCGTAGACTCCGCGTTTTGTCCGGGCGTGGATCCGTCGTCGAGCGTTGCGTCGTCGGGCATGGCGGCTTTCGAAAGTCGTTCCGCCCTAGCCTACACGTTCGCGACGATTTCGTCCCCGCCCCGGGAGTCGCCAGAACCCCTTCTCCGTGCAGTATCTTCTGGCCACCACTTTTGATGCTTCCGTTCGCGATCCCCTTCGCGCTCGCTGTCGTGCTCGTTGTCGCGCGCTGCCGGGGTGCGCGCGACCGGGATGCGGAAACAAGGAGCCAACCATGAATCTCGAAGGCAAGGTCGCCATCGTCACCGGTGCGTCCCGCGGCACCGGAGCCGCCATTGCGCGGCGTTTCGTCGAGTGCGGAGCCCACGTTTTTTTCGGCGACGTTCGCCACCCCGAAGGCGAGGCCCTCGCCGAGGAACTCGGCCAGGACGCCACCTACGTTCCCCACGACGTCACGAAAACAAAGGAATGGTCCGCCATCGTCTCTCGCGCCTCGGAGAAAACCGGCCGTGTCGATATTCTCGTGAACAACGCCGCGGTGCTCCACCTGGGGACTCTCGAGAACACCGACGCAGACGTGCTGCGGAACGTGCTCGAGGTCAACACCATCGGGCCTTACCTGGGGATACGAGCCGTCCTCTCCACGATGCGTGAACAAGGCGGAGGCTCGATCGTAAACGTGGGCTCTCTCGACTCGCTGGTCGGAATGAATGGAATCACGTCCTACTGCACTTCGAAGTGGGCCTTGCGCGGGCTCGCCAAGGCGGCGGCCCTCGAACTTGGCCGCGCCGGAATCCGCATCAACACGGTGTGCCCGGCCGGAGGCAACCCCGAGATGTACGGCCCCTGGTTTCCCAAGCTCATGAATTTCATGGAAGAGAGCCAGGCGTATATCGAAAATCGCGCCATCCCGAGCGAAGCGCCCCTGGAACGGATCGCCGATGCCGTGTGTTTTTTCGCGAGCGACGCGAGTCTCCACTGCACCGGTGTTGATCTCCCCGTCGATGGGGGAGCGTACGCAGGCAACTTCATCCCGGGTTTCAATACGCTCTGATTTCGAGAAAACGGTATACTCTCGTTCGACTCGAAACGCGCCTGCCAGAAAGAATACGATGCCTGACTCCCTCGCCGACCTCGACCGTTACCTGCTGATCACTTCCGACAGCCATGCCGGCTCCAGCCCCGAAGGCTACGGCCCCTACCTGGAGAAAAAGTGGCAGGCGAACTACCAGGACTGGTTGAAGGAGTCCGAGCAATTCGCGCAGACGCTTCGCCAGGTGATGGGCAACCGCAGTATTGGCGTCGATGGCGACCCGGATATCGATGGCGACCGCAATTGGGACACCGCGCGCCGCACGCGCGAGACCGAGGCCGATGGCGTGGTGGCCGAAGTCATCTTTCCCAACACCTCCCCGCCCTTTGCTCCCACCATGATGAGCGAATTCGGAGAGCCCGAAGTCGGCGACCGGCACCCACTGCGCTGGGCCGGCATCCGCGCCCACAACCGCTGGCTGGCCGATTTCTGCAAGGAACTTCCGGGACGACGCGCCGGGATCGTCCAGATCTTTCTCCCCTTTGTCGACGAGTCGGTCCAGGAGATCCGTTGGGCCCGAGAAAATGGGCTCACCGGCGGAGTGCTCCTTCCCGGCGCTCCTCCCGGATCGGGAATCGATCCCCTCTATTCTCCCGAATACGAACCCATCTTCGCGGTCTGCGAAGAACTCGGAATGCCTCTCAACCATCACAGCGGGGGGGCGACTCCCGACTTCGGAACCTTCCTGCCCCAATCGCTGGCCATGTACATGCTCGAGGTCACGTGGTGGGCCCACCGATCGCTCTGGCACCTGATGTTCAGCGGCGTCTTCGAGCGTCACCCGAATCTCCAGTTCGTTCTTACGGAAACGGGGGCGTCGTGGGTTCCCGGAGTCCTGGAGCAACTCGACACCTTCTACAATCGGATGAAGACCAACGACCAGTGCTCGGAGTACCTCTTCGGCGCCGCGACCGTCGCGAACATGTCGCTCAAACCCTCCGAATATTTCGCCCGCCAGTGCCATATCGGCGCGAGCTTCCTGCCACCTTCGGAGTGCGCGGTTCGCGAGGCCATCGGTGTCGACCGCATCATGTGGGGCACGGATTATCCTCATGTCGAGGGATCGCACCCCTTCACCCGGGAACACCTGCGCCTTACATTCGCTGGCATGGATCCCGACGAAATCCAACAACTCGTCGGTCTGAACGCCGCCAAGGTATACGGCTTCGACGTCGAAAAACTCTCAAAGATCGCTGCGCGCGTCGGCCCCACCAAGGCCGAAATCGCGGAGCCTCTCTCGCCGGAAGACATCCCGCGCGAGGCGCTCAAGTGCCCGGCTTTCGGACCCGAACGCCAGGTCGCGGTCTAGCCGCACGGTCGCGATCCCGGATCGATCCGAAATCGCGATTGCCAGAGACCAGGGCTTCGGCTTCGCCTATGCTCCGGCTCATGGAAACCCGGCGACTCGGACGCACCGACCACGCGAGTAGCATCGCCATCCTCGGGGGGGCGGTCTTTTTCACTTCGACGCCCGAGAGCGCCGAGAGTACTTTTCTTGACGCCCTCGGCCGGGGGGTCAATCACCTCGATATCGCTCCAGGATACGGCCGGGCCGAGCGGGCGATCGGGCCACACATCCCCGCCGTGCGCGACCGGCTCTTCGTTGCGGGGAAGACCGCCGAAACCGAGCGGGACAAGGCCTGGCAGCGACTCGAAAAAACCCTCGAGCGCCTGCACGTGGACTGCCTCGACCTCTACCAGGCTCACGGCGTCACGAGCATCGAAAATCTCGACGGACGCGACGAGGCCTTTGAAGTCATCCTCGCCGCGCGCGATCGCGGACTCACCCGCTTCGTGGGAATTACCGGTCACGATCTCGGCGCCCCGAGGGCTCACCTCGAAGCCATCCGCCGCTACGACCTCGATACCGTGATGTTCCCCATCTATCCGCGCGTGTGGGCGGATCCGGCCTACCGGGCGGACGCCGAGGCATTGCTCGAGGAGTGTGCCGTACGAGACGTCGGCGTCATGGCCATCAAGACGGTGGCATGGCGACCCTGGGCCGATCGCCAACCCGACACCGCGAGTTGGTACGAGCCCTTCCGCACGCCCGAAGGAGTGGAACGCGGTGTTCACTTTGCGCTGTCGACTCCGGGGGTTCACGCCTTTTGCACCCCCAGTAGCCCCGACGCGCTGCCCATGGCTCTCGACGCCGCT
>JAZAOF010000021.1:0-13181 GCA_036228265.1 Myxococcota bacterium | reverse complement strand
ACGCTCGAAGGAGTGATGTTCGGTGTCGACTTCGATATCGGGCAAGACCAGTTCCAGTTGCAGGCCGAGCGGTTGGAAAAAACCGGCGTCGAATCGATGACGGTGGAAAAAGCCACGATGACGACATGCCGCTGTCCGGATGACGGACGGATCCCCTGGCGCCTGAAGGTGGGCGAGGGGGATGTCGAACTGGGCGACTACGCGACGACCCGAAATACGACGGTTGAGTTGTTCGGGGTTCCGGCGATCTGGTTCCCCTGGCTGATGTTTCCAGTGAAAACAGAGCGCGAAACCGGGTTGCTCTTCCCCGAATTCGCGATTGGCGGCACCAACGGGTTCGAAGTGGCCCTCCCCATTTTCTGGGCCCCGCGCCAGGATCTGAACGTGACGTTCACGCCAGCCTACCTGACCAAGCGCGGCTTCAAGCCCAGCCTGGAGATCGAATACGCCATCGATTCTCGCTCGGAGGGGTTGCTCTTCGGGTCGTTCATCCATGACCAGGAAGTGGCGGACGACGACGGGCTTCCGTTTGGGCCCAATCGATGGGCCGCGGGATGGGAGCACGACCAGTTTCTACCGGGTGAGGTGCACGTGCGGGCGGATGTTCGGCTGGTGTCGGACAACCAGTACGCCGAGGACTTCAACGACATGGCTCGTTACCGGAGTTTTCGATACCTGGAGTCCACGGTATACGCCTCCAGGCATTTCCTGCAGGATGGTCGGCTCGGGGTTTCGGCGTCGGCCCTCTGGGCGGACGATCTCCAGACGGCCGACGACATCGACCGCGACCCCTTTCTTTTGCAACGGCTCCCGGAGGTCGATCTCGATCTGCTCCCGGGTTCGAATCCGTGGATTCCCGGCCTCGTGACGAGCTTCGATACCGATTACATCTACTTTTTCTCCGAGCGCCGGGCGCAGGATGTCCTGACGCCCCCGGTAACCGAGGTGCGCACCGGTTTTCTGGATACGGGTGTCGATGCCACTCCGGACCTGCGAGAGCCGCGCTACCACCCCGTGTCAAATCCGGATCCCAATCGGGACAATCTCTTGACCACCGCGGGTCCCGAACTCGACGGGGTGCTTCAAGACGGGGAGCCGCTGACCGACCGGGGGAGTCGGTTGAGTCTTTATCCCCGCCAGGCATACCCGTTGCGCTTTTTCGACGCGATCGAGCTGTATCCCGAAGTGGGGTACTACCAGACCCTCTACTTCACCGAAGAACAGAATTTTGCAAGCCGGGGGCTGGCGACGGCCCGGGTGGATCTCCGGACCCGTTTTTCAGGAAAGGTCGATCTTCCATTGGCCGGGGCGGTCACGCATATCGTGGAACCCCGTCTCAATTGGACCTATGTCCAGAAGCGAAACCAGGAGGGGAACCCGGTGTTCATTCCGCCGACATCCGTGCCCCAGACCTTGTTGCGTCAGCTCGATACGGAAAGCATCGTGCTGGACCCCGCAGACCGCATCGCGAAGGCGAATCTCCTCACCGTCGGCGCTGTGAACCGGGTGTACAGCCGAAATCCCGAAGGGACCGAGGATCTCCTGGCCGACGTCACGGTCGAAGCCGGCTATGACCTGGCTCGCTCCCGGTTCGCCCTGATCAATTTCGACGGGCGAACTCTTCCTCGCAAGGGCGTAAAGACCCGGTTCAACCTTTCAATTGATCCCGTGAAGGGACGGATCGCCCAGGGGCGCATCGACGCCAAGGTGGACCTGCCCCGGTGGCGCTGGTTTCAAGGGGGGGCACTGGGGGTCGGTTATCGGTATCGGCGGGACGTGCCGCTCTTCTTCTCGGGACGCACGGTGGGTCGGTACGACACGCAGGACCCCATCAGCCAGGTGGATATCACGACCCAGCTTCGACTGGGCCCCCGTTGGGCGGTGACCTACGGCATGAGTTTTAGCCTCGTGAACGAGGAACTCCTTCGCAATGCGGGGGGCATCAGTTACACGTCGAAGTGCAAGTGCTGGAGGGTGGGCGTCGGCGTTCGCCAGGACCGAGAGCGAGACGTCCAATTCGACTTCCTGGTGACCCTGCTGGGAATGGGGGACGGGCTGGGCTTCGGGGCTGGGGGGCTGGCTCCGGGAGCGACCTCGGAAAACGTCCAGTCCCGGTACTAGGAACGCGCCCGGGCGGGTTTGACCTTCCGGGGAAGCTTTGGTAACAACCGGGAACTACAGGCTTTTTTGCATCGACGCCTTGTCGTCCGGGAACTCCCGGGGGCGCCGCTGGCCCGCCGCCGGGCGGCTTGGGTTTGCCGAGACCACTGGAACCGCACCGTGCTCCGCCCCACACTCGAAGAGTTTGTCTCTCTCTCCGCCTCCGGGAATTGGATTCCCGTCACGCGAGAGATTTCGGCGGATTTCGACACGCCTCTCTCCTTGTTTCAACGGATGGATGATGGCGAATCCAGCTTTCTGCTGGAGTCGGTCCAGGGGGGGGAGAAGTGGGCTCGGTACAGTTTTATGGGGACCGGGGCCCGGAGTCTCTTTCGTGCCCGGGGCCAGGAGGTCGAGTGGAGCGAGGACGGTGAGACGCAGCGGGTTACGGTCGAGGGGGACCCCCTTGATTTCTTGCGAGCCCGGTTGCGCGATTACCGCCAGGTTCTGCCCGACAGCATCGATCTGCCTCGGTTCATCGGTGGGGCCGTGGGCCACATCGCCTACGACTGGGTCCGCTTCGTCGAGGAGATCCCGGATAACAATCCCGACCCCCTTGGCCTCCCGGAGATCGCCTTCGTCTTTCCGGAGATCGTTGCGGTCTACGACAACGTCAAGCATACGGTTCTGATCGTCCGGCATGCGTACATCGAGGAAGGGCGAAGCCCAGAAGCCTGTTACCGCGAGGTGTCCGCGGAGATTGACCGGTTCGTCCAGAAGCTTCGAGAACCCCTGCCGCGGCGCGACTCGCGAAGCGATGTCAGCGAACCCATGGAGGTCGAACATTCGATGACCCGGGAGGATTATCTCTCGATCGTCGAACGCGCGAAGGAATACATTCGAGCCGGCGACATCTTCCAGGTGGTCCTTTCGCAGTCATTCACGCTGCCGTTGCAGGTCGAGCCTTTCGAAATCTATCGTGAGCTTCGCCGGGTGGATCCGAGCCCGTACCTGGTCTTCGTCCGCACCTGCGGCGCCGTTCTGATCGGAGCGTCTCCCGAGATCCTGGTTCGCTTGGAGGGCGAACGGGTCGACGTGCGTCCGATCGCAGGGACGCGGCGCCGGGGAAAGAGCGCAGAGCATGACCGCGTGATGGAAGAGGAGCTCCGCAACGATCCGAAGGAGAGATCGGAGCACGTGATGCTTGTGGACCTCGGTCGCAACGATGCCGGGCGTGTCGGGGAAACAGGATCCGTGGTCGTGGACGAATTCGGCACCATTGAGCATTACTCTCACGTGATGCACATCGTTTCGAACGTGCAGGCGCGACTCCGAAAGGGGTTGGATTGGCTCGACGTGTTGCGCGCGACCTTTCCCGCCGGGACGCTCTCGGGCGCACCGAAAGTTCGGGCGATGGAGATTATCGACGAACTCGAAAACGCCAGACGCGGGCCCTACGGGGGGTGCGTGGGGTACATCGGGTACTCGGGAAACATGGACATGGCGATCACGATCCGCACGATGGTCGTTCATGGCGACCGAATCCGGTTGCAGGCGGGCGCGGGGATCGTGGCCGACTCCGTTCCGGAACTCGAGTTCAAGGAATGCGTGAATAAGTCGAGGGCGATGGTCCAGGCCATCGACCTGGCGCGCGAGAGGGACGATTGAAGCGATGTCCCTGTTGATCCTCGATAACTATGATTCCTTCACGTACAACCTGGTTCAGTACCTGGGGGAACTCGGTGCGTCGACCGACGTGGTTCGAAGCGATGTGGGCACCCCCGAGGAGATTCTGGAGGCGGGGCCGGAAGGGGTGGTGATTTCCCCCGGTCCGGGTCGCCCGGAGGATGCGGGGAATTCGGTCCGCCTGGTGCAGCAGGCGTCCGAAGCAGGCATTCCGGTACTCGGTGTTTGTCTCGGTCACCAGGCGATCGGGATCGCTTTTGGGGGCGCAGTCGTATCCGCGCGCACGATCATGCACGGGAAGACGTCTCCGATTTTGCACGATGACCGTGGCTTGTTTCGGGGGCTTCCCGAGGGCTTTGAGGCGACGCGTTACCACTCGCTGGTGATCGATCGCGAATCGTGCCCGGCGGTTCTCGAAGTGAGCGCGCGCACCGACGATGGAGAAATCATGGGCGTGCGGCATCGCAGTCGGCCCGTGGAAGGCGTGCAGTTTCACCCGGAGTCGATCCTTACCGTGGAAGGAAAGTCGCTCCTCGGCAACTTCCTGGAGACGTGCCGCCAGGCGAGAAATCGGCCATGACGATCCAGGCGGTCGTGAAAGAGTTGGTGGCCGGGCGGTCGCTGGCCGAGGGCGCACTCGAATCGGCCTTCGGTGAGATCATGGATGGCGAGGCCACGGCGGCGCAGAGTGCGGCCCTGTTGGTGGCGTTGCGCATGCGCGGGGAATCGTCCGCCGACCTGGTGGCCGCCGCGAAGGCCCTGCGGGCGCGAGCGCAACGGGCCGAGGCCGGCGTGCCCGGGGCCATCGACACGTGCGGAACCGGGGGCTCGGGGTTGTCGACGTTCAATATCTCGACGACAGCCGCTTTCGTAGTAGCCGGAGCGGGGGTTCCGGTAGCGAAGCATGGAAACCGCGCCGCGAGCAGCCGCAGCGGCAGTTTCGACGTCTTCGAAGCGCTCGGGGTTTGTATCGATCTTCCGATCGCGCAAGGCGCTGCGCTCCTGGCCGAGGTGGGAATCGCTCCGCTCTTTGCACGGACGGCGCATCCGGCCATGCGACACCTGGCCCCGGTTCGAAGCGAACTCGGGATTCGCACCCTCATGAACGGGTTGGGACCGTTGCTCAACCCGCTGGGGGTTCGGTGCCAGGTGGTCGGTGTCTATTCCGCGGACCTGCTGCAACCGGTGGCGGAGGCGCTCCGCGCTCTCGGCACGGAGTCGGCCCTGGTGGTGCACGGCCGGGATGGCCTCGACGAACTCACGGTGACGGCTCCGAGCGACGCCGTCCGTCTTCAGGAAGGGGAGTTGACGCGTCTCGTCGTCGATCCCTCGGAGCAGGGGGTCGCGTCGGCCTCCCTGGCCGATCTCGAGGGCGGCGACGCATCGACCAATGCGGTGTTGCTGCGCGAGATCCTGGAGGGGAAGCAAGGGCCGCGGCGCGATGTCGTTCTCCTCAATGCCGGCGCCGCTTTGTGGATCGCCGGGAAGTGCGCGGACCTGGGGGAAGGCGTCGTGGCGGCCGGGCGAAGTATCGACAGTGGCGCAGCTCGCGATCGGCTGGAGGCCCTGGTCGCGGCCTCCAACCGGCGCTTTGGCGAACAGGGTTCATGACGATCCTCGACGACATCCTGGAGCACAAGCGGCACGAAGTGGAGGATGCACGGCGTCGAATTTCCGCTTCCGAGATGGCGGCTCGGGCCGAGGCTCGGACGGAGCCTACCCGCGGCTTTCGCCGCACCCTGGAAGCCGCACCGGCTCCGGCGGTGATCGCGGAATTGAAAAAGCGATCACCGAGTCGCGGCGAGATTCGCCGCGATTTCGACCCGGTGGAATGCGCGAAGGCCTACGTGGAGGGCGGTGCAGCGGCGCTTTCCGTTCTGACGGACGAGCGTTTCTTTGGAGGGCACCTCGATTTTATCGGACGGGTTCGGGAGCAGGTTTCGCTTCCCCTGCTGCGCAAGGATTTTATCGTCGACCGATACCAGGTCGACGAGTCCCGGTATTCGGGGGCCGATGCCGTGCTCCTGATCGTGGCCGCGCTCACGGATGAAGAACTGGTTGATTTGCAGGGCTACGCGGCCGATCGGGAACTCGATGCCATGGTCGAAGTCCACGATGAAACGGAGATGGAGCGAGCGCTCGCCTCGGGAGCGGAGTGGATCGGCGTGAACAATCGGAACCTCGCCACCTTCGAGGTGGACCTCGCCACGACCGAGCGCCTGGGGGCCGCCGTGGCCGATCGAGAAGGCGTCTTCCTGGTGGCGGAGAGCGGGATTCACACGAGACAGGACGTGGATAGGCTGTTCGGCGCGGGCGCTCGAGCCTTTCTTGTGGGAGAGTCCCTGATGCGGGAGCCGGATCTGGGAATGGCCCTGGATCGGCTTCGGAGGGCGCAGTGAGCGGAAGCGTTCGGATCAAGATCTGTGGCATTCGCGAGGCGGACGATGCGAGAGCCGCCGTGGATGCGGGGGTCGACCTGGTGGGGTTGAATTTCGTTGCGTCCTCACCGCGCTGCGTCGATTTGCGGACGGCGGAATCCATTTGCGAGGCGATCGCTTCGGAGCCCGTCGAGCGGGTTGCGGTGTTTGCGGATCCGGAGTGGGAAGACGTGGATCGCGTTCTTCGTCGCGTCGATTTTGAGCGGGTTCAACTCCATGGAAACGAAACGGAAGAGGAAGTCGAGGCGGTGGATTTGCCCGTGATCAAGGCGTTGCGCGGGGCGGACGTCGCGACGGCGGAGTCCTACCCAGGAGCCTTGTTGCTCCTGGACCATCCCCACGAGGGAGCGGGTACGGGCCAGGTCTGGGAGTGGTCGGAGGCCGCCGCGCTGATCGAGATGGGTTTGGACGTGATCCTGGCTGGAGGGCTGAATCCGGAGAATGTCGGCGAGGCGCTGCAGGCGGTGGGGGATTTGCCGCCCTGGGGTGTCGACGTCGCGACGGGAGTCGAAGGCGAGATGCACCGCAAGGATGCCCAACGGATGCGGGCCTTCGTCGAGGCGGTGCGCGGCGCGGAGTGAGGGCATGAAGTCGGAAGCCGATGAGCACGGACGCTTCGGGGAGTTCGGGGGGCGCTTCGTTCCGGAGACCCTGATTTCCGCGTTGGACGAACTCGCGGAAGCCTACGGGCGAATTGGAGGGAGTCGCGCGTTTCAGGAGGAGTTGGACGAACTCCTGTTGCGCTACGCGGGTCGTCCGACACCGCTTACGTTTGCGGGGCGCATGACGGCCGACCTGGGTGGGGCGAAGATCTACCTCAAGAGGGAAGACCTGGCCCACACGGGTGCGCACAAGATCAACAATGTCCTGGGCCAGGTGCTGCTCGCGGCCCGGATGGGGAAGTCGCGGGTCATCGCCGAAACCGGGGCAGGACAGCATGGCACCGCCACCGCGACCGCGTGTGCGCTACTGGGGTTGGAGTGCGAGGTCTTCATGGGGGCCGAGGACGTCCGCCGCCAGGCGCTGAACGTCTTCCGCATGGAGCTCCTCGGGGCCAAGGTCCACTCCGTTGAATCGGGCTCCAAAACGCTGAAGGACGCCACCAACGAGGCGCTGCGGGATTGGGTCACGAATGTCCGGACGACCTACTACTGCATCGGTTCCGTGATGGGACCGCATCCCTATCCCACGATCGTTCGTAATTTTCAGCGCGTGATTGGGCTCGAGGCCCGGGAACAGATCCTGGAAGTCGAGGGTCGGTTGCCCGATGTCCTGGTGGCGTGTGTCGGCGGTGGGTCCAACGCGATGGGGTTGTTTCATCCCTTCGTGGAGGACGACGACGTGGCGTTTGTGGGCGTCGAACCGGGAGGGGAGGGGATTCACTCGAGTCGTCACGGGGCAACCCTCGTGGCGGGTACGCCGGGCGTGCTTCACGGTCAGAGAACCTTCGTCCTGTCGGACGACGACGGTCAGATCTTTCCCGCGCACTCGATTTCCGCAGGGCTCGACTACCCGGGAGTGGGGCCGGAGCACGCGCACATGAAGGAAGTCGGTCGCGCGACCTACGAAGTGGCGAATGACGAGGAGGCTCTCGACGCTTTTGTCTACTTGTCCCAGATGGAGGGGATCATTCCCGCCCTGGAAACCGCGCACGCTGTGGCGCATGTGCGAAAACTGGCCCCGACCCTGGGAAAGGACCGGATCGTCGTTCTTAACCTTTCCGGTCGCGGGGACAAGGATGTATCCGAGGTGCGAAGAATTCTCGCCGAACGCGAAGGGGACTTGCGTTGAGTCGGATTACCCAGCGCTTCAAGGCGCTTCGAGCGCGGGGGGAGAGCGCGCTCATCCCGTTTGTTACGGCTGGGGATCCCGACCTGGAGACCACCGAGGCCCTCGTCCTGGCCCTCGAAGACGCGGGCGCCGACCTGATCGAGATTGGAGTTCCGTTTTCGGACCCGATCGCCGAGGGGCCCGTGATCCAGCGCGCGAGCGAGCGGGCCCTCTCCCGGGGGACGAGCCTTCGCCAGGTTCTCGAGTTGGTGTCGAGACTTCGCGATCGGGTCGAGGTGCCGTTGCTGCTGATGGGGTATGTGAACCCGATCTTTGCAATGGGGGCGGTCAATTTTTCCGAGGCGGCATCGCAGGTCGGAGTCGACGGGATCATCGTTCCGGACCTCCCGCCGGAGGAGGGGAATGAATTGTATTCGGCCTCGTCGGCTGCAGGGGTCGACCCCGTCTTGCTCGCTTCGCCCACAACGACGCCAGAACGATTTCGATTGCTCGCCGAAAAAACGCGAGGCTTTCTGTATTACGTATCGCTCACCGGTGTAACTGGCACGCGCACTTCGCTGGCGGGGGGCATCGAGGACGGGGTACGTGCTGCGAAGGCGAATGGCGATATCCCGGTTTGTGTCGGTTTTGGCGTTTCGTCCCCCGAGCACGCGCGGGAGATCGGCGCCTACGCCGATGGCGTGGTCGTGGGGAGTGCGATCGTGGAGCGGGTCGAGCGCGCGCCGGATGGCGCCGCTGCGGTCGCAGACGTATCGGCGTTTGTGGCCGAACTCAAGGAGCCATTGCGCTCCTAGCCCTCGGTTTCGGATTCAGCGCGCGGCGGTGCGTGTGAGCGTCGCGTAGAGATCCTTGACCGGGCGGCTCGTTTCCTCGGGACGGCCCGAATTGTCGATGACGTGGTCGGCCAGCTCCCGTTTCGAGTCGATGGGGAGTTGTGCGGCGATGCGCTTGGAGGCTTCGTCGGCCGTGCATCCATCGCGGGCCACGGTCCGTTCCAACTGGACCTCCGGAGGGACCCAGACGAGGACCGTCTGCTCGTAGGCGATCGCCGCGCTCGACCCGCGCCCGGCGGCCCTCCCCTCGAAGAGAAGGGGGACATCGAGAACGACCAGCAGAACGCCCGAGTCGAGTGCGTTCCGGGCACGATTCGCCATTTCGGCGATCACGGGGCCATGGGTGAGCTGCCCGAGCCGTTGGCGCGCCGATTCATCGCCGAAGACGAGGGTGCCGAGGGCCGGCCGGTCGAGGGTGCCTTCGGGCGTCACGACGCCCGCGCCGAACTCCTCGACAATGGCCTCGAATACCGGTTGTCCGGGGGCCTGCAGTTCGTGGACGATCGCATCGGCGTCGACCAATACCGCGCCGAGCGCCACCAACTGGCCCGCGACGGTGCTCTTGCCCGAGCCGATTCCACCGGTCAATCCGACGAGCATCCCCATGCCTAGATCATGGCAGTCGGATCCCGGTGCCTCAATGCCAAGAGATCCCCGGGGACCGATATAGAACGTCGTTTCGCCTAGCAGGGAAGGCTTTGGGGCGCGCCTGAAGGAAATGCCTCCAACCCCTTGCGATTGCAAAGTATTCTTCGCTGGACGCGATTGCGGCTGGAAGTGGCTTCCCCTACAATGCCCCAGCTTTTTCAAGGGGTTAGCCGATTGCGGCGCCGAGTTTCCGGCCCGAAGACCGGCGCGACGCGCAATGGGCAGGGGAAATCGACTCCTCGACCTCGATCACGGGACAGCCTCAGGATTTTTCAAACGATGGCCAAGTCACAGAAATCCTCCCAGAAATCTCCGGAGCTGCGTTCGATCGACGCCGAACTGGGTGACTTGCGAGAGAAGATCGACGAGGTCGACCGGGAGTTGTTGGGGGCGCTCAACCGTCGAGCGGCGCTGGTCAGTGAAGTCGGGGCGCTCAAGAACCGGGGTGATTCGCCGGTCTACGTCGCCGGGCGCGAGCGCGACCTCGTGGCGAGGCTGGTCGAACTGAATCCCGGTCCATTTCCGAGTGCGGGACTTCCCCACGTCTTTCGAGAGGTGATCTCCGCAACCCGCTCGCTCGAGGAGATTGTCCGCGTGGCGTTTCTCGGACCCCTGGGAACCTTCAGTCACGAAGCGGCGGTCAAGCAATTTGGCGGAATGGTCGAGTTGATTCCCGTTCACTCCATGGGAGACGTGTTCGAGGTGACGGAGCGAGGCGAGTCCCATTTTGGCGTGGTCCCCATCGAAAACGCGAGCGAGGGGGTCGTCACCACCAGCCTCGATGCGCTCGTGGAGTCGGAGTTGGCAATCTGCGCGGAGCTGGTTCTCGAGATTCGCCAGAACCTGATGTCGCAATCCGGCGAACTGGAGGCGATTGAGACCGTGGCGTCGCACCCTCAGCCCCTGGCGCAGTGCGGCGGATGGCTGGCCAGCCGTTTGCCGGGCATACCGCTGCGCGAGACGTCGAGCACGACCGCGGCCGCCGAACTCGCCGGGGAAGACGGTCGCATCGCAGCGATTGGGAGCGAGGTTGCGGCGGAGGCCTACGGGCTGAAGATGGTGGAGACCGGGATCGAGGACTCGCGTCGCAACAGCACGCGGTTCGTGGTCGTCGGCCACGAAGCGCCGGCCCCCAGCGGAAACGACCTGACGGCCGCCGTGTTCACGATTCACCGGGACCAATCCGGGGCGCTGTATCGCTTGCTGGAGCCGTTCGCGCGCAATGGCGTCAACCTCAGTTCGATCCAGTCGCGCCCGATCAAGGGCAAGCCCTGGGAGTATCTCTTTTTCGTGGACATGGAAGGGCACGTCACGGAGGCCTCGGTGCAGGCGGCACTGGACGAAGCCGGCTCCGTCGCGCACTCGAGTAAGCTCCTCGGCTCTTTTCCGCGGACTCGGCAGGACCCGGCTCCGGGCGGGGTCGCGCGATGAGCCTGCGGCAACGTGTGAACCCTTCCATTCTCGAGCTCAAGCCCTACGAGCCCGGCAAGCCGATCGAAGAACTCGAACGCGAACTCGGGCTCGAGGGTTCGATCAAGATGGCGTCGAACGAAAATCCCCGGGGACCCTCCCCGCGCGCGGTCGAAGCCATTCGAGCGGTCGTCGGCGACGTGAACCGGTATCCCGACGGCGCCTCTCACGACCTGCGGGCACGGTTGGCCGCGGACCTCGCCGTTCGCGACGAACAGCTGGTCTTCGGTTGCGGGGCGGACGAGATCCTGGAACTGCTTGCGAAGGTATTGCTTTCACCAGGCGACGAGGTGGTGTATGGCTGGCCCTCGTTCGCGATGTACCCGATCGTCACCCAGGGTATGGGGGCGACCCCGGTTCCGGTTCCCCTGGACGACGACTTCGTTCACGATCTGCCCGCGATGGCGGCCGCGATCGGTGATTCGACCAAGCTCGTGATTCTCTGCAATCCAAACAACCCGACGGGAACAAGCGTGGGCGGCGAGGCTTTTGAGTCCTTCATGGCGTCGGTTCCAGAGGACGTGGTCGTGGCCATCGATGAGGCGTACTTCGAGTTTGCACAGCGCAAAGACTTTCCGGACGCGCTGGCCTGGGTCGCAAAGCGCCCGGGCACCCTCGTGATGCGAACCTTCTCGAAGGTGTTTGGCCTGGCGGGTCTGCGCGTCGGATACGGGGTAGCGGATCTCGAACTCGCGGATTACCTGCAGCGAGCGCGCCACCCGTTCAACGTCAATCGGTTGGCCGAGGTCGCGGCGTTGGCGGCCCTCGATGACGTCGAGCACCTTGAGGAGACTCTCCGGTGCAATGCCGAGGGGCGGGAATTCCTGTCGCGAGAATTGCAGGCGCTGGGATTCGAGGTCTGGCCGAGCGACGCGAACTTCATCCTCGTCCGCGTCGGGAGCCCGGTCTACCAGCCGCTTCTCGAGGAAGGGGTCATCGTGCGACCGATGGACGGATTTGGACTGCCCGACTGCATTCGCGTGAGTGTTGGAACGGCGGAGGAGAATGCCCGGTTGGTGAAGTGCCTGGCGGCCTGGTCTGGAGGCCCGCGATGACGCGGTCTTCGGTGGGTGTCCATCGGCTGGCGATCCTGGGCTTCGGGCTTCTCGGAGGATCCGTGGCGCGGGCAGCCCGGGAGCGGGGGCTTGCGGACGAGATCGCCGCGGCCAGCCGCAGCCAAGAACCGCTTCGCGAGGCGGTCCGCACGGGGATGATCGACCGGGCGGGGACGGTGTCCGAGGTCGTCGATGGCGCAGACCTGGTCGTGCTGGCGAGTCCCATCGAGGCGATGCCGGGGCTGGTGCAGGAGGCGGCACCGCACCTGGCGCCGGGGGCGCTCCTCACGGATCTCGGCAGCGTGAAGATCCCGCCGTGCCGAGATCTCCCCGGGCTTCTGCCGGCGGGACGGCACTTCGTGGGCGCGCACCCGATGGCCGGGGGGCACGAAAAAGGCGCGAGCTACGCCCGAGCCGATCTTTTCGAGGGAGCCAGTTGCGTGGTCACCCCCTCGGAGGCGACTCCCCCGGAAGCCAAGTCCCGGGTGTCGGAGTTCTGGGAGGGGCTGGGCTGCAAGGTCATCGAGAGGAGTCCCGAGGAGCACGACGAGCAGGTCGCCTGGGTCAGTCACCTGCCGCACCTGGTGGCGTTCGCATTCGCAGCGGGCCTCTCGGATGCCCCTGGGGGTGCCGCAGCGCTGGTGGGCCCCGGTTTCGCGGATTTTACGCGGATTGCCGGAGGCGAGGCGGGCCTGTGGAGTGGCATTCTCTCGGCCAACCGCGATTTTCTCCGGGTCCCCTTGGAGTCGTTCCGGCGCTGCCTGGACGAGTTGGCCGAGGCGATCGAAAGCCGGGATTGCGAGCGCCAGGAAAGGTTGCTGGACTCTGCCCGTGCCATACTCGGGGGGATCGATTCTTCGGGCTCGCGAGAGCGCGCCCAAGTGTGAAACCGCCCGATCCGGGGGCGAAAACCCGGAAATCATGACCGGCCAAGAGCCGGTCCGATCCAGGAGATCACAGAACCATCCATGACCGAAACATCAGAAACTGCAACCCAACCCGAAACCACTTTCGCGGAACTCTTCAGCCAGGGGCCGAAGGCCGTGAAGGAAGGAGAGGTCGCGTCAGGCACCGTCCTCTCGATCGACGAGGACTACGTCCAGGTCGACATCGGGTTCAAGTCCGAAGGCCTGGTTCCCGCGTGGGAATTCATGGAAGAG
>JAZAOF010000020.1:0-5348 GCA_036228265.1 Myxococcota bacterium | reverse complement strand
GGCGGCGGCCACCTACGTCACCCGGGTCGCCAAGGCCGCCGTGACCTTCGCCTGGGAATGCTCCGGCAGCGTCGGAATCCGAAATCCCAGCCGACTCCAACGCTGCTTCCGGGACATCTGCGTGGGTTGCGCGCACATGGTGTTCGACGATCGCAACTACGTCGAACTCGCGAAGGGAGAGTTGGGTCTAGAAACTTCGCCCTACTAGAGCCATCCCTCACGGCGGACGCGGGTCCGGTTCGCAGTCTTCAGGGGGCTTCCGCGCGGACGCAGTCGATGGCCCGAGCCAGCGTATCGAGACGCTCCGTACTCGTCTCCCCCACCGGGCTGAAGTTCAGTTCGGTGATTCCGCACTGGCGGTAGAGGCGGATTCTTTCTCGCACCCTCGCCTCGTCCCCGATCAGCGTCGTCGCCAGAACCATCTCGTCCGGGACCGCGTCGATCGCGCCGGCGCGATCCCCGGCCAGCCAGAGATCCCGGACCTTCTCACAGGGCTCTTCGAACCCTCCCCGTGCGAAGGCGTCGTTGTAGAAATTCGTCGTCGGCGAACCCATCGCCGACATCTGGAAGGCGAACATGGGCTTTCGAGCGCGGACCAGGGGGGTGGGGTCGTCCGCGAAGCCCACCACGACATCCACGCCAAGCCGAATGTCCTCGAGACGCCGACCCGCGCGCTCCGCCCCTTTTCGCAAGTGGGCGAGGTGCGCCTCGGCCGCATCGGGCGAAAAGCACGTACCGAGCCATCCGTCGGCAAGGGCCCCCGTCATCTCGAGCGCCCGGGGAGCGAGCGTGGCGAGATAGATCGGAACCTCCGTCGGTGGCTGGGCCAGTCGCAACGCCTTGCCCTGGCCTCCCGGTCGGGGCAACACCACGGATCGCCCCTCGTAGACGAGCTTCTCGCCGCGACAGGCCATGCGGATGACCTCGATCGTCTCGCGCATTCGGATGAGGGGACGATCGAAAGGTTCGCCGTGGAGCCCTTCCACGACCTGGGGCCCAGAATTTCCAAGCCCGAGAAGAAACCGACCGTCGCTCACGGTCTGCATCGAAAGCGCCGTCATCGCTGTACTCGCGGCCGTGCGCGCACAGACCTGCATGATGCCGGTGCCGAGTTTCATCTTCTGGGTGCGCGCCGCCAGGAAGGCCAGCGGTGAAATCGCGTCCATGCCCCAAGCTTCGGCGCTCCAGGCCTGGTCGATGCCCAGTTTCTCGGCTTCGCAGGCGTACTCGAGCATGGCTTCGAAATAGTCCCGGCCGCCGGAAGCGGGCCCCTCGATTCGGATTCCAACCTGCATACCGATGACTCTCGCCCCTCTCCCGCTTGCGGGTCACTCCGTCTTCGGCGGTATGCTAGGGACACTCCCCGGTCGCGGCCACGGACGCCCCCTGGCTCTGAGCGACGCAGGCATTGCTGTAGGTACGCCCGTCACAACCGCACACGGGTTCATACTCCATCGTGCACATCTGGAACGACACTCGACAGACACCCGCTCCCCCGCACTCGCCCAACGCTCGCTGGCAGAAAAATCCGCCCCCACACTCCTCGTTGGCTTCGCAAGGAAGGTCGCAAACACCATCGCGATGCTTGGCCACACGGGAGCGGAGTCGTTCACAATCGTTGGCGTAGGTCACGCCGTCACAACCGCAGACCGGTTCCGTGACCTGGGGGCACACCTCTGAAAGTTCGGCGCAGGTCCCTCCCACGTCGGCGATATTGCACGTTCCCGGGATGGGATCACAGCGCTGTCCCTCCCGGCAGAGCGGTGACGGCGGAAAAGTGAATCCTCCGCAAGACTGCGGAGTTTCGCATTCTCCATCGCGGTCCTTGGCGGCACCGGCCCGAATCCGTTCGCAATCATTGGCGTAGGTCACGCCGTTGCAACCGCAGACCGGGGCCATAAGCCGGGGGCACACCTCCGGCACCTCGGTGCAGGTTCCGCCCACATCGGGGACATTGCACAATCCCGGCACCTGGTCGCATCGCTGTCCTTCGCCACAGGGCGGAGCCGGAGGCCACATGAATCCTCCGCAAGACTGCGGGGCTTCGCATTCTCCGGCCCGGTCCTTGCCCACGCCGGCCCGGAGCCGTTCGCAATCGTTCGAATAGGTCACCCCGTCACAGCCACATACGGGATCCATGACCTCGGGACACAGTTCCGGAATGATCGCGCAGGTTCCGACGGCGTCCGCGATGCGGCACGTACCCATCGGGGGATCACAACGCTCGCCTTCCGGGCAGCCGGGGATGAAGGCCCCCGGCAGATCGATACCGCAGGCCGCTGCACCACAGATCCCGTCGCGATCCTTGGCCACCCGGGCCCGGCGACGTTCGCAATCGTTGGCATAGGTCTTCCCGTCACAGCCGCACACCGGGCGATATTCGCGCGTACAGTGCCGGGGACGATCTTCACAGAAGCCCGGGGCATCGACTTCGCCGCAACGCCCGGGTTCGAGATCACAGAATTCCCGGCGACCGCAGGTGCCCCCCTCCTCGCCACCGCAATCGGGGAGGCGCTGGCATGCGGGCACATCGATTCCCGTACACGTCTCTGCGCAACACCCCATGACGTCGGAATTTCCCGCGTCGCAGGCTTCGCCCCGGTCCACGACACCATCGCCGCAATCGGGTATCCGATCGGCCTGGAAGCGAACTCGCTCTCGAAGACCCCGGGAGAAAAAAGATCCCCTCAGAAAACCGCACCCCTTGTCAATTCGCCCTCGAAGCGTGACGCGCCCCGGAAGTTCCTCGCACTGTCGCCAGCGCGCCTTGACGCGAATCCCACGTTGTCCCGACCGCAAGCGCACCGGCCGTTCGTCGCAAGCCCCTTCCACCGTCACGGTGCCGTCTCCGATTCGGATGGTGCGGGGGTTCCCGTCCGCATCGGAGAGGAGAATCTGGGCCAACTCCGAAGGGGCCTCGTCTCGGGCTACTGGCCCCCTGCGCAATCGCGCCGACAGGCGCTCTGGAGAAGCACCCGCATCAATTCGATAACGCCCTTCGCCGCACGTGGCTGAAGCTTCCGCGCGGGACGAGGAAGCCCCCAACGAAAGCCCAAGCAGGACGATCGCGATGGCGACCGCCGCCTTCTTTACAAGGGACCCGCATTTCATTCCAATCTCTCCTGAAAAACGAACGACCACTCTGGCGTGAAGTCGCGGGCCCCTCAAGTGTACAGCGAATCTACTTCTTTCAAAAAACGTTCACGGCGCGAGGAGAGTCCGTTTTTGGATTCTTGCCCCAGACGGCAACCTCGGAACGACTGGCTCCACCCTGGAAGGTGTTGCGCTCGCAAAGAAACGAACAAGCAACTCCTAGGCAAGATCGAATTCGCGACGCAGTTCCAGGAGCGGTCGCTCCCAAAAATCTTCCCAGTGGACGGAGATGAGCGGCTTTGCTCGCCGCCCAAGAGCCCAGCCTTCGGCGGTCGCGTCAAGAAGAAGGGGCAGAAGTTCGGGGCGGTAGAGAGAAGATTGGAGAAGGCGCATTGCGATCGTCAGCGCCGGGTAGGGAGCAGGCGTCTGGGCCACCGTAAAACTGACGACCCGGATTTCTCCCAGGGGCGAAGTGTCGTAGCCGGTGAGCACATGAAAGAGATCGTGAAGTTGATAGCCCCGCTCGGCCACGTAACCGACGTCTTCCCCGCGGCGCTTGTGGGCCTCGATAAAAGCCGATTCGCGGACCATGTCGACATTGAGACCCGCAGCGGTGAAATACCGCTCAAATTCCCGACCGAGGGTCGCGTCGGGAAGTGTCTTCAAGTAGGCCAGGTCCGGCGAAGGGCTGAGGTAACGGTCCTCCAGCATCCCGGGGATCACGGGGCTCGACATTCCGAGATCATCCCAGGATTGGAGCGCCTCGGCGTCTCCTCGCTTCATGTACTCATGGGAAAAGGCCACCGTTTCGCTCTGGTCCCACTGGGCCAGGGCCTCGAGAAGACCTTTCGCGAGTTCAGGGTCGAGATCCGGGGATCGCATCGTTGCCTCCTGCCTACTCCTACCGGATGACTCGGCGCCCATCCTTGAGTTGCTCGAAAACTTCGCCATCGAGTTTCGTGTACGCGTCGCCCTCGAGAAGGTAGAGGGGATCGCCAACTTTCGAAGGATCGTATCCGTCGCGCCGATAGCCCACCTTCTGGTGCTTGAGAGTCACCGTGAGTTCCATCTCGGTCTGCAAGCGGACGAATACCGGCCTCTGGTAGGAGGCGAGATTCTCGACGGCGAACCTTCCGAAATCCTCGATCGAAAAGCCTTCTCCGACGTGCACGCTCGCCATTCCGGCCCGTCCGTCCGCACCAGGAACCTCGACGCCGTAGACGTTCGTCTCGAGCACACCGGGAGCGCCGTTCAGGATCTCGCCCACCTCGGTCGTCGAAACGTTCTCCGCCTTCCAACGAAACGTGTCGCCCACGCGGTCGGCAAAAGCGACCCATTTGTCATCGTGCAGCGTCATCAGGTCGCCCGAGTTGAACCAGGAATCCCCCTTCTCGAAGACGTCCGAGAGGATCTTTTTGCGGGTCGCCTCCTTGTCCGCGTACCCGTCGAAAGGAGAGATCTTGCTGTTCGGAGCCACGTAGAGACCGACTTCGCCTTCCCTCGCGCTTTCGCAAAAACCCTGGGCATTGCGCCGAGGCTCCCCGGTCTCGGGATCGCAGCGCAAGAGCCGAGCCCCCATCATCAAGCGCCCCACCATACCGGGGCGACCGGCGAGGTTGATGAGCATGTTGTTTCCCTCGGTGGCGCCGTAGTACTCGCGAATCAAGGGGATGCCGAAACGTCCCTGGAATTCCTCCCAGATGTCGGGACGCAGCCCGTTGCCGGCGGCAAGGCGAATGCGATGACCTCGCTCTCCCTCTCGCCGAGGCTGATTGAGGAGATAACGGCAGAGTTCTCCGATGTAGACGAAGACCGAGACATCGAATTTCGTCACGTCCTCCCAGAATCGCGAAGCCGAAAAACGCCTCCGAACGGCCAGCGCGGACCCCGAAACAAGTGTCGAACCCCAGCCAATGAACATCCCCACGCTGTGGTAGAGCGGCGTCGTGACATAGACGACATCGTCCTTGCGCAACCCCAGGACCCCGCGCGCCATCACGAGACCCGGAAGGAGGACTCGCTTGTTGGCAATGACGGCCGCCTTCGGCAGCCCCGTTGTCCCGGAGGTGTAGATGTAACCCAGGTGATCCTCGACCCGGGGCTCCGGCACCGCTTCGAGGGGAGTGGGCGATTGGCGCTCCACGATCTCGTCAAAGACCCGGAAGCGTCCGGCGTCGCACTGACCCGCTTCTCCCTGGACCAGCACACGGCCCTCGGGGATCTCCTCCAACTCCCCAATCGAGGCGTCGATCTTT
>JAZAOF010000019.1:0-10217 GCA_036228265.1 Myxococcota bacterium | reverse complement strand
CTCCTGCAGCCCGGGGCGGGGTTATGGATGGCCGTACAGAGCTACCACACCCGTTACACGGCCGAAGTTCTGCTCGAAGCCGCCGCTGGTTTCTTCGCGGTATGGGCCACGGTGCTCTTCAGTCTCGCATGGAAGAGCCCGGCGCCGAACCGAGACCCGGAACTCCGTTGGCTGCCCCTTCTTCTCTCGGCGGCCGCTCTCGGACTCGCCGCCGCATCAAAATACATGTACGGACTCCCCGCCATTTTTCTTCTGCCCTTTCTCCTCGTGCGCGCGCGGCGAGCGGGCCCGGTCGTCGCCTTCGTGGCGGTCGGCGCGGCCTCGTTCGTCGCGGCCCACCCCGGACTCTGGAACCAGCCCTGGGCACTCATTACCCAGACGCTCGCCTTTCATCGCCAGTTCGCAACCGAACACCCCGCCCCCTGGTGGCACCCACTCGCTCTCATGGGACACCTCTCGCACGACGACTACCACGCGTCGTTGTTCCGATTCGGATCGATTCTTGATCGCGCCTTTCTGCTCTTCGCAGTGCTGGGACTGCCCCGGACCGCTGCGCGACAACCCGTCTGGTTCACGTGGGCGTTGGTATCCGTGGCCTTCCTGCTGATCTGGCCCACCAAGTGGGCTCACTACCAACTGCTGGCGGTGCCGCCCCTGGCCATGTGCGCCTCCTCCGGCGTAGGAACCCTCTTTTCCGCGCTGCGCTCGCGGACCCTCGAAAGGGGCGTCCAACCGTGAGCACGCCCCCTGCCCGAAAACTCGGCCGAATCGCCATCGCTGCAACCGCGTGCGCGGCGATCTTCTGGGGCTGCGAAGAGTTTCCCGGGACGGAAGAGGAGAAGTCACCGAGCACCCCGGTCCGCCTGGAAGGACTGCTCGAAGAGATGATTGACCTTTCGACCCTGGCTCGTTTTCCCGACCCGGCGTACCAGCACCGACTCGCATCAAGCACCGAGCCTTCGGCCTCGGACCCTTCCGAGGCCCGGACATGGTTCGTGAACGAAGACCTCGACCACTACGTGGCCATCGAAGAAAGAGAAGGTCGCACCGAATACGTCATGCTCGAAACTTCCGGACCGGGCGCGATCCTCCGGATCTGGTCGGCGAATCCAGCGGGAATCCTGCGAATCTACATCGACGACCTCGAGACCCCGGCCATCGAAGCCGACATGAAAGCCCTGCTGAGCGGACGGGTCCCTCCTTTTGCGCCCCCCTTTGCGTACACCGCGGCTCGCGGCGCGAACCTCTACTTTCCATTTCCCTACCGTTCCGCCGCCAAGGTGACCATGGACACCCGGGGCGCTTTCTACCAGGTGAACTACCGCAGCTATCCCGAGGGCACCGAAGTCCACCCCTTTCGCCCCGAAGAACTGGCGCAGCAAAAAACACGACTCGAGCACATCGCGGCCACGCTCGAAGACCCCTCGACCCTCCCCACCGGCACCGCCGCCATGCGCAGCACCGACTTCACAGGAACGGCGCGGATCGAGGGTCCCGCCGCGCTTCGCGAACTCCGAATCGAGGCCGGTAGCGCGGACGCCCAACAACTCCGGAGCCAGGTTCTTGTGATCCGCGCCGACGACAAGGAAACCGCTCGCGTGCCTCTGGGCGATTTCTTCGGCTCGGGACCCGGGAGAACGCCGTACCGGACTCTCGCCGCCGAAGTAACGAAGGACGGCACCTTCATCGCCCGCTGGCCCATGCCCTTCCGCGATTCCCTGGAAGTCACCGTCGAGGGCACATCCGGGCCTGGATTGCGCGGGAGGATCCTGTCGGAACCGTGGACCTGGGACGAGAGATCTCTCTACTTCCACGCGACCTGGCGGGAGGACCCCCCCGGACCCTCATGGCCCCCCCGCGACTGGAGCCTGGTATCGATCCGGGGCCGTGGGGCCTACGTGGGAACACTCCTGGAAATCACCAATTCGACCAAGGCCTGGTGGGGAGAAGGCGACGAAAAGATTCGGGTCGACGACGAGGACTTTCCCAGCCATTTCGGAACGGGGACCGAGGACTATTTCGGCTACGCCTGGAGTACGCCCGTTCCGTTCCAACGCCCCTACCACAGCCAGACGATCGCCGAGGGCCCGGGCGGATACGGCGCGTTTTCGATGCACCGCTGGCACATTCTCGACCCCATCCCGTTCACGCGATCGCTGGCCTTCGACCAGGAGATCTGGCACTGGAGCCGCACGGCCACGATCTCCCTGGGCGCGGTTTCCTACTTCTACGCCGATTTCGAAGCGACGACCAACGGTTTCCGGGTGCGCCCCGGAGAAGCGGGCCTGCACCGCCCCCCGGAACTACCGCGCAAGGCGCTCGAGGGAGCCCTCGAGGGGGAGTCCCTCGCGACCCACGCCTCGTCGGGGGCAGTCCGCACAGAATCCATGGTGCGCTACCTGGGCGGGCTATGGAGCAACGACGAACAACTCCGATGGCAATCGCCAACCGGCGGGGAGACACTGGAATTGTCGTTTCACCCCGAACGTGCGGGCCGCTACCGGGTGCTGGCAAACCTCACCCGGGGAAAGCCCTACGGACGCTTCAAACTGGGCGTCAACGAAGGGGCCTCGATGAAAGCCGTCGACCTGGGGTTTCCCATCGTCGGCAATCTCGACCGCGTCGACCTCGGAATTCACGACCTTTCGGCCGAACAAAACGTCCTTCGGGTGCGGAGCGTTGGCGCCAGCGCTCGGGCTGGGGGGACGGACTTCGGGCTCGACTGCCTTCTGCTGGAACCCGTCCCCTAGAAGACGCGGCTACTGCCAGTCGACGACCTTGTAGCCCTTTTCTTCCAAGCAGGCGTCGACGTACCCCTTGTAGGCCGTAGTCGGCTTGCCGGCGTCGTAGATCGTCTTCCCTACGCCCAGGGTGCCACCCACGGCCGCACCCGCCGCTGCACCGGTTCCCGCGTTTCCGGCAATCGCCCCCCCGATGGCGCCAAGAGCGGCACCGGCCGCCGCGCCGCCGAGGGTGTTGATGGCCGCGTCCTTCCCTTGGGATCGCTGCGTCTGGCCGTGCTCGGCCACGTAGAGACACTCGGCGATATCGCCTTGTGCCGCCTGGGCGCCCACCTGCTTGTAGTGCGCGTTGGGATAGAGCACGGGTTTCTGGTTTCGCCAACCCTCCCCGGAAGTCGCGCACCCCCCGAGTCCGAGAGATACGGTCAAAAAGGCGATCCACACGACGGTCGAAACAAGGTGGTTTTTCTTCATACCGAAATTGGAGCGCAACCCGATCCGCTTGTCCACCCCGGGAAGTCCCCGGCGAGGCATTCTTCTGCCATGCTAGGGAGGTGGCGAACCCGAAATCAAAATCAAAGCCCCCCTACTGGATCTGGATCGGTGCCGCGCTGGCTCTCGCGCTCGCTGGATCGGGGGCTCTCCTGATGCGGAACGCGCCACGCCTGATTTCCGCAGCAATCCACCAGGAACTCGCTGCGCTGGGTTTCAAGACCGTCCGCTTCGAACTCGAAAACGAAGGCTGGGGTCGCTCGCGACTGACTCACCTGGAGATAGGAGACCCGGTCACGCTGCGACTGCCGGAGGTGTCGATCGGATACTCCCTGGCGAGCTTGCTGACCGGGCGTCTCGACGACGTCCGATTCAAGGAACTCGAACTCGGCGGCCACCTCGGACCCGATGGGCTGTCTCTCGGGGCGGTCGATTCCGTGCTCGGCCGAACATCGGAACCGCCCGAGCCCGGGACCTCCCCGGCCGCCCATCGGGACTCGACCGCCCCCGAGATTCCCGTAGAGAGGATCGAGATCGAGGATGCGCGCCTTCGCATCGATACCGAAGACGGCGCCCTGCAGGGCGAACTCTGGGCCAGCCTGGACGACTCTCGGCAACTGGCCTTTCGATTCCAATCCACCGCACTCGACGGCGCTGAAAAACTTATCGGCTACACCCTGGCCCCCTTCTCCGTCGACGGCGAAGCCACGCTCGACGCGCAGCACAGAAGCCTGCAACTCCAACCCCTCGAACTCCACCTGGGAACCCCCCAGGATCCGTCGGCCACCGTGACCGTCCATGTGCCCGCCGTGGAGATGCACCAGGAGGGAGGACTTGGCGCCGACGTCCGCATCCACGCCAAGGGCGGCTCCATGGCTCTCGGGCGACCCGGAATCGACCTCGAGGGCGTCGAGTTCGATCTGGACTGGGACCCGTCGAGCGGTCTGCCCCGGGGCCGGGTCGAAGTTTCGAAGATCCAACTCTCGGGCCGTGAACCCTGGCTCGCGCCCTTGACCCTCCGATCCGAACTCGCCCCTGGCGAAAACTCGCTGACGGCCGACATCGATCTCACCGGCCCTTCCCGTCGATTCATCCTCCGGGTCCAAGCGACCCAGGACTTCGCAGCCGCCGCCGGGAACGCGCGGATCCGGTTGGCCCCTCTCGCGTTCGGTGGCCCCGATGCCGATCTCAGCCGCCTTCTTCCGGGGCTAAAACGCGTCGGTATCGAAGCCTGGGGAGAACTCACCCTCCGCGGCACAGCCGGGTGGACCCGCAAGAAGGCGGGCTTCGCCGTGGCCCTGGGACTGCAGAACGTTAGTGCCGCGATGGGCAGCACGCAGATTTCCTGTCTGAACGGGGTGATTGAACTCCAGGGCCTGCCCCTCGAGACCGCAGGCACCCAGGAAATTTCCATGGCGCAAATGGACATCGGCCTTCGACTCCGCGACGGCCGAATCCGCTTCCGGCTTCAACCGACCGGAGAACTGATCATCGAGCGGGGCGAATGGAATGTCGCCGGGGGCACGGTCCTGACCGCCGGGCAATACGACGCCGGCCAACAATCCCAGGAATTCCTACTGGCGGTCGATCGCGTCCAATTCGCCGAGCTGATCGAACTGCTGCCAATGGAAGGGCTGACCGGGAGCGGTGTGCTCAGTGGGCGATTGCCAGTCCTGCTCGCCGACGATCGCGTCGAGATCCGCGGCGGCATCCTGGCCTCGGAGGGAGGAGGATGGCTTCGGTATCGCCCGGAAGGAGGCTCGCAGCGTCTCGCCGACTACGGGGTCCCGGAACTCATGGATCTCGAAGCGGTACTGGCGAACTTTCGGTTCACGATTATCGAGTTGCAAATCGACGGAGACACTCGCGGGCAACTGGACGTGCGCGTACGACTCGAGGGAGCCAACCCTGACCATCTCGATGGCCACCCCTATGTCCTCAACTTGAATATCCAGGGCCCGCTGATCGACCTGTACTCCGGGGGCGTCGCCGGATACAAAATCCCCTCTTCCATCGAGACTGCGCACGAAAAGGCCTTCGACAAAGACGAAAATCCGAGCGAATCCGAGCGAGCGAATCCGTGCCCGGGGTCGATCGAGCCCGAATCCAGCGCCGAGGATCCCCCCGAGCCCTCCAGATAGGCTAAGGTTTCGCCAACAACGGAGGATTGCGTCGATGCGCACGCGTGGATCGGTTTCCGCTCTGGCTCTCTGGATCCTACTGGGAACCGCCGCCTGCCAGCCCAAGGTCGAGGTGACCGCTCCCAAGGAACCGATCACCATCAATCTCAATGTAAAGATCGAGCACGAGATTCAAGTGAAGGTCGATCGCGACCTCGACAACCTCTTCCAGGAAGACTCGTCCCTCTTCTAGCGGAGATCTCACCATGTCCATTCCCGTCCGACGGCTCGTCAACCTGGGCCTGTGCCTGCTGCTCCTGATACCGCTCGCCTCCACGGCTCTCGCCGACAGCCTTGACCAGGCCAAGGCCGCGGGACACGTGGGAGAACAGGCCGACGGCTACCTCGGGACCCCTCCGGGCGCCCCGGCCAGCGCAAGCGCGCTCGCCGCGGAGATCAACGCGAAACGCAAGGCCCGCTACCAGGCCATCGCGGCGAAAAATGGGACGGGCGTCTCGGTCGTTGCCAAATTGGCTGGCCAGAAGCTGACGGCTCGAGCGCCCTCCGGGCAGTACATCCGGAACTCGGCGGGAACCTGGCAGAAGAAGCCTTAAACGCCTGGGGGCGACTGCGTCGCCGACCCCGAGGTTCCGAAGGGAAAATGGTCGGGCCGGCGAGATTCGAACTCGCGACCTCCTGAACCCCATTCAGGCGCGCTACCAAGCTGCGCTACGGCCCGTCGGGGGAGAGGTAGCGGGCCACGGCGGTTCTGTAAACCAGCGAAGCGGCTTGACCCTGGCTATCGCGTCCGCCTACCCTCGTCCGCGTGGGAAACGCCTCGGTTCGGGGCCCACGCACGGGGAGAAAAGGCATGGCCCAGGACATCGCGGCGAATCCGATCCAGAAAATCGTCATCCAGATCACGGTGGGCAGCCACCGGATGTCGGCTACCGACGACCCCCTTTTCTTGCACCTGCACGGTCCATCCGGACGAGAATTTCGACTGCTCCTCGCCCACGGGCAATCGCTGCGCAAGGGGTCGGCCGACGAGTACATCCTGGGCCCGCCGGACGACGGCGACACCAATGTCGAACACCCCGAACTCAACGATCCGACGGCTCCGGCCATCGACAGCCATGGGGTCAAGCGCGTCTCGATTCGGAAAGGCCTGGACCCCATCCCCAACGTGCGCGGAATCGCGGAACTCGATGACCGTGTCGAGATCCAGATGGCGCGGGTCGAAATCCACTCAGCCGATGGCGGCCCGCCGACCTGCTACGAACGCAACGGTCCATTCTGGCTCGGGCTCAGTTGCGGACTCTCGGTAGCGCTAGCGCCCGCCCCCTAGAGAATCGCTCGGATCGCCTCGAGTTCGTCGCGAATCTCCCGATAACGCGTTCGCGGCACCTTCGAGTCATCGCTGGGCGAACTCTCCAGAGCCCGATCCACTCCAAGCTCACGGAGGCGTTTTCGGGCTCCGGCAATCGTGTACTTCTCTTCGTGAAGCATTCGTCGAATCAGCCGAATCGTTTCGATGTCCTTCTTGCGGTAGAGCCGCTGGCGCGAGCGCGACTTCTGCGGAGCCATCCACCGGAATTCGGACTCCCAGTAGCGGAGCACGTACGGCTTGACCCCGGTGAGCTCGCTGACCTCGCCGATGCGGTAGTAGAGCTTTCCCTCCGGCAGAAGGGCTTCTTGCACGGGCGGCGGCGATCCGCCCTTCGCCGAGCGAACCGGAACACCGGATTTCGTTCCCTTTTTGCCTTTTCTGGCCATGCCCCCCCCTGGCTCTGCGCGGAAAATCTCGGGGGCCCGACGCCGACCCCGATCCCACCAACGACCTAGACCAACGACCTAGGCCGAGGTTTCGCCGTTGGACTCCGAGTTCTCCGGAGAATCGTTCAGCGTGTTTTTTAGCACGAGACTGGGCTTGAAAGTCAAAACCCGGCGAGCATCGAGCAAGATTTCTTCGCCGGTCTGGGGATTACGCCCTTTTCTCGCATTCTTGTCGCGAACGACGAAGTTCCCGAAGCCCGAGACCTTCACCTTCTCTCCGTCCGCCAGGGTTTCCTTGATCGTGTCGAACACCTTCTCGACGAGTTCGGCCGCTTCCTTCTTCGAAAACCCCACCCGCTCGTAGATCTGTTCGACGATTTCAGCCTTGGTCATGGTTTCCCTTTCTCACCCTATCGAAGCTCACCGTCGAAACGCTGAGCCACCTTTTGAATGATTCGATCGACTACCTTCACCACTTCCGCATCCTTCAGCGTGCGATCCGCCCTCTGCAAAACCAACCGGAAGGCCACGCTCACGCGTCCCTCCGGAACACCTTTCCCCTCGTAGCGATCGAAGACCTCGACACCCACGAGAGAGGACCCGCCGGCCTTTCGAATCGCTTCTACGACCTCCCCCGCCGACTGGTCGCCACGGAGCAGGAACGCGAGGTCCCTTCGAACCTGGGGGTGCCTGGAAACCTCCGTGTAACGGGCCGTTCTTTCCGGCAACTGCGCAAACGCGTCCAGGTCAATGTCCACAAGGACGCCGGGGCACGGAAGGCCAAAGGCCTGGGCCGTCGCCGGGTGCACTTCTCCCACGGATCCGACAACCTGTCGACCGAGAACGAGGCCGGTCGAAGCCCCCGGGTGAAGAAACGACTCGACCCCCGTCCCCTCGGTCCGCACCGGACCTCGCCCCAGGGATGCGCAGAGGCGTTCGGCAAGCCCCTTCGCTTCGAAGAAAATCGGGGTATCGGAGCGGTCCCACAACCCCGGTTCGACGCGCCGGGTCAGAAACGCGCAAGCGCGCAGGTTCTCCACGGGATCCGATTGGGACGAGGATCTCCGAAAAACCCGGGCGACTTCGAAGATCGCCACGGCGTCGGCCTGCCGGTTGAAATTCTCACAGGCCAGGCGAATCAACGAAGCCGCGAGTGTCGACCGCAGGCAGGATTCCCGCTCTACCACCGGATTCAGCAGGGAGACCGCTTCTCGCCTCGGATCTTCCGAATCGAAACGAAGTTGGTCCATTTCCCGGGGATCCGAGAAGGGGAAGCAAAGCACCTCGACGAGGCCCTCGCTGCACAGCGCATCCCGGGCCCGATCGGCCACCCTGGACGCCGCGGGGCGTTGGGCCTGACCCGGTTCGACGCGAGGTTCTCGGGGCGCGATCCGGTCGAATCCATAGAGGCGCGCCACCTCCTCCACGAGATCCTCCGGGTGACGGAGATCGTTCCTGTGGGTCGGGATACGCGCAACGAGGATCCCTTCCGTCTCCAACCGGCTTTCGATGCCCAACCGCTCGAGCAAGGCGACGAACTCCGACTCCGGAATCTCGGCCCCCAGCAGCCGGTTCGCCCGCCCCACGTCGAGCGAAACCTCTGCGGGTGCCGGAAGCGCTCGGCCCTCGGCCGAAACGATTCCTCGAGAAACGCGCCCCCCAGATCGTTCGCCAATCAAGCGTCCCGCGCGGTCGGCACCGCGCACGCTTCCCGCGCGATCGACCCCCCGTTCGAATCGATAGGAAGCATCGCTCGCAATCCCGTGGCGGCGAGCGGTTCGGCGCACGCGAGAAGGGTCAAAAATGGCCGCCTCAATGAGCACGTGGCGCGTCTCCGACGTCACCTCGGAATCTCGACCGCCCATCACCCCCGCCAGGGCGATCGCCCCTCCCTCGTCGGCCACCACGAGATCATCGTCCTCGAGACGCCGCTCCTTCCCGTCAAGGGTGATCAGCGTCTCTCCCGGCTTCGCCGAGCGCACTTCAATCTTGCCCCCCCGGACCCGGTCGAGATCGAATACATGCAGGGGCTGCCCCCACTCGAGCATCACCTCGTTGGCCACGTCGACCACGTTGTTGACAGCGTGCAGTCCCGAGCCCTCCAGCCGTTCGACGACGGCAGGGCCGGAAGCCTCGACGTTGACGTCGCGTACCACGCGTGCGTCATAACGAGCGCAGCCCGCTGGATCGAGAATTTCCACCTCAATGTCCTGGGCCGCGTCGCGGTCTCCCTCTTTGGGAGCGATTTCGGGGCACCGGATCGTTGCGCCGGTCGCCGCCTGGATTTCCCGGGCCATTCCAATCATCGAGGCACAGTCGCCGCGGTTGGGAAGAATTGCGATCTCGAGGACGGTGTCGCCCGAGGCCACATAGCCTTCGACGCTCCCCCCTACCGAGGCCGATGGATCCAGAACGAGGATGCCTTCGTGATCCTCGGAAAGCCCCAATTCGCGCCCGGAACAGATCATCCCCAGGGAGACCTCTCCCCGAATCTTGGACTTCTTGATCTTCGTCCCGTCGGGAAGCTTCGCTCCAGGACGGGCCACGGCGACCTTCTGTCCGGCCGCGACATTGGGAGCTCCGCAGACGATCGGGACGGGATCGCCCTCCCCGACATCCACCCGGCAGAGCGCTAACCGATCGGCGCTGGGATGGGTCCCGCGCTCAATGACCTCGCCGACCACGACTCCAGAGAGGTCGGGCCCCTGGCGTTCGATGGCATCGACCTCGAGTCCAACCATCGTCAACCTCTCCGCCAGCGCATCCGGATCGGGAGGAAGATCGATCCATTCCGCGAGCCAGCCGAGAGAAACGCGCATCAGATCTGCTCCAGGACGCGCACATCGCCATCGTAGAGCAGGCGAATATGCGACAGGTTGTGGCGCAGCATCGCGGCCCGCTCGAGACCCATGCCAAAGGCAAACCCCTGCCACCGCTGCCCATCGATGCCGCAGTTCTCCAGGACCACGGGGTGGATCATCCCGCACCCCCCCCACTCGATCCATCCGGTCTGGGAGCACGTGGAACAGCCTTCTCCCACACAAAGCAGGCAGGCGAAATCCATCTCCGCCGAGGGCTCGGTAAACGG
>JAZAOF010000018.1:0-7637 GCA_036228265.1 Myxococcota bacterium | reverse complement strand
GCGTGGCGCATGCGGCTGTCGAGCCTCGCTGCGGCCATCGGTTTCGTGGCGTTTCTCTTCGTGTTCGCATCGCTGGCATCCCATTCGGGAGGCGCGACCGTGTCGCAGCCCGAGGCAGGAGCCTGGTCCCACCTGCACGTTTTGCTGGCGAGCGGAGGGCTGGCCCTTCTCGGTGTCGCCGGGCTCGCCGGATGTTTCTATCTCGTCCGGCACCGTCAGCTCAAGTTGAAGCGGTCTCTCGGTTCCCGTCTCCCGGGTCCGTCGCTCGAGGCTCTCGACCGGATCAACGTCATTTCGCTGGCCGTGGGTTTTCCGCTTCTCACGCTCGGCCTCATCACCGGGATGTTCTGGCAGCATTCGGTGTCCGGGGTGTTCTGGACCGGCAGCCCCCACGAGACCTGGATGCTGGTGGCCTGGTTGATCTACGTCGGTCTCGTCAGTACGCGCTTCGTCTGGCACCAGGGGGCTCGAAATGCGGCGGCGACGGCGGTCGCGGGGTTTGCCTTCCTGGCGTTTGCGGTCGTTGGCGTGGGGATCCTCCATTGAAGGTCCTCCTCATCGGCATGAACCACCGGAGTGCTCCGGTCGAACTGCGGGAGCGGTTTGCCGTCGGAGACCTGGGACCGGCCCTGGAGAAACTGGCGGACAGCTCGGAAATCGAAGAGGTCGCCATTCTATCCACGTGCAACCGGGTCGAGGTCATCGCGACGGTTTCCAATTTCGACGCGGCCCGGCATCGCGTGATCCGGTTTTTCGGATCGGAATGGCAGCCGGATGTCGTTCTTCCGAGCGCTTCGCCGATCGAAGACCATCTTTACGTGCACCGCGACGGCGACGCAATCTCGCATCTCTTTCGGGTCACCTCGGCACTCGACTCGATGGTCGTGGGTGAACCCCAGATCCTGGGCCAGGTCAAGGAGGCCTACCGGCTGGCCGTGGACGCGGGAGTCAGCGGGCCGATCTTGTCACGACTCTTCCAGCGATCATTTGCTACGGCGAAGCGGGTCCGAAGCGAGACCCGCATCGCCGAGGGGCCTGTTTCGGTGGCGCGGATCGGAGTGGATCTCGTGGGCCAGGTCTTCGAAGACCTGGGATCGAAGCAGGGACTCCTGATCGGAGCCGGCGAAATGGTGGAAGCGGCCCTGGTCGCCCTCCAGGGGCACGGTCTCCGGCGCGCCGTAATTGCGAATCGAACGCTCGAGCACGCCGAGGAACTCGCCGCGCGTTTTGGCGTCGAGGCCGCGGGCCTTTCCGATCTGCCGTCCCTCCTTTCCGGCTCAGATATCGTGCTCAGTTCGATCGGAGGCGAGGGGCCGATCCTGACCCGGGAACTCATGGAGTCCGCGCTCCAGAAGCGTCGGGGTCGCCCGATGGTCGTCATCGACATCGGAGTCCCCCGAAACGTGGCCAGCGATGTGGACGACCTCGAAAGCGTCTACCTCTACAACATCGATGATCTCCAGGGCATCGCCGCTTCGAATACGGAGCACCGCGAGCGGGAAGCCATACTCGCGGATCGAATCGTGTTGGCGGAACAGGAGAGATTTGAAGGGTGGCTGGGAGCGCTCCAATCCGTTCCTACGATCCGCGACCTGACGGGGCGTGCCGAGTCACTGCGCCGCGCGGAACTCGACCGGAGCCTCGATCGACTGGACCTCGACGAGCAGCAGCGAGAGGGGGTCGAGGTCCTGACCCGGTCGCTAGTACAGAAGCTGCTCCACTTTCCCGTGAGACGCCTACGCTCGGAGGCCGATCGCGACGAAGCCCTGGCGATGCTCGAGGCGGCTCGCGTTCTCTTCGGGCTCGACGAAACGGTAGAGGGCGATGACATGGCCGGCGATTCGGCGGTCTACGACGCCCCGGACCCGACGGAAGAAACGTGAGCCGGATTCGTATCGCGACCCGGGGAAGCGACCTCGCTCGGGCCCAGGCGAACTGGGTAGCGGAGCGCTTCGGTGAACGATTCGGAGTGGATGCCGAGTTGAAGGTGATCCAGACGACCGGAGACCGGATCCTCGACCAACCCCTTGCGAAGATCGGAGGCAAGGGTCTTTTCGTCAAGGAAATTGAAGCGGCGCTCCTGGAGGGCGAGGCCGATGTCGCCGTCCATAGTGCCAAGGATCTTCCGGCGCACGTGCCGCCGCCGCTGCGACTCGTCGCCTTTCCCGAGCGTGTCGACCCCCGGGACGCCCTGGTGGTTCGAGAGCCGGGACAGTCGTTGGCGGAGCTGCCCCGGGGAGCGAAGGTCGGTACCGGGAGTGTGCGTCGCACCGCGCTGCTGCGCGCGTTCCGCCCAGATCTCGAGATCGTGGCGATGCGGGGCAACGTTCCGACGCGACTGCGCAAGCTCGACGAGGAGCGCCTCGATGCGGTGGTGCTTGCGTGCGCAGGGCTCGAGCGTCTCGGAATGGCGGACCGCATTGGCGAGCGAATCGACACGGAGACGATGCTCCCGGCCGTGTGCCAGGGCGCGCTGGCCCTGGAAGTGCGCGAGGGCAGCGAGTGGGCCGATCGCGTCGCTGAACTCGACGATCCGGAGACTGCAATTACGGTCTCGGCCGAGCGCGCTTTCCTGGCGGCCCTCGAAGGCGACTGCAGTGTTCCTCTCGCTGCGCTTTGCGAAATCTCGGTGGAAAACGAAGCCACGTTGCGCGGGCTGGTGTCGACGCCGGAAGGGGATCGCGTGATTCGGGCCGAGCGCAAACTGGAGGCGGCGGTCGTTGATGCCGCGAAGGCCGGAGCGGAGCTCGCCGAGGAAATCCTGGGGGAGGGTGGCGCCGAAGTCCTGGCCGCGTTGCGCACCGAGGGAGCTACGTGATGGCGGAGGGGCGCTCGGGATTCGTCAGTCTCGTTGGCGCCGGGCCCGGCGATCCCGGCCTCGTGACGGTGCGCGCGGTCGAACGGATTCGCGAGGCCGACCTGGTCCTGTACGACGAACTGGTCCCCGTGGAGTTGCTTGAGCTCGCCCCGGAAGGCGCGCTGCAATGCAATGTCGGTAAGCGAGGACACGAGGAGCCCGCCTTTTCCCAGGAGGAAATCGAGCGACAGATGGTCGACGCCGCGCGGGACGGGATGCGGGTCGTGCGGTTGAAAGGGGGAGACCCCTTTGTCTTCGGAAGAGGGGGAGAGGAAGCGTCCGCGTGCGTGCAGGCCGGAATCGACTTCGAGGTCGTACCGGGCGTCTCGTCCTCGCTCGCCGCGACGGCCTACGCGGGAATGCCGGTAACGGACCGCCGCCATGCCGCGTCCTTTGCTGTGGTGACCGGCCACAAGGACCCCACCGCGGTGACCGAGGCTACGCGCTGGAGCGTCCTGGCCCGGGCAGTGGATACGCTGGTGATCTTGATGGGCATGCGAAACCTGCCCGACCTCGTAGAGAGAATGATCGCCGGAGGAGTGGATCCACGGAAGCCGGCGGCCGTCGTTTGCCAGGGGGCGATGCCGGCGCAGCGCGTTGTCGAAGCGCCGCTCGAGGAGCTTCCCGCCGCCTCGGTAGCCGCTGGGCTCCGGGCCCCGGCGGCGATCGTGATCGGGGACGTGGTTCGCCTGAGAGCCGAACTCGATTGGTTCGTCCCGGGCCCCATGGCCGGCGCGCAGGTTCTCGTGACCCGAGCCCCCGAGCGATCCCGGGATTTCGAGATCCTGCTGCGGGCGGTGGGAGCCAACCCGGTTCGAGTTCCCCTCGTGGCCTTTGCGCCGCCCCGGGATTCGACCGAACTGGACGCCGCCCTCGGCGACCTGGGCCACTTCGACGAAGTGATCTTCGCCAGCGAGAACGCCGTGCGCTTCACCGTCGAACGGGCCCGCGAGAGCGGTGGGTTCGAAGCCCTGGCTTCCCGCCGGATAGAAATCGCGTGCGTCGGCACAGCGACCGCCGAGGCCGCAAGGCGAGCGGGTCTTCACGTCAGTTGCGTGGGTGCGGGGGGCGGTCTCGATCTCCTGGAAGAAATTGAAAAGCAGCAGCCTGTTGCGGGGAGGCGCTTCTTGTTGCCCCGGTCGGAAATCGGTCGGGACGACCTGGCGGTGGGTCTCCGGGAGAAGGGCGGCGAAGCCGTGGCCGTCGTGGCCTACCGAACGCTTCGCCCCCCGGTGGACGGGGATTCGCTGGGCCAACGCCTCGGGGACAACGAATTTGACGTGGCCAGTTTTGCCAGCCCCTCGGCGGCGGCGTATTTCGGCGAACTTCTCGGCGACGGGGCTCGCGCAGCACTCCGGGGCGTTACGGTGACCGCGTTGGGCGAAACCACGGCGGCTGCGCTACGCGACGTTGGAATTGAGCCCGATGTCGTTCCGGAACGCCCGGAACTACAGGAGTGGGTCGACACCCTGGCGCGTCACTGGCGGGACAACGTCCTGGAGGGAGACTAGGTATGGAATTTCCGACGACCCGGATGAGACGCATGCGCAGCCACGAGAGCCTGCGTCGCATGGTTCGCGAAACCCGCCTGACCCGGGACGACCTGGTCCTTCCGCTCTTTGTCGTGGAGGGCGCTTCGGCTCGGGAACCGATCTCCTCGATGCCCGGCGTTTTTCGCTTTTCGGTGACGGAAGCGGTGGACGAGTGCAAGCGCGCGCGGGATCTTGGCCTCCCCGCGGTCATTCTATTTGGCATCCCGTCCTCGAAGGATGAGCGGGGTTCGGGAGCCGACGCGGCCGACGGGATCGTCCAGCAGGCCGTATCCGCGATCAAGGCTTCCGTCGAAGAGCTCTGCGTGATTACCGACGTCTGCCTTTGCGAGTACACCGATCACGGTCACTGCGGCGTGGTAGAAGGCGAGACCGTTCGCAACGATCCCTCGGTCGAACGCCTGGCGGCCACGGCGCTTTCCCACGCCCGGGCGGGCGCCGACATGGTCGCGCCCTCGGACATGATGGACGGTCGCGTGGCGGCCATCCGCCAGGTTCTCGATGACCACGATTTTGAAAACCTTCCCATCCTCTCGTATGCCGCCAAGTACGCCAGCGCCTTCTACGGGCCCTTTCGAGAGGCGGCGGAGAGCACGCCTCAATTCGGCGACCGGCGTTCGTACCAGATGGACCCTTCGAACCGTCGCGAAGCGCTCCGCGAGATGGAACTCGACCTCGCCGAGGGGGCCGATGCGCTCATGGTGAAACCCGCGCTCTCGAGCCTGGACATCCTCCGGGAAGCCCGGGAACGTTTTGACGTACCCTTGGCCGCCTACCAGGTCTCCGGGGAGTACGCGATGATCCAGGCGGCAGCACAAAACGGCTGGATCGACGGCGAGCGCGCGATGGAGGAGGCATTGGTCTCGATCAAGCGTGCGGGAGCCGACTGGATCCTGACCTACGCGGCCTCCGAGGTGGCCTCGCGTCTTCCCTGAGCGACGGTCCCTTCTGCTCGATTTCGGTTTCTGGACGCGGTTGGGTCAGGCCAGGAGGGGGAGGACCTCTTCCACGAGTCGTCCGAGCGATTCTTCTCGCTGGACTGTCTCCGCTCCTGGGACTTCGACCCGGGCGATGAGAAGATCAAGACCGACGCGATCGCGGTAACGGCCGATTTCATCGGCGACGCGCTCGACGGAGCCGACGAGGACACGCTCTTCGATCGGCGCTTCCGCGGCGCGGCTGAGCGCTTTCGGGACCGGACCGCGAACGAGGCCGCGCGCCTCGCGCTCCATGGCCCCGAAGACCCCGGCGGCCTCCCGGTCGTCGCCCGCAACGAAGACGCTGCGAAGCATCGGGACCGCCAGCGTGTCGGCGTCGATGTGCGGGGGGAGGTGGTCGCGATGGAAGGCCAGGTTTTCGGCGACGAGGTCCAGGGTTTCGATGGGAGAGGCGAGGTAGGGCAAACCGTGGCGGGCAGCCTGCTCAAGGCCCTTGCGGCCAAAGGCCGCCACTCCCATGGGGGGTGGACCCTGCGGCCATTCGCCGAGCATGATCTCGAGGTGTTCGTCGAAGCGGTCGCGTTTGGTCTTCACCGGGATCCCGAAGGCTTCGAAGAGCGGGCGGCGAAAACCGCGTCCCAGCCCGAGGATGGCGCGGTCGCCGGACAGGGCCTGGAGCGCGGAGACCTCGGCGGCGAGTCGGAGGGGCTCGTGGATCGGTAGCAGCAGGGACGTCGTTCCCAGCCGGAGGTGTTGGCTGCAAGCCGCGAACGCGGCGAGCGTTGTGAGGGGCGTGGTGCAGGCGCCGGGAGTGAAGTGCATCTCGGGGAGCCAGGCCGAGTGCACCCCTAGCGCGTCGGCGCGCTCGATCCATTCGAGTTGACGGCGCCAGGCGTCCGGGCCGGCGAGTCCGCCCAGGGAAATTCCCACCGCGAGGCCGTCGAGGCCCCACCGCTTTCGAGACCCGGCATCACCGGGCGATGGCCGGGGTTCAGGATTCACGGGGTCGGATCGACCGAGGCGTTACCAGAGGGCCGGGCGCGATGACGGGCAGGTCCAGATGTCTCCGCCCCCGCCTTCCTCGTCTTCGTACTCCTCCTCGTCCTCGTATTCCTCGCCAAACTCGTCCAGGTAGGGCGGGTTGTAGGCGCACTGGATCCATTCCGTCGAGACGAATTCGAGGACATAGCTGGTGCCCAGGCTTCGATAGTCAAAACTCGGGGCCTCCATCCAGCCCGCGTCGTAGAAGAGCTGGAAGCCGACTCGGGGTTGCGGAATTTCGTCGATGTATCCCTTCTCGATCAGGATGTCGAGTTGGTCTGGGTACTCTCCGCCCTCTGCGACGTAGTAGCTGTGCAGGGAATCGATTACCTCCTGGGCAATCACGTAGCGACTGGCGTTGTAGTCGGCCTCCATGAGACCGCGTCCGAGGAAGATCGGGAGGAAGACGAGCAGGGCGCCCACGGCGATGTTTCCCGCGCGTTGCAGTAGCGCCGTGGCCCGGTCGCCGGAACGAACGGTGCGGGCAAAAAAGAGGATGATGGCCTGCACGACGATCAGGCCAATGGCTGCGCCTGCGCTCGGGACCGGCATGCTCAACCAGAACCAGCCCAGGGGAGTGAGCAGCCCGGCCAGCATTGCGAACCAACCCAACTCGACCAACCGCGCGCCGGTTCCCGGTTCGTTGGCGTTGCGCGACGCGCCCACTTCGCGAAGAGCCATTCCGCACGTGGCCAACGCCGCCCCCAGAAGAAATCCGACCACCGTGTAGGCCCCGATGTCGAGTCCCACCACCGGGAGCGCCGGCCATGGAGAAAAGTTGGCCATCAGGTTCGGGTCCCATCCCGTCGTGTGTCGAAAGAGGGCGACGACCAGGAACAGGATCGGCACGTACAGGGCGCAGCGCCAGATCCAATTCAATCGCAACCAACTGGCTGCGAGCCACGGCGAGGCCAGGGTGAAGCCGATGGCGCAGGCGATAGAGGCGAAGAGCGCCGTGGCTCGCCACTGGAAGAGTTCCCAGAAACTGTCCGCGGCGAAGCCGTAAAAGACGAAGACCACGATGGCGATATCGGTCGAAATCGCCAGGGCTCGGGCGATGGCTGACCGCGTTCCCGCGATCACCCACCACGTGAGGGCGAGGGCGGGCAAGGAGAGGAGGAACGCGTGGATGAACCACGTGTCCCGGTACTCGGCGTCCTCGTAACCGAGAGCCACTTCAATGTTTCCCCAGATGGGCCAGGTCTGGAAGAAGGCCTTGTTTTGATCCCCGAACCACCAGACCGTGAGGTC
>JAZAOF010000017.1:0-13107 GCA_036228265.1 Myxococcota bacterium | reverse complement strand
AACGCGGGAAGCGACATGGCGGCCATCCAGGCCACCGCGATCCAGGATGGCGACGAGTACGTGTTGAACGGCCAGAAAACCTGGGCCTCCCGCGGCGCCTACGCCCACTGGCTCTTCGGGCTCTTTCGCACCGATGCCGAGTCCACGCGGCACAAGGGCCTCTCCTTCGTGCTCACCCCGCTCGACATCCCGGGCGTGACCGTGCGACCCATCCAGAAGATCAACGGCAAGCCCGCCTTTGCCGAGGTCTTTTTCGACGATGCCCGCGTCCCCGTGGAAAACCGGCTGGGCGACGAAGGGGCGGGCTGGAACGTCGCCATGGCCACCGCCGGCTTCGAGCGCGGCCTGATGCTCCGAAGCCCGGCCCGCTTCCAGAGTACGGCCGCACGCCTCGTCGCTCTCTACCGCGAGACCGAGAGCCGTGGGGACCCTCTCTCCCCGGGGATGCGGGAATCGGTCGCACGCTGCTGGATGGACGCCGAGGCCTACACGCTCAACACCTACCAGACCGTGTCGAAGCTCCTGGGGGGGCAAAAGATTGGGGCCGAAGCCAGCCTCAACAAGATCTTCTGGTCGGAACTTGACGTGCGCATGCACGAACTCGCCCTTGAACTCCTCGGACCTCGCGCCGAACTTCTGCCCGACGCGCCAGCCAGCGGCGACGTCGGCGCCTGGCTCGATGGGTATATCTTCGCGCTCTCGGGCCCCATCTACGCAGGCACCAACCAGATTCAGCGCAACATCATCGCCGAGCGAATTCTCGGTCTGCCGAGGAAATAGGCGTGCACTTCGACTTCAACGAAGACCAGCGACTCCTGCAGCAGACCGTGCGAGACTTTCTCACCGCCGAATGCCCCGTCGACCGCATTCGCGGTTTCTGGGCGACGGACACCGGTCGCTCTCCAGAACTCTGGAAGCAGTTGGCCGAGATCGGTATCCCCGGGCTGCTCGTGCCCGAGGAGCACGACGGTCTCGGCATGGACGAGACCGACATGGTTCTCCTCCTCGAGGAAACGGGTCGCGCTGCGCTCGCCGAGCCCGTCGTCGGAACGCTCGTGGGGACCGCCCTGCTCCGGGAAGGAACCCGCGCAGAACTCGCCGCGGAGTGGCTCCCGCGCGTAGCTTCCGGCGAGGCTCAACTCGCCGTGGGACACCGCGAAAGCCCCTTCGTCGCCGATGCCCACGTGGCCGACCTTTTGCTGCTCCCCCACGGCGATTCCATCCACGCCCTCTCCCCGTCCGACGTCCGACTCGAGGCCCAGCCGAGCAACGATGGCTCGCAACGTCTCTTTCGGATCACCTTCGACCCGTCCCCGGCATCGGAATTCGCATCGGGCCCGGAGGCGACGGCACTCCTCGGCTCCGCTCTCGACCGCGGCGCCTTCGCCTGCGCCGCAGAGGCCCTGGGGGTCGCCGATCAGCTCATCGCGTTGGCCGTGGACTACGCGAGCCAGCGTGTGCAGTTTGGCGTCCCGATTGGATCCTTCCAGGCCGTCAAGCACATGCTCGCCGATGTCAAGGTTCAACTCGAGTACGCCCGCTCTCATGTCTACCGCGCTTCCCACTCGGTGGCGCACGCCAGCGAGTCGCGTTCGTTGGACTGCTCCATGGCCAAGATCGCCGCCTGCGAGAGTGCCCGGGAAGCCGCCAAGGCCTCTCTCCAGGTACACGGGGCCATCGGCTACACCTACGAACAGGACGTTCACGTCTGGATGAAACGCGCCTGGTCCCTCGACCTCGCCTACGGCGACCCGGTCTTCCACCGGCGGCGCCTCTGTGCCGCGGTGATTGATGGCGCCCCCCCGGCCCAGAGCTTCGGCTACAGCTTCCGCGGCGCCTGATCTACACTGGTGAAGAAGGAGCCCCCCATGAGCAAGACCCGCGTCCCGGCCATCGAAGGCTGGTTCACCCTCGATCCCGAAAATCCGCAGCTTCTCGGGCTGCATGACCGGGAAAGCAACACCTACTTCTTTCCCAAGGATGTCTCGGTCAGTCGAGCCCCGGGCCATTCCGAGGCCGAACTCGAGGAAGTCGCCCTGAGTCGAACCGGCAAGCTCTGGTCCTATACGACCAACCACTACAAGCCGCCGGAGCCCTACGTCGCACCCGATCCGTTTGAACCCTACACGGTGGCGGCGGTCGAACTGACGGAAGAACGCATCGTCGTGCTGGGCCAACTCGTCCCGGGAAGCGACCCCGCCGAACTCGAAGTCGGCCAGGAGATGGAACTCACGCTGGGGACGCTCTACGAAGACGACGACAACGAATACCTCGTGTGGAAGTGGAAGCCTCTCGAGGCCTGAAGGAGAAATCAATATGGGCAATGAAGTCGCTGTCCTCGGCGTCGGGATGCATCCCTGGGGCAAGTGGGGACGAAATTTCGTCGACTACGGCGTGCACGCCATCCACGAGGCACTGGCCGATTCCGGCCTGGATTACCGCCAGGTCGAATTCATCGCCGGTGGCGACACGATGCGCAACGGCTACCCGGGTTACGTGTCCGCGGCCACCTTCGCCAAGGCCATGGGCTGGACCGGAATTCCCGTGGCAAGTTGTTACGCGGCGAGAGCTTCCGGGGCTACCGCAATGGAAATCGCGCGGACACGGATCCTCGCAGGAATGTGCGATGTCGCACTCGTCGTGGGTGCCGACACGACTCCGAAAGGCTTCCTCGCCCCGAACAAGGGCGAGCGCCAACTCGATCCGGATTGGTTGCGCTTCCACCTGCTCGGGGCCACGAACCCGACCTACTTTGGACTCTACGCGCGACGCCGAATGGACCTCTTTGGAGCCACCGAACAGGATTTTGCCCAGGTCAAGGTGAAAAACAGCCGCCACGGGATCGACAATCCGAACGCGCGCTACAAGAAGATCTTCACCGAAGAGGAGGTGCTGGGATCGCCCCTGGTGGCGGACCCCCTGCGCCTTTTCGAGATTTGCGCCACCAGCGACGGCGGCGCCGCCGTGATCCTCTCCTCGCTCGAATTCGCCCGAAAGCACACGACCAAGCCCGTGAAAGTCGCCGCGATTTCGACGGTGACGCCGACCTTCCCGAATACCGTGATCGACATGCCGGAGTTCACCACCGACTCGGCGGCGGGGATTCCCTCCCCCGACCGCGGTTTCAAGGATTCGATCGCCGCAGCCGCCTACGAAGAAGCGGGGATCGACCCCCGAGATCTCTCCCTCGCCGAGGTCTACGACCTTTCGTCGGCGCTCGAACTCGATTGGTACGAGAACATCGGGCTCTGCAAGCCCGGCGAAGCCGAGGGCCTGCTGCGCGACGGATCCACCACGATCGGGGGTCGCATCCCGGTCAACGCCAGCGGCGGGCTGGGGTGCTTCGGCGAGGCCGTTCCGGCCCAGGCCATCGCCCAGGTCTGCGAACTCGTCTGGCAACTCCGCGGCCAGGCCGGCAAGCGCCAGGTGGAGGGTGCCACGGTCGGAATTACTGCAAACCAGGGACTCTTCGGTCACGGCTCCTCCGTGATCTGCGTCCGCTAGCCGAGCGTCCCCGACCCAAACGAATTGGAGAATTTCCATGGCTGAGGCCTACATTGTCGATGGCGTTCGAACCCCGGTAGGAAAGCGCGGCGGCGGACTCGCCCAGGCGCACCCCGCCGACCTGGGGGCGCATGTGATCAAGGCCTTGATGGCGCGCACGGGCGTCGATCCGGCCGCGGTGGAAGACGTCATCTACGGCTGCTGCGACACGGTGGGACCCCAGGCCGGCGACATCGCACGCACGGCCTGGCTCGCGGCCGGCATGCCCGAGCACGTCCCCGGGGTGACCATCGATCGCCAGTGCGGTTCCTCCCAACAATCCGTGCACTTCGCGACCCAGGCCGTCTTGAGTGGAACCAGCGATTTGGTAGTCGCCGGCGGCGTCCAGAACATGAGCGCCATTCCGATCTCCTTTGCCATGACTGCGGCCGAACCGCTGGGCTACGAAAACCCGTTCTCGACATCCAAGGGATGGGTCGACCGGTACGGCACGCAAGATGTCTCGCAATTTCGAGGCGCCGAAATGATTGCTGAAAAATGGGACATCAGCCGCGAGGACATGGAACGCTTCGCGCTCCAAAGCCACGAGCGTGCACTCAACGCCATCGACGAGGGCCGGTTCGACGGCGAAATCGCCCCCTACGGAGACGTCACGACCGACGAGGGACCGCGGCGCGGGACCTCGCTCGAAAAGATGGCCAGCCTGCAACCTCTCGAGGAGGGCGGCCGCCTGACGGCGGCCCTGGCCAGCCAGATCTCCGACGGGGCCTCCGCCATGCTGGTGGCTTCCGAACAGGCGGTAAAGGATCACGGTCTCACCCCGCGCGCGCGGATCCATCACATCTCGGTCCGCGCGGACGACCCGATTTTCATGCTCACCGCGCCGATTCCGGCGACAAAATGGGCCCTCGAGAAGACGGGGATGTCACTCGATGACATCGACCTCATCGAAATCAACGAGGCCTTCGCCTCGGTCGTCCTGGCCTGGGAGAAGGAGACCGGAGCCGACATGGCGAAGGTCAACGTCAACGGCGGCGCCATCGCTCTCGGGCACCCGATCGGAGCCACGGGAACCCGCCTGATGACGACCCTGCTCTACGAACTCGACCGTACCGGGGGCCGCTACGGCATGCAGACGATGTGCGAAGGTGGCGGGCAGGCCAACGTCACGATCATCGAGCGCCTCGGCTAGCGCCGGCTCACGAAAGAAGGAAAACACCATGCCTGGAATCTGCGACGGCCGTGTCGTCATCATTACCGGCGCGGGCCGGGGAATCGGCCGGGCCCACGCCCTCGCCTTTGCCGCCCAGGGTGCGCGGGTCGTCGTGAACGACCTCGGCGTTTCTCTCGCGGGCGAGGACGGCGGCAGCAGCCCGGCAGACCAGGTCGTTGAAGAGATCCGTGCCGCGGGCGGCGAAGCCGTGGCGAACGGATCGGATGTGGCCGACTTCGTCGAAGCGGGAGCTCTCGTCAAGACCGCGATCGATTCCTTTGGCGGCCTCGACGTGGTGGTCAACAACGCTGGATTCGTCCGGGATCGCATGTTCGTGAGTACCTCGGAAGAGGAATGGGACGCCGTGATTCGCGTCCACCTCAAGGGCCACTTCGCCGTCACCAGCAACGCCTGCGCGTACTGGCGGGCCCAGTCCAAGGCCGGTGCGCCGGTAGACGCGCGGATCATCAATACGAGTTCCGGCGCGGGCCTACAGGGAAGCATCGGGCAGAGCGCCTACTCCGCCGCCAAGGCGGGCATCGCCAACCTGACGCTGATCCAGGCCGCCGAAATGGGGCGCTACGGAATCACGTCAAACGCCATTGCGCCCTCGGCCCGCACGCGAATGACCGAGGACGTCTTCGCCGACATGATGAAGAAGCCGGAGTCCGGCTTCGATGCCATGGCTCCCGAAAACATCTCGCCGCTCGTCGTCTGGCTGGGCAGCGTCGAGTCCAGGGACGTCACCGGGCGGATCTTCGAGTTGGCGGGCGGCGAGGTCAGCCTCGCAGACGGATGGCGGAGTACAAAGCCCATCGACAAGGGGGACCGCTGGGAGCCCGATGAATTGGGCGCGGTCGTCCACGAACTTCTCCAGAAGAACCCGGAGCCCCAGAAGGTCTACGGGACCTGAGGCCGACTTCAGCCGATGGATTTCAGCTTCAACGAGGAACAACTCGAGCTTCGAGAAGTCGCGCGCGGATTTCTCGCCGACCACTCGGGCTCCGAGCAGGTTCGAGCCGGCATGGCCAGCGAACTCGGTTACGACCCCCAACTCTGGAAACAGATCGGCTCCGAACTCGGCTGGACCTCGGTAGCGATCCCGGAAGAATACGGTGGACTGGGATTCGGAACGGTCGAACTGGTGGCCCTGCTCGAGGTCATGGGAGAGTCACTCGTCTGCTCGCCCTTCTTTGCCAGCGTCGGCCTGGCCGCCAACGCCATCCTCGTCGCGGGAGAGGAAGGCCAAAAACAAGCTCTCCTGCCGGGGATCGCCGAGGGCGACACCCGGGCCACCCTCGCCTTCAGCGAGGCCCGGGGAGGATGGAGTGCCGACTCCGTAAGCACCACGTTCGAAGAGACCGACAACGGCTTTCTCCTGGAAGGGACGAAACGCTTCGTCCCCGATGGTCACGTCGCCGACCTCCTGGTCGTGGTGGCTCGCCGCAAGGGAACCTCGGGACAGGAAGGCATCGCTCTCTTCGCGGTTCCGGCGACGTCGCCCAACCTCTCGCGCCAACGGCTTCCGACGATGGATTCCACTTCTCGCCAGGCGGAGATCCAACTCGATGGGGTTGAAGTCTCCTCGGATGCGCGGTTGGGTGGAGAATCCAGCAGCTGGGAGGCCGTCGCGCAGGCCCTGGACATCGCCGGCATATGCCTTGCCGCCGAACAGACCGGGGGGGCCCAGCGCTGCCTCGACCTTGCCGTCGAGTACGCGAAGGAACGGGAGCAATTCGGGCGTCCCATTGGCTCGTTCCAGGCCATCAAGCACAAATGTGCCGACATGATGGTCCAGGTCGAATCCGCACGGTCCGCCGTGTATTACGCGGCTTGCGCGGCCGCCCAAGGAAACGCGGAACTGCCGGTCGTGGCTTCCGTCGCCCAGGCCACGGCCTCCGATGCCTTCTTCGGTTGTGCCGGGGACGCGATCCAGATTTTCGGCGGCGTGGGATTCACCTGGGAATACGACATTCAACTCTATTTCAAGCGTGCGCGATCTAGCGCCGTGTTGCTCGGCGACGCCACCTACCACCGGGAACTCGTCGCCCAGAGGATCGGCCTCGGGAGTCCCGCATGACCGTCGGCATTGACATGAAAGGGCGAGTCGCCCTGGTAACTGGAGGGGGACGAGGCGTCGGTCGCGGGATCAGCGAAGCCTTCCTCGAGGCCGGAGCCGATGTCGTGATCTGCGGCCGCAACGAACCCGAAACCCTTCCGGAAGCGAAGGGCCGGAGCGCGGTCTTCACCGCGGCGGATGTCCGGGAAGCCGAAGCCGCAACCGGGGTCGTCGCGTTCGCCACCGAGCGATTCGGACGCCTCGACGCCCTGGTCAACAATGCCGGCGGCGCTCCCGAAGCCGACGCCGCCACCGTCTCCCCGCGCTTTTCCGAATCGATCCTTCAGCTGAATCTCACGGCCGCGCTGCATTTTTCCCAGGCGGCCAACGCCGTCATGCAAACGCAGCAGGACGGGGGAGCCATCGTGAACATCTCGAGCGTGAGCGGCATGCGCCCCTCCCCGGGCACCGCCGCCTACGGAGCGGCGAAGGCCGGCCTCATCTCGCTGGCCCAGACTCTCGCCGTGGAGTGGGCCCCGCGCGTTCGCATCAATAGCGTTGCCGCGGGGATGATCCGAACCGAGCAGGCACATCTTCACTACGGCGACGAAGAAAGCATCGCGCGCGTCGCGAACACCGTCCCCATGGGCCGACTCGGAGAGCCCCGGGACGTCGGCGATGCCTGCCTCTTTCTCTGTTCTCCCCTCGCCCGTTACATTACGGGCGCCAACCTGCTCGTTCACGGCGGCGGCGAGCGCCCCGCCTTCCAGGACGCGGCCACCAAGACCCCCTAGGAGATTTCCATGCCCACCGTCTTCCAGACTCCGTTAGAACTCAAGGATTCCATCGGGAAGCATCTCGGCTACAGCGAATGGCTCACCGTGGAACAGTCGCGGATCGACCAATTCGCCGACGCCACTCTCGACCACCAATGGATTCACCTCGACGCCGAGCGAGCCAAGTCGGGTCCCTTTGGCGCCACCATCGCCCACGGGTATCTCACCTCTTCGCTGGTGAGCCACTTTCTTCCCCAGATCATCACGGTGGGCGGCATCTCCATGGGAATCAACTACGGCGCCGATCGACTTCGCTTCCCCTCGCCGGTGCGTGTCGGATCGAAACTGCGCGCCGGAGCGGAACTCATCGAAGCCGAAGACGCGAAGGACGGATCCATTCAGACGAAAATCCGTGTCACCGTCGAGATCGAGGGAAGCGACAAGCCCGCCTGCGTCATTGACTCGCTAACCCGTTACTACCCCGCGTAAACGGACCACCGGGAACCCGGGAGGCGCCCTGGCTCAGGCGCGCTGGCTGCTGACCGACACCACTTCGCCGGTCATGTACGACGAGTAGTCACTCGCGAGAAAAACGACGACGTTGGCCACTTCCCAGGTTTCCGCCCCGCGGCCAAAGGCCTCTCGGGCCGTCAGCACATCGAGCGTCTCCTGCTCCATGACCTTGGTCAGGAAGGGGTGGGTCGCCAGGCTGGGTGAAACCGCGTTGATGCGGATCCCGTGCTCGGCCACCTCGACCGCGGTGCAGCGGGTGAGTGCCATGACACCCGCCTTCGCCGCCGCGTAGTGGGCCTGGCCGTGCTGGGCCCGCCACGCCAGCACCGAAGCATTGTTGACGATGACACCGGCCTGGCGGTCGATCATGTGGGGCAGCACCGCGCGGGTCATCCGAAACGTGCCGGTCAGCGTGATATCGAGGACCGAATCCCACTGGTCGTCGGTCATTTCCACGACGGGGGTCGTCCCCCCGAGACCTGCATTATTGAAAAGAACGTCGATGCTCCCGAGTTCTTCGACCGCCCCATTCACCAGGTCTCGCACCTCCTGGTCGTTTCGCACGTTGCAGAGGCGACTGGGCACGTCCTGGCCCGTGGCCTCGCGGAGCGCGGAGACCGCCTCCGCCAACCGGCGCTCGTGGATATCCGAGATCATCACGCGTGCACCTTCCTCGGCGCAGCGTTTTGCCGTAGAAAAGCCGATGCCCGTACCGGCGGCGGCCGTCACGAGAACCGTCTTTCCCTTGAGCAGTCCATGGCCGGCCACCGGGGGCGGTGCATTCGGGCTCATCGATTCCCTCCTCGCTGTGGGGATGCGCCGACGCTCAGGTCGGACGCGGTTCCCGCGGCAGGCCGAGAGCTCGTTCGGCAATGATGTTGCGTTGAATCTGGTTCGAGCCCGCGTAGATGGTGTCCGACCGGGAGAAGAGATACATGCGCTGAAGCCGGGTGAGTTCGTAGGGCTCCCCTTCTGTCACTTCGGACTCAGCCCCCAGCACGTCCATGGCCAGTTCGCCGAGACTCCGATGCCAGGTCGCCCAGAACAGCTTCGTGATCATCGACTCCCGGCTGGATCCGGTTTCCACCGCCTCTTTCGAACTCAGCATGCGGAGCGCGTTGTATCGTTGGATTCGCAGGCCGATCCAGGCGTCGGCAATCCGCTGGCGGATCACGGGATCTCCAGCCGTCCCGTTGGCCTTCGCAATCGCGATGATCTCGTCCAGTTCGTTCTGAAAGAGCATCTGTTGACCGAGCGTCGATGCGCCTCGCTCGAAGGCGAGTGTGCCCATGGCAACCTTCCACCCGCCATTGACGCCCCCCACGACGTTCTCTTCGGCCGTGCGGGCTCCGCTGTAGAAGACCTCGCTGAATTCCGAGTCGCCTGTCATCTGCACGATGGGACGGATCTCGATTCCGTCCTGGCGCATCGGTACGAGCAGGTAGGAGATCCCTCGATGCTTCGGCTGGGCGTCGGGGTCTGTCCGGCACAGGACGAAACACCAGTCGGACCATTCCGCCCAGGAGGTCCAGACCTTCTGCCCGTCGATCACCCACTCGCCATTCTCAAGGCGAGCCCGGGTTTGGACGTTGGCCAAGTCCGACCCGGCGTTGGGCTCGGAATACCCCTGGCACCAGATCGCGTCTCCGGCCTGGATGCCCGGGAGGAACCTTTTCTTCTGTTCCTCGCTCCCGAAGGCAATCAGCGTCGGACCGAGAAGCCCTTCGCCGATATGGCCGAGCCGACCGGGCCCCCCCGCCCGGGCGTATTCCTCGTGGTAGATCATCTGCTGGGAGAGCGGAAGATCCCTCCCACCGTACTCGGTCGGCCAGCCCACGCAGGTCCAACCGGCGGCGCCAAGCCGCTTTTCCCAGGCGCGGCGCTCCTCGAGCATGGAATGCTCGTCGCCCGGACCTCCACGCCCCCGGACCTCGCGAAAATCGCCCGACAACTCGTTGTCGAGCCAGTCGGAAACATCGCGACGGAAGGCCTCGTCTTCGTCGGAAAACCGCGTATTCATGCGAAATCAACCCGTTGCATGCGATCCGGAGCGTATCGTACCGTCTGGGACCCTTCCATCGACCCGCGGAGAGTTCTACGCATGGAAATCACGATTCCGAAACTCGTCCGAGCCGCTGCCCAACGTTACGGCGATGCCCCTGCCATCGAAGACATTGGAGAAGAGGGAACCGTCCGGTTCAGCTTCCGCGAACTCGAAGCCGCGAGCCTTCGTGCCGCTCGAGCCTTCATCGCCCAGGGAATTGAACGTGGCGACCGGGTGGCCATCTGGGCGCCGAATCTCCACGAATGGATCGTCGCGGCTCTCGGGCTCCAGTCCGCCGGTGGCGTGCTCGTCACCTTGAACACCCGCCTCAAGGGATCCGAGGCCGGATACATCCTCCGCAAGAGCGGGGCCCGGATCCTTTGCACCATGGGCGACTTTCTGGGTTCCGACTACGCGAAGATGATCGCCGACGAAGATCTCCCGGCCCTCGAAGAAATCGTCATCTTCCGCGGCGAAACTTCCCTGGGAAAACGGTGGGCGGACTTCCTCGCCCAGGGCGACACCATCGAGGAAGCGACCGCGAGAGCTCGGGCTGATTCCGTCGAACCCGGGGACCTCTCGGACATCCTCTTTACTTCCGGAACCACGGGGCAACCCAAGGGCGTGATGACCGCCCACGAGCAGAACCTGCGGGCCTTCGAGGTCTGGACCGAGGTGGTCGGCCTGCGCGAGAGCGACCGGTACCTGATCGTGAATCCCTTCTTTCATTCCTTCGGCTACAAGGGGGGCTGGCTCTCTTGCCTGATCCGCGGTGCAACCGCCCTTCCCCAGCGGGTCTTCGATGTTCCCGACGTGCTTGAACGCATCGGCCGCGATCGGATCAGCGTCCTGCCGGGGCCGCCCACCCTCTATCAATCGATCCTCGTTCACCCCGGTCGTGAACAATTCGATATTTCCTCTCTTCGCCTAGCCGTCACCGGGGCCGCTGCCATTCCCGTCGAACTCATCAAGCGCATGGGCGACGAACTCGGGTTCGAAACCATCATCACCGGATACGGACTCACGGAAACATGCGGAATCGTGAGCATGTGCCGCTACGACGATGATCCCGAGACCATCGCTACGACCTCCGGTCGTGCCATTCCCGAAACCGAGGTTCGTTGCGTCGATCCAAACGGCCAGGAAGTCGAGCGGGGACAACCCGGCGAGGTTGTCGTGCGCGGCTACAACGTCATGCAGGGCTATTTCGAGGATTCCGCCGAGACCGCAGAAACCATCGACACCGATGGATGGCTGCATACCGGCGACATCGCGATCATGGACGAACGCGGGTACCTCCGGATCACGGACCGCATCAAGGACATGTTCATCATGGGGGGCTTCAACTGCTACCCCGCCGAAATCGAGAACCTGATGTTTTCGAGCGGCGACTTCGCCCAGGTCGCGGTCATCGGTATCCCGGACGATCGCATGGGCGAGGTAGGAATGGCCTGGGTCGTTCCCGCACCCGGGCGCGCGCTCGAGCCGGCAGACGTTATCGCGTGGTGCCGCGAGAACATGGCCAACTACAAGGTTCCCCGCCGCGTGGCCATCGTCGACGAACTCCCCGCAAACGCCTCGGGAAAGGTCCTCAAGTACGTTCTGCGCGAACGCGCCATCGAGAACTCCCCGTGATCGACGGAACCACTCTCTGGGATCTCGTCTCCCGGAGAGCCGACGCGACGCCCGGTGAAACATTTTCCATCGATGAAAACGACGCGGTGGTCACCTTTGCGGAGTACCGGGATTCCGCCGAGCAGTGCGCCGCCCGTCTCGCGGCCAAGGGGGTAACGACGGGCACCCGGGTTTCCTGGCAGCTCCCCACGACCGTCGACGCACTCACACTTTGCGCCGCACTCTCGCGTCTCGGCGCCATCCAGAACCCGATCCTTCCGATCTACCGCGAGGACGACGTCGCCTTCGTTCTCGATCAACTCCAATCCGAGTGGTTCATCGTGGATGGCGTCTTTCGCGGATTCGACCACGCAACCATGGCGCGCAAACTCGCCGAGCGGATCCAAAGGCTCGAGACCCTCGATCTCTCCCAGGAGTTGCCCCGGGCGGACGATTCCAGGGCTCTACCCGCACCTCCCGGGAACTCTGGTGACCCCGTTCGCTGGGTGCTCTACAGCTCGGGCACGACCGCGGATCCCAAGGGGGCCAAACACACCGATGGATCCCTCCTGGCCGCGTCGGAAGGGTTCGCGCGGCGCTTGGAATTGCGGGCCGACGACCGCATCGCGCTGGTCTTCCCGGTGACCCACGTCGGAGGAATCCTGTGGCTGATGAATGGGCTGAGGGTGGGCTGCGTACAGCTCGTGGTGCCCACCTTCGACCCCGGCACCACGATTCCGTTCCTCCAGCGTCACGGGGTCACCCAGGCTACGGCGGGAACGGTCTTTCACCAGGCCTACCTCGCCGCCCAGCGCGAGCGGGGAAACACACCGCTCTTTGCGAATCTCCGAACCCTTCCGGGAGGAGGAGCACCGAAACCTCCGCAACTCTATTTCGACTGTCGCGCCGAAATGGGCGCCCCCATCGTCTCGGGTTACGGCCTCACGGAGTGCCCCGTACTCGCCATGAACGGCCCCGGGGATCCGGACGAGAAACTTGCCCATACGGAAGGCCGAGCCTGTCCCGATCCGGCCGAAATCCAGATCGTCGACTTCGACGGCCGTGTCCAGCCCCCGGGCACCGAGGGCGAGATCCGGGTGCGCGCCCCTCAACTCTGCCAGGGCTACTGGGACCCGAGCCTGGACGCCGACGCGTTCGATGCCCGGGGATTCTTTCGGACCGGGGACCTCGGAATTCTCGACGCCGACGGATTTCTTCAGGTCACTGGGCGCCTGAAGGACGTGATCATCCGCAAGGGCGAAAACATCAGCGCCCGCGAAATCGAAAGCGCTTCCGCCGGGTCTGGTCACGACGACGGCGCAGGCGAGTTCGCCGCGTTCGGCGTCGGGTAGACCGACGACTGCGACGTCCGCGATGTGGGGGT
>JAZAOF010000016.1:0-5412 GCA_036228265.1 Myxococcota bacterium | reverse complement strand
CGTCCCGTGCCTGCGGTCAATCTATTCCTGATCGAGGGTTTTTCAGATGGTTTTCGCATCGGTTATCCTGGACTGGAACCTGACCTCGAAGGCGCGTCGAAGTTGCCGGTCTGTGAGGATGTAGCGAAAAACACCCTCTTCTTTTACCCCCGGACCGCCAAGGGGAAAACCTTTCTCCATAAAGGGGAAATTGTTTGGACTGGGCGTAGATTTGGCTTGTTCCGGAGGAAGGGTATATGGTTTAAAAGTGATATATAACAATCACTTACGGTTGAATCGGCCAGGGATTCAAGATGGCATTGCAATTGCATTATCTTGGCCCGACAGGAGGTTTCGGCGGGTAGATCTTTGCATTTTCCGACCATCGGATCTCGCTTGAGCCCGTATCGAGCCAACCATTTGTGTAGAGTGACTCGCAAAGTGACGAAGCACTCGAAGCACAAACCGTAAAGGGAAACACACCATGCGAAAGTTGTTGATTACAGCTGTATCCGGGTTATTGGCCTTAGGCGTCGCAGGAACGGCGCATTCCGGCACGTTCGACCCGTCAATCAGTACGACCGAAATTGGCCTGGGCGGTCTGCCCGTCATGCAGTTATTGGGAGAGACCGGTAAGACCGCGACGATGTCGGCTGGCCCGGCGGTGACCACGGACGCGAGTCTCTGGGTCACGTCGAACTACAACGCGGGCACCGCGATCTACACGGGCGTTCCGAACATTGACAACCTCTACTTCACCTTCCAGAACAAGGCCGGTTCGTTCGCGGGCGGCTTCACGCGCCCGAATCCGATCGGCCCGGGTCTGCTGGGTGGCGGTTCTGCCGGCATCTTCGGCGGCGCCCAGGGAGCCAACGGCGTCTCGGTTCTGAAGGCCGGCTCGGTGTTCGTGGTGAACGTTCTGGCCGCAGGCAACGACCTGATTGCCCCGACCTTCACGGCGCCCTTCACGCGTGTGGCGGGCAACTCGGTCGTGGGCCCGATCACCCAGGAAGCCGCTCCGTACATGAGCGGTACCGCGAAGATCACCCTGATCAACACGGGCATCCAGGTCATCTCTGAAACCGACAGCGTGCGCCTCGGCAATCTGGGCATTGCCTTTACGCAGCGCGGCTCGGTCAACGAGATGGGCATGAAGGCCACGTCGATGATCGGCTCGGCGACGAACTTCCTCGAAGTGTTCAACGTCACCGTGACGGCTAGTGGTGTCCAGACGAACGGTCTGAGTGGCACGAGCGTGAATGTTCTCGCCCCGACGCGTGTCCTCACGCAGCTCACGACGGGGAATACCCCCTCGCGGAGCGAGCTCACCCTGCGCTGGGTACCGGAGCCGGGATCCCTCCTGCTCATCGGTTCCGGCGTTGTCGGCCTGGTTCTCATTGGTCGACGCCGGATGAAGAAGTAGTCAAACGCTTCTTTAGTACCGTAGTCATCTGAAGAAACGGCCATCCCCCTCGGGGGGTGGCCGTTTCTCTTTTTGGCTCCAGACCGCCCCCCGCCTCCGGAGCCGGTAGACTTCGACGCGGCAGACCGAACTCTTTGTGGACTCCGTCGTGTCGCCCCGGGAGAATCTCGAACGGCGCGAAGGTCTCCCCCGAGAGAGGAATGAGATTGGCAGCAGCGGGATCGGTGAAACCGCGCGATGGCTGGCTCTTCGGACCGGGAATCGACCTGGTCCTGGGTTGTGGACTCGGATCGATCGCGGTCAGTGTCGCCATGGGCTTCCAGTCAACCGAGATCGCCCTGTGGGTCCCTGGGGCGCTTCTGGTGCTGCTCTTTTCGCTTCCGCACTACGGCGCGACTCTCCTGCGGGTTTACGAGCTTCCGGAGGATCGTCGTCGCTACTCGGTCTTTGCTGTCGGTGCGACCACCCTGCTGGCTCTCGCTTTCATCGGAAGCCTCGGCGATGTTCTCGTCGGCTCGATCGTCCTTACGGTCTACTTGACCTGGAGCCCCTGGCACTACACCGGCCAGAATTACGGTGTCTTTCTCATCTTGCTTGGCCGCCGTGGTGTTGGCGTGGCCCCTGGGGTCAAGCGTTGGATCTACGCCAGCTTCCTCCTGTCCTATCTCCTTACCTTCATGGCGATCCACGGACTGGACCGCCCGGATGTCTACGCGCCCGTCAGCTACGCCGGAACGGTCTACCGGCTGCTTCCGCTCGGGATTCCCGCGTCTCTGTCGGTTCCGGTCTTCTGGGGGCTGGCCGCCGCCTACGTGGTCGCGCTCGGGGTGGGCCTTGGCTCGCTCTGGCGGTCGAGTTCGCTGTCCCAGGTGGCTCCGTCCCTCGTGGTCGTCGCAACCCAGTCGCTTTGGTTCGTGGTCCCCGTGGTCGCGCGTTACGCCGTGGGACCTCGGGCCGTGCCGGGTCTGTCGGGGATCTACGACGCCTATGGCTTCTTGTGGATCGCTGCGGCCCATGCCGTTCAATACCTGTGGGTGACCGCGTACTTCGCCCGGCGCTCGGGAAGGGCGGCCTCCTACAGCTTCTATTTCGCAAAAACCGCCTTTGCGGGTTTTGCGATCTGGACGCTTCCCGTTCTGATTTTTGCCCCGGGAGTGTTGGGAAACCTGCCCCACGAAGCGGGCTTGGCGGTCCTGGTCGCGGCAGTCGTCAATATCCATCACTTCATTCTCGACGGGGTGATCTGGAAGCTTCGCGATGGCCGGATCGCCCGGGTGCTTCTCAGGAAAACGTCTGAACCGCTGTCCGATCCGGAGAGCTCTGCCCCACCGCGCCGCTGGGTGGCCGGCGTCGCCGGGGCCGTCGGGGCGGCTTGTATCGGGGTAGGGCTTCTGGCCCTGTGGGAGGAGGAGGCCTTTCGGCGGGCGATGGTCTCGGGCGATCTGCCCCGCGCCCGCGCGGCGGTGGAGCGGTTGGACTGGATCGGTCGCGAAGGGCCGCGGAGGCAGGTCGGCCTGGCCCGTCTCTACGCGTCTCGCGGCCAGATCGACGCAGCCGCCGCTCTGGTTCGCCGAAGCCTCGACCTTCATCCCACACCCGAAGCCTGGCGGTCCCTGGGCCTGATCGCCGAACAAGCCGCCGAATGGACCGTCGCGGAATCCGCCTACGACGGACTTCTGGCGATGCTGCCCGACGACGGACCGGGGCTGTATCGGCGAGGGCTGGCACGACTGGAGGCGGGGGATGCCCAGGGAGCCCTGGTCGATCTGAAACGGGCCTCGGAACTTCATCCCGAAATGAAGCTGATCGGATTGTCCAGGCGTCGAGCCGAGAGACAGTTGGAGAGGCAGAAACACGCCGAGCCAACAGCGCCCGGTGGCGTTGGGAGTCGGGACTTCGGGGAGTGAATCCCGAGTTGGAGGTCGGGGACAGAACGAAGGGGAGCGGTGCCGCCCAACGGGATAAACGGGGTAGAATGGGCGGCCCAATGGGTGGCCAACCGGTGTCGGCCCAACCGGGGGTAGAGGGGGACGGATGATCCGCAGTTGGCTGGACTCGCCTGCATTCTATTTTGTTGTCGCGGCGATCCTGGTTGCGATCGGTGTTGGGACGCAGGTGGTTGTCGAACTCCCCAAGCGACCCCAGGGAGATCCTTCCCAGATCCGCAGCCTGGCGGACCGCGATGACCTCAACCTGGTCTTCGTCGTCGTCGATACCCTGCGTTCGGATCGACTCGGCTCCTACGGCTACGACCGGGACACGAGCCCCACTCTCGACGCCATGGCACGTACCGGGATCAAGTTCCAGAATGTCGAGAGCCAATCGAGTTGGACCAAGGAATCGATGGCATCGCTCTGGACGGGGATGTATCCGCGGACGACGCGCGTGGATCATTTCTCGGATTCGATTCCCGACGAAGCCGTGATGCCCGCCGAAATCCTGAAAGACGCGGGTTTCGTGACCGGCGGCGTCTATCGCAATGGCTGGGTCATGCCGAATTTCGGCTTCGGCCAGGGGTTTGATCTCTACATCCGTCCACATCCCCGAATGCGGGAAAACCAGATGCAGGCAAACAGCTTGCTGAATCGCAGGGTCGTAGGGAACGACCTCGATGTGACCGAGTCAGCGATTGAATTTATTCGGTCCAATCGCGAGAATCGCTTTTTTCTCTACCTCCACTTGATGGATGTACATCAGTACCTCTACGACGATGCATCGAGCCTCTTCGGGACAGGCTACTCCGACATCTACGACAACTCGATTCACTGGGTGGACCGGAACTTCAAGGCCCTTCTCGTTGAAATGGAAGAGTTGGGAATCGCCGATCGTACGGTCGTGGTCGTCGCATCCGACCATGGAGAGGCTTTTAGCGAACATGGAGTGGAGGGGCACGCGAAAAATCTATTTCGCGAAGTCCAGGAGGTACCGCTGATCCTCTACCTTCCGTTCTTCCTGGAGCCCGGCCTCGACATTCGGACGACGGTCGCGAACATCGATATCTGGCCGACGTTGTTGGACCTGCTCGGCCTGCCGTCCCTACCCGGTGCCGAAGGTCGTTCGCTACTCCCGCTCATCGAAGCGGCGGCCGGGGGAGATGAATCGGACGCCGGTGATCTGGCGACGAGACCGGTCTTTTCCCAGTTGAACAAGGTTTGGGGCCAACCCGAGACTGTCGAGCAGGCGCAACTGGTCGCGGTGCGCGATGGCCCGTATCGCTTCGTCCGCCTGGAGCCCCAGGGAACCAGGGGGCTTTTCAATAGAGAAGAGGACCCTCGGGAAATCAAAAACCTTGGACTGACCGAACCGGAAAAAGCCGATGAACTGACCGCGCTGGTGAAACAATTTCTCGAAGAGGCCGAACCCGCTTGGGATTCCGATGTCGAGGTCGAGATCAGTGAAATGCGCCTTGGCCAGTTGAGAGCCCTCGGGTACTCGATTCCGCAGCTTCGCAATCCGAAGCGCAAGGGCGAGGAAGGCGAAGAAGAGTCCGGCGGAGAAGCCGAACCGGAGGCCCCCTAGCGCGTCGTCGGGGAAGCGGTCAGCGCGGGGCGTTGTGTGCGAGTTGGCTGCGCCGAGCGTGTCGCTCCAGGCCCAGTTCGATCAGTCGGTCGAGAAGGGCGGAGAAGGACATTCCGGTGGCTTCCCAGAGGCGCGGGAACATCGAGCCGGTAGTGAATCCCGGCAGGCTGTTCAGTTCGTTCACATAGAGCGCCTGGCTCTTCCGGTCGAGCAGGAAGTCGACCCGGGCCAGTCCCGCGGCGTCTAGCGTTCGGAAGGCGCGGCAGGCGGTTTCCGCCAGCTGCCCGGCGAGAGATTCGGGGATTTGTGCGGGAATCTGCAATTTCGTCTCGCCGTCGGAGTATTTTGCATCGTAGGTGTAGAAGTCCCGGGAGCAGAGGATCTCTCCAGGCACCGAGGCGCGAGGTCGATCGTTTCCGATGACCGCGACCTCGATTTCGCGAGCGTCGATCGCCCGCTCCACCAGGATCTTGGTGTCGAAGCGAAAGGCC
>JAZAOF010000015.1:0-5452 GCA_036228265.1 Myxococcota bacterium | reverse complement strand
GACCCGAAGATGGCGAAATGGTTCGAGGATTTTCTCGACTCGCCCCTCCGCGTCGTCCTCGAGGTCGTCCCCGAGAAGTGGATCACCTACGACGGGGCCAAGATGGCGCTCGACTCCGTGGGCAAGCTTCCCGCCGAACGCCGGGGAGAGCCGCTCGAATCGGATGCCGTCCGAATGAAGCGCGAACTCGCGAAGCGCGGCCTCGACTAGGGGCCATGGGCTTCCGGGGTTTCGCTTAGAGATTCTGCACCAACTCCAGCACGGTTCCGTCCGGATCCTTGAAGCAGACAAAGCGCGAACTGGGACGCCCTTCCCACACCACCGTCGCAGGTTCGCCGATGATCTCGACTCCGCGTCCGCGGAGTTCTTTCAGATCGGCTTCGAGATCGGACGAGTAGAGCGCGACGCGGGCGATCCCCAGGTGGTTGAGGCGTGCGTAGGGAGGCGCGTCATCCGAAGGCGCCCGCCATTCGAGCAGGTCGAGCACCAGCGGGACTTTCGCATCGCGCAAGCGCATCAGCCCTCCGCGCAGCCGGTAGTTCGGAAGATCGACCGCCGCCTGGACCTCGGCGGTATTGGTTTCGGGGGCCTCGAGAAAGAGTTCGAAACCCAGCGCCTCGTAGAACTCGCGGGAGCGTTCGAAATTGCTGCAGTTGATGTTCACGTGTACGAGGCCCCGGATATTCATCATCCCCCCTGCGCTTCATCTTTTTGCATTCAGACCACCGTGTCGGCGTTGTCCACGACCATCTCGGCGCCTGTCACGTGCTTCGACTCGTCCGAAGCGAGAAAGAGCACCATGTAGGCGACGTCGTTGGGCTCACCAAGCCCAATCGCGATGCGCGCCTCGTCGCGCTCTCGCGTTTGCGGAAGCGTCACCTGCTGGAGCCCTTCGAGCGCCGCCGCCACCATGGGCGTATCGATACTGCCCGGGTGAACCGAGTTGCAACGCACCCCGTTTCGCCTTTCGCGGCAATGGACCGCGATCGACTTGGTGAGCGAGCGAATGCCTCCCTTGGCCGCCGAATAGGCCAGGTAGGGAGCGATCCCCACGAGGGCCGCCGTGGACGAGATGTTGATGATCGAACCGCCCCCTCCCTTTTTCATCGCGGGCACGGCGGCCCGGCATCCGAAAAAGGTTCCGTCGAGGTGGACGGCGAGCGTGCGTCGCCAGATCTCGGTCGTCGTTCGCTCGATATTCGCGATGACCGCGATCCCCGCGTTGTTGACGAGTACATCCAATCGGCCATGGCGATCCATGACTCCATCGACGAGCACCGACCACCCTTCTTCGTCGGAGACGTCCTGGCGAACGAACTCCCCGCCGATGTCTGCCGCGATCGCGCGACCGGCCTCCTCGTTGATGTCGGTCAGAACGACCCGCGCGCCCTCCGCCGCGAGCAGCCGGGCGTCGGCTTCGCCCAACCCCGACGCTCCTCCCGTCACGATCGCCACCTTGCCGTCGACTCGACCCATTGCCCCTCCCCTCGAAAGCCGGAGAGTAACGCTTCTCCCCCCTCTCGACTCCGACCCCGGGGAATGAACCCGCCGATTCACCCGTTGGAGGGAACCCCGACGCTCGATCTACTGGGGCCCGCGTGAGCGACTCTCCCGACAGAGGGGCTACCCTCGATACCGTGCCGGATCGATTGCAAGTGGCCGTGGTGGGCGCGGGGCGCATTGGCGCCTTTCACGCGCGTCACGTTGCGGAACTCGCCGCGTGCGACGGTTCTTGCCGGCTCGCGGCGCTGGTGGACCCGCGCCCGGACCTCTCCTCCCTCGCCGACGAAACCGGGGCAATTCAGGGCTCGGCCGTCCGCCCCTTCTCTTCTCTCCAGGAATGCCTCGATGCGGGAGAAATCGACGCGGCGGTCGTCGCCTCGCCTACGGCCCTCCACCGCGAGCAGGCAGCCCAGCTGGTTTCCCGGGGACTTCGCGTGCTGGTGGAAAAGCCGCTCACCCCCTCGCTGGCGGAGGACCGCGCGTTCGCCGCCGAACTCGGGGCGCATCGCCCCAATGCGCTGATGCTCGCCTTTCAGCGCCGCTTCGACGCGCCGCTGCTCCACGCCAAGACGCTTGTCGACGCCGGAACAATTGGGCGCCCTTTCAAGACCGTCTCCATCCTCGAAGATTCGCGCCCGACGCCCGACGGCTACGAGAGCCCGGGCCTACTCCAGGACATGTCGGTGCACAATGTCGACGAGGTCCTCTGGCTGTCCGGAAGAGAGCCGACGAAGGTCCGCGCCCGGGGATCCCGGTTGTATTCGCAGCACCTTTCGACCGCCGACGAAGACTTCGACGACGCCTGGCTCCAGGTCGACTTCGACGACGGAAGCCAGGCCCAGATCCAGGTCAGTCGCAACCACGTGGCGGGCTACCGGGTGGAAACCTGGATCTTCGGCGAGGAGGGCGTGATCCACGTGGGCGCCTTCCACCGGAACTCCCACGAGGTCGTTCTCGAAGCCCACGGTCGCCACGAAACCCTCGAGGTCCAGACTTTTCCGCTCCGCCGCTACGACGGCGCGGTGCCGGAATTCATCGATCGTTTCGGCGATGCCTACGCGGCCGAGTTGAAGACGTTCGTCGATCACTGCCGGTCGGGAACGCCCTTCCCCGTCGATCACACCGACGGCGTGCGTGCCATGGAAGTGATCGACGCTGGTGTTCATTCGATGCAACGCGAGGACGCGTAGCACTCCCCCCGCGCACCAAAACGAAAACGGGCCGGCAACCGGAGGTCGCCGACCCGTCCTGGGCGTTTCCGCGGCGAAGGCTCAGACCTTCTGCAGCGTATTCTCGTCCGTGTGATGCATTTCGGCACCGCCGTGGGCAGACATCTCCATCGTGGTGTCTTCCTTGTAGGAGTAATTTCCTCCGGACAAGTCGACGTCGAGGGTGTAGGAGACCGTCCGCGCGGCCCCGTCGAAGAGGTAGTCGTTCTGCAGCACCCCGTTGGTATTCGATCCCTGCTTGGCTTCGAGTCGGAAACTCGTGGCGTCGGCGGCTGTGGTGCCCGCCGCGATGATCGTGGTCGAACGCGGCACCATGAAGCAGCGGTGAATCTTCCCGTTGGCCGGCTCCCAGAGCCAGTAGCCGACTTCCATGTGGAAGAAGTCGTCGGCGCCGATGCGCCAGGCCTTCATCCGGTAGTCGAGCGCAAAGAGCGACTGGGGACCGTTGTCCACCGGTCCAAAGGGATCGAAGGTGATCTCTTCGCGGTAGAGGTTCTCGGTATCTTTCTCTTCGGAGTAGCTGTAGGAGAAATCGCGTCCCTGGTCGCCAGCCCATTGCCCGGCCAGTTTCGCGAGCGGTCCCCAACGTTCGTCGACGTCGGTGAAAGCGGCCATGTGGGCGGGCGGACCAAAAGTCGTATCGGGTGCCATCGGTGGACTCCATGTGCGACGACGGCGACGGGGCCGGCATCGGGGGGTTCGGTCAGTTCGGGTCCAATTAATTAGCTAGTCGCGGGAGCCCCCGTCAAGCGGACCCGCCCCCGGTTGCAGAGGCAGCGGCGACTCCAAGCAATAACGGGGACTTACGCCCAGGGCCCCGGGAGCTGAGCCCCCGGGCGAGGCGGTCGCCCTGGCGACAGGGTCTACGACCCGTCGTCCCCTGGGACGCTTTCAAAAGGGAGCTCCCCGGGCGCGTAGCGAGACATCCGCCAGATGGCGGCGCGCACCCCCTCTTCATCCACGTCGGGGTTGGCAAATTGCCAGACCGTCTTTCCCTCGCGGTCGATTTCGAAGACATAGCCCTTGCCCGACTCCGTGATGAGGGTGTTCCCATTCGGCAGCCGCTGGACGCTCCCCATGAACTCCGTAAAGAACGACTCACCGGGGGCATAACTCCAAACGACTTGATGCGTCTCGGGTTCCAATTCCAGGATTTCCGATTCTTGGAGCCCGTTGTTGAACACGAGGATTCGCCCCCCTTCGACGCTACTGGGATGATGAGGCCTTGTCAGCGTTACAGGGCCCCAGACCCAGATCGCCTTGAAGGTGCGTCCGTCGACAATCATCGCCAGGTTCAAATGCCTCAGGCCAATCAGGAGATTGCCCTTGGCGAAGAGCGGCGAGTGGTGTGCCTGGCTGCCATCAAAAACTTCCACGTGGTTGGCATGAAGCGGGTCGATGACCAACGCGTCCCTGAACTCCCGATGCCGGAGGCTCGGGATCAAGTGCGCATGCGGTGTTCCCCGCAGCATGTCCAATACCGAGTGGCGCTCCAGTTCTTCGCCGTCCATCGAGACGGCCACGATTTCCTCCGAGAACACGGGGACGTCATCATGAATATCCGCTTCGATCCGGTCGACGCGGTCAATCGCCCAGACGCGGTCTCCCTCCAACCACAACGCATGATGAAATCCACCCGGAAGGGTCCATAGGATTTCTGAATCGCGCGAGAGTCGTCGAAGGTATTCAAATTTGGACGTGACCAGGACGCCACCGTCCTGGAGCGGCTCCACGTGACCCCATATCGTGTCGTCCGCGGACCAGCGGTGGACGACCTCCCCTTCCATCGTCAAGAGCTGCGCGCCGGGCTTCTTCCAGGAGTAGTAGAGGTTCAAACCGGGAGAGGCCGCAGCGGGATCGTGGATGAGGACACCCTGCCGATCGGCATTTTGGTCGTACGTTCCCTCGTAGTACCCAAGGGCGCTGAGCGCCGCCAAATCGTCTGGGTCGACGGCGTTGGCCGGTACCATCACCGCCGGGGGCATTTTTCCAGCGATCCGCAGGATCAGCGAATGGGGGAAAATTTCGCGCGACTGCGTGAAGTAGCCCCAGCTAAAGCTCGCCCCGCAAAGAAGGAGAACCAGGAAAAACGAAGAATAGAGGAAGAACCGTCGACTCACGTTCGTCCGTACCCTGGAGATACGCGCATCCCCCTGCGTGCGTCCCTTGCTTTACCGGGGAGAGCCAGGACCGAAACCCGGTGAAACCCGCCAGCGTGTAAGTGCATTGTCGTGATATCCCCGCAAGCGCTTGATTGCGGCCCGGAGCCCGCCTTGGAGTTCAGTGGCACCCCGGGAGGGAATTGAACCCCCGACCCGCTGCTTAGAAGGCAGCTGCTCTATCCAACTGAGCTACCGGGGCACTGTGGGCGTGAACGTCCGTTGAGCAAAATAGCAGCCCCGGCACCCAGGGAGCGACGCCTGCCGCGGGCCACCGGGCCGTGGACACAACGCGTTGACACTCCCCCGGGCTCCCATTAGGTTTCGCGCGCCTGCGGTGGGCGTAGCTCAGTTGGTTAGAGCGCTAGATTGTGGTTCTAGAGGTCGGGGGTTCGATTCCCCTCGTCCACCCCATTTACTTCTATCCCCATGGAATCTGCCGGGACGCCACCCTGCGTTGGGGGTGCCGTAGAGCCCTTCCCAGGGCCCTGGGCGGCCAGGAGGCGCTCTAAACCGCCCCGAGGGGAGCCCCTCCCATCGAGGGAGGTCCAGCGCTAGAAT
>JAZAOF010000014.1:0-8584 GCA_036228265.1 Myxococcota bacterium | reverse complement strand
CTACCCCGCCGCCGTGACCGAGGAGGGGGGGGTCTTCGACCTGGACCCCGACCTCTCCCGGTCCGTGGACTCGGTAGGCCGACGCGTCGCCCAGGCGGGTCCGCAACCGGAACTGCCCTACGAATTCACGGTCATCAACAGTTCCAAGCCGATGGCATTCGCCCTCCCCGGCGGAAAGATCGCGATCACTCGGGGACTCCTGGTTCTTCTCGAAAACGAAGGCCAACTCGCGGCCGTCCTCGGACACCAGGTGGTTCACGCAGCCGCGAAACATGCCTCCCGGCGACTGATGCAGGACACCCTGACGCGCGTCGTCGTGGCGACCGCAGCCATCGGAGCGACCGTGGTGGGCATTCCCGCCTACCCTCTTCTGGCGATGACCGCGCAGAAACAATCCACCAGCCAGAAACTGGTTCACCTCCGGTACGACGAGGACGAGGAGATCCTGGCCGACCGCCACGCGATGGAAGCCCTTCGGCAGGCCGGCTATTCCGCCGGCCATTCCGTCGATGCCCTACAGGTCTTATCCCTTCGGCAAACAGAACTCCCTTCCCAAAAAACCCGAGAAACCCTTTTTGAGTCCCACCCGTTGTCCCGAAAGCGAATGGCCGCCGCGCGGATTCGCGCATGGAAACTCGCCCGAGAAGGTTTACCCGTCGACCGGACAACCCCAGGGAAGAGCCCGGCGCCGGTTCCCACCGATCGCCCGGGACCGGACCGCTTTGCGGCGCACACAGCCTGGATTCGGAGCGTCCACGATGCGTACGAAGCCTACGACAATGGCCGGACGGCCTATTTCGCAGCCGACTACGACCGCGCCCTCTTCCTCGCGCGCCAGGCTTCCCGTGGAGTCCCCCGCGAAGCTCGCTTTCACGAACTCGAGGGCCACATTCACATGAAGAAGGGCGACTACAGCAACGCGTTCACGAGTTACGACCAGATGCTGGCGCTCCGCCCCGAAAACGCCGCGGCCTGGGCGCGACGCGGACTCGCCCGAAAGGCCCTCGGGGATCCACGGGGAGCCGCCATTGACTTCCGAATCAGTCTCTCCCTGGGGTCGAATGCAATCGCCGAACGCGAACTCGCCATCTGGCATTCGCATCGCCTTCCCGGGCGTGAACACGAACCAACGACCCAGTCGCCCCCTCCCAGCCAGAACTGAGATTCCCCGGAGGACTCAGGAAGGGGCAACTCCCTCGGGCATCACTTCCAGCAGGTCGAAGTGGGTCCCGCGAGGGGCTTCCACCACCGCGCGAACGGCCATCGCGACGTTCTCCGCGGGCATCATCTCAAGACTCCGCTGAACCCCCCAGTACTTCCACGAGGCCAGGATGCGCTGCAGCAGGGGAGCCGGCCATTCGTAGCCGAATTCGCTGTGCGTTGGCCCCGGTCGAACCACCGTCGAACGGATCCCGGTTCCCTCGAGTTCCATCCGCAGCACCGCGGCCAGGCCTTCGATCCCCATCTTCGTCAGGGTGTACCCGGCCTGGTAGGTGCGCGGTACGACCGCGTTCTCCGACGAGATGAACACGATGTCGCCCGGTGTCGCCGACGCACGCAGCGAGCGCACCATGTGCCGCGTCAACCGTGCTGGCCCGAGTAGATTCGTCGCAACTTCGACCTCGAGATCCTCGGAACTTCCGTCTTCAAACAGCCCCGGGCGACAAAGGCCGGCGTTGTTGACGAGAACTTCGGCGGCACCCATCTCCGATTCCACGGCGTGGAAGAACGCGTCGATCGAGTCCCCATCGCACAGATCGAGAGCAAACGCCTGCCCTTGTGCTCCAGACCCGCGGATGTCGGAGGCCAGGGCCTCGAGACGCTCGACGCGACGCGCACCAAGAGCAACGGCAAAGCCCGATGCCGCCATGGCTCGCGCGATGGCTTCGCCGATCCCCGAGGACGCCCCGGTTACGATCGCAACCGCCATTGAAACCCCGCGCTCAAAGAATCGAAAATGCGGAAATCGTTCGGCGACCTAGTACCAGGGGCCCCAGGGTCCCCACATTCCCCAACTCATCGCCGCATCCTCGTTCATCTGGGCGGCTTCGAGTTGCGTGTCGGCTCGATCCTGCCTCATCGCATACTTCTGATAGCGTTGGTAGGCCGCTTCAGTACCGACGTAAACGCATTTGCAGTAATCCGCATCCGCATAAACGAATCGCAGGGAGCCGTTCTCTTCATGGGGAATGAGTTGATGCTGGGTCATCGCCTTGAGGTTCGCTTCGCGCTCGGGCGTATTCGCGAGCCGCATCTGGAACCCCGCCGCGGCGAGCAAACGCTCCGTCCGTATCGCCTGTCCGGTGCAGCCGATGGCCAGGGCAACGGCCAGGACTCCGGCCACCAGGACCACCGTTCGGCCTCTTCGCGCAGAAAGCGGGGCATAAAAAGCAGCAAGCATCATCATTTCTCCCTGTGAATCACCCATCGGAGGGGTTTGGGTTACGGGTCTGCAGCGTAGCACCCCTCCAGCCCGACAGGGGACCGCCGGTCGACGTTTGCAGGAGCCCAGGCTTTCGGCCAGACTCGCCTGGCGCTGCCCTACCGATCCCCGGCGCTTGAAACTGGACCAAGGAACGCCTGGATGAGTACCTCCGAGACCTCGCCCGGAAGTTCCGCGCCTCCGCCGCGCGCTTCGGGCGCCCTCCCGATCCTCGGCCACCTGCTTCAATTGCGTCGGGCGCCCATCGAACTCATGCAACGCGTTCACGACGAATGCGGCGAAGTGGGCGAGATCCGGCTGGCCCGCCATCCCGTGGTCATGCTCTACGGTGAGCAAGCCCAACGCGCCTTCTTCCGGGCTCCGGACGAGCAACTGGACCAGGCCTCCGCCTACCCGTTCATGAAACCGATCTTCGGGGAAGGCGTCGTTTTCGATGCGACCCCCGAGCAACGCAAGCAGGCGCTTCGGAACCAGTCTCTTCGAGACCAACAGATGCGCGGTCACGCCGAGGGAATCGCCGCGGAAACCGAAAGAATGATCGAGACCTGGGGCGCCAGCGGAGAGATCGACCTTCTCGACTTCCTGGCCGAGTTGACGATCTACACCTCGAGTTCGTGCCTTCTCGGTCCCGAATTTCGAGCGGAGTTGACACCCGAATTCGCTCACGCCTACCACGACCTGGAAGCCGGAACCGACGCGTTTGCCTACGTCAACCCCTACCTGCCGCTTCCCAGCTTCAAGCGACGAGACCGCGCTCGCCGCCGGCTCGTTGAACTCATCCAGGGGATCATCGACCGTCGCCGCGCTGAAAATCTCAAGACGTCCGACCTCGTATTCGTCCTCACCCAGCTTCGCGACGCCGACGGCACTCCCCGCTACACCACCGACCAGATCACCGGAATGTTCATCTCCATGATGTTCGCGGGCCACCACACCACGTCCTCGACCGCCGCGTGGACCCTGATCGAACTCCTGCGCCACCCCAACGCACTCCAGGAGGTCGTCTCCGAACTCGACAATCTCTACGCCGACGGCCGAGACGTCAGCTATCACGCACTGCGCGAAATGCCGCGGATGGAGGGAGTCCTGAAGGAATCCCTGCGCCTTCACCCGCCCCTGATCATCCTGATGCGCAAGGTCCAGGAAACGTTTCACTACGGCTCGACGATCATCGAGGCGGGCAAGACGGTGGCGGTCTCGCCAGCCGTCTCCAACCGAATGCCGGAATACTTTCCAAACCCGGAACAATTCGACCCCGATCGCTACCGCCCTGGCCGGGAAGAGGACAAGCAGGGTTTCGCGTGGTTGCCCTTCGGAGCCGGACGCCATCGATGCGTCGGCGCGGCCTTCGCCATGATGCAACTCAAGGCGATCTTCAGCGTTCTCCTTCGGCACTACGAATTCGAAATGGCCCAGCCCCCCGAGAGCTACAAGAACGACCACTCCAAGATGGTGGTGCAACTGAAGTCTCCCTGCGTCGTTCGCTACCGGGCTCGCCGGTCTGAAACGACGGCCGCGTCCTCGCGTTCCGACCGGGAAGACACGGAGGCCACCACGGCCCCGGCCCGGGTCGAAGTGGATCTCGACCTCTGCCAGGGGCACGGTGTCTGCGTTTCCGAGGCCCCGCATACCTTCGCCTTCGACAACACCACGCGCCAGGTCAAGCCCCTTCGAGACCATACCGACGCATCGACCCACGACGAGGTCGAAACCGCGGTGAACTACTGTCCCACCCGCGCGATCGCGCTCCGAAATCCGCGAAGAGATCGCTAGGAATTCCACTGAAAAGGAGTCGGCATGCCCGCATTTCCCCGCGAAGAACTCGAAGAAATGATGCGACGTTGGGTCGCCGCCAACGACGAAGCTGGCGAAACCGGCGACTGGTCGCCCATGGCGGAGTTCTACACCGACGACGCCATGTACTCCTGGAACAACGGGTCCAAGTACGAATTCGTAGCCCGCAACAAGACCGAGATTCTCGAGTGGGTTTTCGGGACCGAAATGGAGGGGCTTGGAAAGTGGACCTATCCCTACGTGCGGGTCCTCATCGACGAAATCCAGGGCGAGATCGTCGGTTTCTGGCGGCAGATTGCCCCACTCGAACGTTCCGACGGAAGCGCGTATGAAATTGCCGGGACCGGGGGGTCCTGGTTTCGGTATGCCGGAAACTACAAGTGGTCCTGGCAGCGCGACTTCTTTGACCACGCGAATGCCGGCGTGATCTTCGCCGAACTCATGCAGAACGGTGAACTCACCGAGGCCATGCAGGGTCGCATGAAAAAGGGTTCAAAGATGCCGGGCTGGGTAAAGCGCGAAGGATTCGACTGGTACGACTCGCTCGACTAGGCACCCGGCGCGTCAGGCCTCCGCCCGCAGGCACCGGATCATCTCCGACCGGTCGGGACCGAAGGAAATACGCTCCCGCGACTCCCGACCCTGCCAGACCCGCATCACCCGTCCCAGCAACTGCGGGTCGGCCATCAGGTCACGTGGCGAATCGAGTAGATTGAACACTCGCATGAAAGCACGCAAGACATGCAGGTCCTCGCGAAGCGCGGGCATCAGGCCATCGCGCAGCAACGACCGCATGTAGGCCGCGGGGTCGACGCGGCCGTCCTCGCCGGTGAAATCAAAGGGGTCGCGGCCCGAATCCTGGACCGCGTCGGTTGCGGCGGAAACCCGGTCCTGGTCGCGCATGTTTTCGTACCAGGGAACCACGTTCCGAGCCAGGCGTTCATCGAGGTCGAGGGCGAAGGCCCGCAGATCGCCCGGGTGCGCACCGAGGGCCTCCGCGAGATCGAAGGCCGCCAACCAACCCAGGGTGCAGCCGCGACCCGAAAGCGGATTCTGATGAACCAGCGCATCGCCGACGGGAAACACCCCAAGCGCCAGGGGCTCGCCCTCCCGAACGAAGAAACGCCTGCGGTTGTGGAGATCGGCGTAGCCGTAGACCTTGGTGATGGGCTCGGAAACGGCTGGATCCACCCACGCCTGGGTCGCCGGAAGTGCGCTCGCGGCAGTCGCGAACCCCTCGGCCTGGAGCAGAAGCCGCAGTTCGGCGTCTTCGGGCGACGCGGCCAGGGTGACCGAGAAAATCCTCGAGTCTCCCGGAAAGATCGCGTACTTCATGTATCCCAGGTCGGCGCCGATCGGACCTTCGATGGGCGGCGGGTCGACGCCGTCGAGAAGACGATAGAAACGGGAGCTGTAGAAGATCCCGCAGGGCTCGGATTCGTCTTCAAGTGGGCGGGCCCCGACCTCCTCCAACCAGGCGCCGAGCTTCGTGTTGCGACCGGACGCGTCGACCACGAGACGGGCTTCGAGGATTCGACTCCCCTGGGCGTCTCGGAGCCGGACGCCGGTAACCCGAGGGAGGTTCGTGGCGGCATCGGTTTCCGCCACGAGGCCCTCGACCGTCGCACCGTCAATCCTCTCGATGCCCGGAATCGACTCGAGGTGGCGACGAAAGACCCAGTCGAAGGTGATCCGACGGCAAGCCAGTAGATTGAGCTCCTCGTCTTCCGGAATGAACTCCGGATCCTCGTAGGCCTCGAGAACCATGTCCTTGAAGGACAAAACCTCGGCGCCCGCGGCGAGAAGCTCGGCGTAGAGATCCGGCGCGCGATTCCGGAGTTCGTTGTGAAGCCGCGCCAGGAAGGCATGGGAATGGCGGGTCTGCGGCGCGCCGCGCCGTTCCCAGCGATCGAACGCCTCCACCGAATCGGTGCACGGAGGCAGGACTTCACGCTCCACGAGGGTCACCGGGTGACCGGCCTGGGAAAGCGCCAACGCCGACGCCATCCCCGTCAAGCCGCTACCCACCACCACGATCCGATCCATTGCCGCGTTCACCCTACCCGCTCCCAAAAATCGAGCCCGAGTCTAGCCCGCTCTCCGATTTACGCGTCTTCCGCGGATTCAAACCCAAAGAGTCGCCGGAGTTGATCCACGGAAAGGTCGGTAAAAGGCATGCTCACTCCGACATCGGACGCCAGGTCGAGAGCCAGGCGGAGATCCTTCTCGGCCAACTGCATCACGCCTTCGAAGCGCTCGACCAGGGCTTCGTTCGCGGGCTGTTCTTTGATCACCGAACGCGCCATCAAGAAAGCCCGGGCGTTGTAGTTCAATATCCACGAAAGGACCTCGAAGAGCTTTTCCCGGGAGAGTCCCGACTTCTCGGCGAGCAGCGACGCCTCGACGTATCCCTGCCAGGCCTGGAACTGCACGAGGTTGTTGCAGAGCTTGGCGATGGACCCCATACCGAGGGGGCCGCAATGCGTGATCTCCTCGGCCGAGGTGGCGAAAACCGGCCGGCATCGCTCCACCGCGGCATCGCTCCCTCCCACCATGTAACGCAGCTGCCGCTGGGAGGCGCGACCACGCCCGCCCGTCACCTGGGCGTCCACCACCTCGCACTCCTGGGCGGCGGCCTTTGCCGCGATGCGCTGAACGGCGGCCGGAGAAACCGTGCCATGAATCGCGAGGACCGACCCCGGTGCCGCCCCTTCGAGGACTTCACCGGCCACCGCCTCGGTCGCCGCGTCGTCGATCACGCAGAGGCCCACCACTTCGGACCGTTCGCCCACTTCGCGACAACTCGAAGCGCCATGGGCTCCAGCGTTGGCCACTTCGCTCACGACCTCGCTTCGCAGGTCGTACACCACGACCTCGAAACTCCCCCCGCAGAGATTGCGCGCCATGGGCTCCCCCATGTCTCCCAACCCGATGAATCCGACTCGCTCTACCATGATGGTTCTCCTCTTCCCGCCCGACTGTAAATCAACTAGCCTCATTCGTGGAGGCCGTCCCCCTGGTCGAATTTGATCCCTACGACTGGAAGACCCACGAGGATCCCTATCCCGTCTATGCCCGCCTGAGGGAAGAGGCCCCTGTCTACTACAGCGAGAAGCGAGATTTCTGGGCGCTTTCGCGCCACGCAGATGTCCTCGCGGGATTTCGCGACCCGGTCCTCTTTTCCAACGCGCAGGGCGTCTCCCTGGAACGGGACGTGCGCGAAGCGAGCACCGTGATGTCCTTCCTCGCCATGGATCCACCGGCCCACGGGCGAATCCGGGCCCTGGTATCGAGCGGCTTTACCCCTCGGCGCGTCCGTGAACTCGAACCCCATATCCGGAATCTCGCCAACACCTACATCGACACCTTCGTCGAAGAGGGGCGCTGCGAGTTCGTCGACGACTTCGCGGGAAAACTCCCGATGGACGTGATCAGCGAACTGCTCGGTGTCCCCAAGTCGGACCGGGATGCACTCCGACTCCGAGCGGACCTCGTGGTACACCGGGAGGAGGGTCGCGCCGGAGTTCCCGAGGCCGGGATGAAAGCCGCTGCGGAACTCCTCCACTATTTCGCCGATCACGTGGCAAAACGCCGAAAAGCCGGCATGGACGATCTCACCGGTGCGTTGCTCGCAGCCGAAATCGACGGCGACCGCCTCCAGGATACGGAGATCATCGCCTTTCTCTTCCTGATGATCATCGCCGGCAACGAAACCACGACCAAGCTCCTGGCCAATGCCCTGTACTGGCTAGAGCGCAACCCCGACGAGCGGAATCGGGTCGAGGCCGATCCGCCAAAGACGACTCCAGCCTGGGTGGAGGAGACCCTCCGCTACGACCCCTCTTCCCAGTTGCTGGCCCGCACCACGACACGCCCCGTCGAACTCCGCGATCGCACGATTCCCCAGGGCGCCCGGGTGGCCCTGCTCGTAGGCTCGGGAAACCGCGACGAGCGCGCCTTCGAGCAACCCGACCGCTTCGACATCCGCCGCAACACCACGAACTCCCTGGCCTTCGGCCAGGGTACCCACTTCTGCCTGGGCGCTTCGCTGGCGCGGCTCGAAGCCCAGGTCGCCCTCGAGTGCATCGTCGAGCGACTGGGCGACTGGCGAATTCTCGAAGAAGAAAGCGTGCGTGTCCACTCGAGCAACGTTCGAGGTTTCGCGCACCTTCCCCTCGAGTTCAAGCCCGGCCCGAGGATCGCCCCGTGACCTCTCCGCCCCTCGAATACGACCCGTTCTCCTACGAACAGGACGAAGATCCCTACCCGATCTTCAAGCGGATGAGAGACGAGGCCCCCCTCTACTACAACCCGCGCCTGGACTTCTACGCGTTGACCCGTTTTGAC
>JAZAOF010000013.1:0-6089 GCA_036228265.1 Myxococcota bacterium | reverse complement strand
ACCTGCGCGAACGCGGTGCGTTCAGCGAAGCCAGCGACCCGGAAGACGGTACGTTTCGCCAGGTGGCCCCGGTGCTCGCCGGCATGCCCCGCCCCCAGGCTCCCGTAGCGGTGCGGGACGCGAATCAGACGGACACCCAGGCTTTGCTTGCCGAGGCCGGATTGGAACCCGATGCCATCGAGAGGTTGCGGGCGGACGGAATCATCAGTTGAACGAGGAGAGCAAATCGATGTCAGAAATTCCGGCCGAGGTCCAGGGTTGGATCGGCCAGAAAAAATACGAGGAATGGGGCGAGTTCGACGTGGAACGCGGGTACATCTTTACTTCGTGTTCTTCCGTGCAGAACGGCAACCCACTCTTTTGGGACGACAAGGCCGCAGAGGAACTGACGGGCGGTCCGATCGCTCCGCCCAGCATGATTTCGGTGTGGTTTCGGCCGCACTACTGGTCGCCTGGGCGCACCGAGGAGGCTGTGCCCTTGCAGTTGCACTTCGATCTGAAGGCGACTCTTGGGCTCCCGGAGGCGGTGATGACGGACAACACGATCACCTTTCATGAACCGGTCCGGGTTGGCGATCGCCTCAAGACGACCCAGATTCTACGATCGGTAAGCGATCTCAAGACGACGAAACTTGGAACGGGGCGATTCTGGGTGCTCGAGGTCGAAATCGAAAACCGAAATGGCGACCTGTGCGCGATCGAAAGCTATACCGGGTACGGATACAAGAGGAGCGGATCATGACCGCAGCAGGGATTTCTTTCGAAGAGGTCGAGGTCGGAGAGGAACTTCCGGAACTCGCAATCGACATCACGCCTAGCACGGTTGTTCTCGGTGCCCTCGCCACCCGGGACTGGCGTCCGATGCATCACGACAAGGATTTTGCCCAGGAGCGAAACGGCACCCGCCACATCTTCATCAACACGCCGCACAATGCCGCCTACTTCGAGCGCTATATCACCGACTGGACGGGCCCCCGGGGTCGGCTGGGGAAGATCCAGTTTCGGATGAGTGACTCGGTATTTCCCGGGGACACCATGGTCTTCCATGGAAAGGTCGAAGGAAAGGAAGTCGACGAGGCGGGTTGTGGATGGGTCGACCTATCGATTCAACTGGATGTCGGGGACACGGTCACGACGAGTTGTCGTGCGCGAGTCGCGCTGCCGTCCGCAACGGATGACAACCCGTGGAAGCGGAAGGGAGAGGCCTGGCGGCCCAGCCCTTCGAGTTAAGGCCACGAGACAGGGTTCTTTACCCTAGCGCTACCAGCCTTCGATCTTGTGGATCTGTTTCCAGGTCGCCTTGGGGAACCAGCGGCGAAAGCGCCAGCCCATCCGCGTCGTCTTTCCGGGGAAGACCCAGAAAGTCCCGTCGTCGAGTGTTTTTTCGATGGCATCCAGTACGGATTGCGGCTCCAGGGTTTCCACTTCGTCAAAAATTTTCGGTCGGGCGTCCTTGGCCTGGTCGAGCAGCGGTGTGTTGACCGGCGGAGGGCACACGCAGGCGAATCGAATTCCGCTGTTGCGGTTCTCGTGGAGGAGGACTTCCGAGAACGCGACGACGGCGAACTTGGAAGCGTTGTAGGCGCCCAGCAGAAGAACCGGCTGCCAGCCGGCCATCGATGCGAAGATCACCATGTCGCCGTGGCCGCGCTCGATCATCGCGGGCAGAGTGCTCCGAACGGTATTCACGACACCGCCGTAGTTGATGTCCATGATGCGATGGATCGTGCCGAGATCCTGTTCGAGAAGTCGGCCCGCGGGCATGATGGCGGCCGCCGCGAAGACCCGGTCGATGGGGCCGAGTTCTGTCTCGACCTGTTTCGCTACCGCTTCGAGAGCCCCCGGATTGGTGACGTCGCATGAGAAACATTCGATTCCCGGGCTGCCTTCAGCGGTTTTTGCGAGCCCGGCTTCATCGAGATCGATTGCCGCGACGCGTGCTCCCGCGCGAGCCATGTTGCGACTGAGGAGTCGGCCCATGCCGCTCGCCGCACCCGTGACGAATGCCACCTTGCCTTCCAAACTCATAGGAGTCCTCCGGTCCCCGGGGCGACACAATCCGCGTGCCGCCAGCGGGGTTCTTAGTCTCGATTCGACGCCGCGTTTCGCCCCGCGTAGCGCCCAAAAAAAGTCCCATCCGCGAGCGAAATTCCACTTGCGGGATAATAGCTTCCGCTGAGCAGGGCGGCCGTTCGACCGGCGGCGTAGAGCCCCGGGAGGGGCTCGCCCTCCACGCCGAGCACTTCGCCTCCGGGTGTGGTCTGCAGGCCGCCCGTCGTGAAACCCGCGTAGAGGCAATGCTCGGGGCGACAGTCGAGGATCGCGTAGGGAGGCGTCTCGAGGGGAACGAGCGCTTCCGACCGCTTGTGGAAGAGCGGGTCGTTTCCCTGGCGGGCGTGCTGGTTGTAGAAGTTCACCGATTGGACGAGGGAGCCGGGAGGGAAGCCCGCTTCGCATTCCAGGTCTTCGAGGGTATCGGCCACGAACGTCGGCTCCATCTGGAGCAGGTTTCTCTCGAAGGTGGCGTCGTCGAGGAGGAAGTAGACCTGGCCGTCCTGGTGCTGGAGCGACGCCTGCCCGATATGGCCAAAGTAGGTGTCTTCGTTGATGAAGCGCTGTCCTGTCCGATTGAGGAAGAGCCCTCGGCTCAACCGATTGGGGATGGTGACCGGGAGAGCGACTTCGCCGGTTTCCATGCGCACGATATTTCCGCCGACGGCTTGCCCCATCCGCATCACGTGACCGTCATCGCCGGCCTGCCCGTTCTTGGCCTTGCAGCGCGCGATCTGGGGCGCATGGAGTGCGACGAGTTCGGGGTTCCAGACGAATCCCCCGCCCGCGAGAACGATCCCACGCCTTGCCCGGAACGCTCGTTGCTGGACCGCGGTCTGCGCGACGAGACCGATGCTGCGGCCACTCGTATCTTCAACCAGTGCGAGGGCACGCGTGTCGGTCTCGATGCGGGCACCACTGCGTTCGGTCGCCGCGATCAGGCACTGCATGAGAAAGGCACCGCCCGCACCCGGGACCTGGGGTTTGTGAGCCCGCGGTGCAGGCTGCGCGATCTGGTTGAAGGGATGGCAGTGCTCGCCTCCCGAAAAAACCAGGCAGTCGTCGGTGGGAGCTTCCATTCCGGGTTCGGGGTAGAAGGATGACTTGAAGGGAACGCCTTGCTCGACCAGCCAATGAAAATGCGAGACGGATTCGTCGCAGAGTTTCCGGATCTTGTCCTCCTGGGAACCCGGTCCCGAGGCCGCGATGAGAAATCGGTACATCTCCTCCGGTGAATCGTCGAAGCCGCACGCCTTCTGGACGGGGGTGCCTCCGCCGAGGTAGATCAGTCCCCCCGAGTTCGACGACGTGCCGCCCCCGCCGCCCGCGCGTTCCAGGACCAGCACGTCGGCTCCGGCGGCGCGCGCTTCGAGGGTTGCGCATGCGCCGGCGCAGCCGAGCCCGACGACGAGAACGTCGACTTCGGTGTCCCAACTCCCGATTTCGGATTCGAGACGGGGTGCGGTGGAGTGGGACAAGGACATGAAATGCATCTCCAGGAAGGCGGATCCAGGGACTCGGCGGTGTCGGGACGGTTAGCATGGATGATCCCGGACGTCGATCAAGAAATTTCCGCAAGGTACTGGAATATAAAGGCTTTTTTGGATACCCCCGGGGTGAATTTTCGGGCCGGGGGGCGTTCTTCAGGGTGTTCGTTTTTCCGGCGGCGAAGAGGCGGGTGCGCTCAAGTTGCGCGCCGTTTTTGCCGTTGACTAGGACGTGAGCGATTCGACCGCAGAAGTTGGTGAAACCACGTGTTCGGAAGACTCGATCCAGGTTCTCCTCGTGGAGGGAACGTCTGGAGACGCCCCGAGTCTCTCGACGCTTTTTGGGACGCTGGAGTTCTCCCTCACGACCATTGGAGCACTGGAGCCGGCCCTGGCGAGCCTGCTTGAGGGCTCCTTCGACGTGGTGTTGTTGTCGCTCGATCTTCCCGACAGCACGGGTCTCGATACGTTGCGGCGAGCCAAGGCCGTGGCTGCGAGTGTTCCCGTGATCGCACTCGCGAAAGACGAGGATGAAGACGAGGCGATCCAGGCCTTGCGGCTCGGGGCCCAGGATTATCTCGTCAAGCGAGAACTCAACGCACGATCGCTGTCTCGGAGCTTGAGTCACGCGGTGGAACGGCACCGGCTCCTGGCCGAGTTGAGAAGCGCCCGGCACCGAGCCCACTTCAGCGCGACGCATGACCCGCTTACGCATCTCCCGAACCGAACCTTCTTCCAGGAAAGCCTGGAGCGCAGGATCGAGTCCTGCGAACGCACCGAAAAGCCATTTGCGGTTCTTTTCCTTGACCTCGATGGGTTCAAGGGCATCAACGACACTCTCGGGCACCCGGTGGGCGATCAACTCCTCATCCAGGTGGCCCACCGAATTTCGACCGGATTGCGCCGGAGCGATGTCGTCGCTCGCCAGGGCGGAGACGAATTCATCCTTCTCATCCAGGGGCTGGAAGGCGAACACCGCTATTCGGAGGTGGCCGAAGGGTTGCTGGCCAGCCTGGCCCAGCCGTTCATCCTGGAGGGCAGTGAGTACCGGGTTACCACGAGCATCGGCATTGCCCTTCACCCGCGCGACGGAACCGAAGCCCAGTGCCTCATCCGGAATGCCGATACGGCCCTCTACCAGGCCAAGAATCGGGGCCGGAACAATTACCAGTACTACGACGAATCGATGAATCGGAGCGTTCGCGAGCGGCTCGAACTCGACCAGGATCTCCGGGGAGCCGTCGACCGAGGCGAGTTGACCCTCTATTACCAGCCCAAGGTCAGGGCCGTTAGCGGTGAGATTGTCGGAGCCGAGGCCCTGGTCCGATGGAAAGACCCGTCGCGGGGGATCATCAACCCCGGAGAGTTCATTTCTCTAGCCGAAGAGACCGGGCTGATCATCCCCATTGGCGACTGGGTTCTTCGTACGGCTTGCGACCAGGCGCGCCAGTGGCAACTCCTGGGTTTCGACGATTTCCGGATCGCGGTCAACCTGTCGCCCCAGCAGATCCAGACACGTTCGCTACGGGATTCGATCGTGAGCACGCTTTGGACGACCGGGCTGCCGGCGTCGTCGCTCGAGCTTGAGATTACCGAGAGCGGCTTGATGCAGAACGAATCCCTGGCGGTCTCCACGCTCAGCGAAATCAAGCAGATTGGTGTTGGCGTGTCCCTGGACGACTTCGGAACGGGATACTCTTCGCTCAGCTACTTGAAGCGCTTTCCGGTGGATACCGTCAAGATCGACCGTTCCTTCGTGACCGACATGGCCGTCGATCGTGACGATGCGGCGATCGTGTCGGCCATTCTCAGTATCGCCAAGAAACTCGATCTCGAGGTGGTCGCCGAGGGAGTCGAGACCGAGCAGCAGCGCGACGTGCTCACCGTTGGGGGCTGCGATCAACTCCAGGGGTACTATTTCAGCCCGCCGGTTCCGGCGGAACAGTTTCACCCGCTCCTGGAGCGCGGTCGTCTCGGCGATTTCGAGGAGAAGCCCGAGGTCGACGAGCGGACCGGAGGCGATGCCCAACTGGCGGTCCCGTCTCCGAACTCGCCCCGTCCGAATTCCTGGATGGACTGCTGATTTTGCACCGATCGCGCCTCTAGGGCGCGGCCGGAGTCCGTGGCTGTCGCATTGGGGAAGGCGGCCTGGCTTCGCTTCCGCCAATCTCGTCCAGAAATTGCCGGGCTTTCCGGCCCACCTCGGAGTCGAGTGTCCGCGAAGCAACCGAGGTCGCCAGGTAGCGCGCGCTCGAGGCCCGGCCAAGTGCGAACTCGGCCCGAGCCCGAAGCAGTTCGATTTCCAATGAAGAAGGCAGGAGCGCCTGGGCCTTCTCGAGAAGAGGGATGGCCTTGTTGGCCTCCTGGCCCGGGAGGAGGTAGGTCGATCCGAGGCGGGCGTAGGCCTCGGGGTTCGTTGCAAACTCCGCCGTGCTGGCTTCGAAGTGCTTTCGGGCGAGCTTGATTTCTTCTGCGCGGGGGCCGGGGCGGCTTTCGTTGGCCGCGCGCGCCGCGTGGTAGCGGCCGACCTCGAGTTGTACCAGGGGATCG
>JAZAOF010000012.1:0-8784 GCA_036228265.1 Myxococcota bacterium | reverse complement strand
AACATCAGCCACGCCGCGCTGGCCGACACCATCAACGTGGCCGAGGTGCGGGGCGGCAAGATCTTTCCGGGCAATTCGGCCCTGGGCGAGGTGATCGAAGTCGGCGAGCGGGTCACGAAGTTCGAGGTCGGAGACATCGTGGTCACGCACTGCAACGGAGTCCCCGACCGGCACGGTTATCCGATCACGATCTGGGCGTACGACACGCCCGAGAGCATCGGCTGGTATGGCGAAGAGGCGGTCGTGGAAGACTGGCAACTGGTCCGCGCGCCGCTCGACTGCGGGCTCAACCTCTGGGAGATGGCAGCCCTGCCGCTGCGCGCCCCCACGGCCTACCACCTCTGGCGCCGGGGTCTCGGGATCTATCGGGTCAAGGTTTCGGAGGAACGCCAGGCTCGGCTCAACGTGCTGGGCTTTGGCGGGGGCGTGAGCGAGCTGTTCCTGATGCTCGCGAAGGACCAGGGGCACAACGCGTATTTCTGCTCGGGCAGTCCCGAGCGCCGGGCGGCTCTCGAGAAACTGGGGATCGAGGGGATCGACCAGAAGGCCTTCAACCGCTTTGCCGATAGAGACGGGGTCAAGGGCTTCATTCGGCAATGTCGCTCGTTGACCGGTGGCGAGGGCATGCACATCGTGTGTGACATGCTGCGGGGGCCGGTCTTTGGAGCGGGCGTGGCGGTGGCCAGTCGCCAAGGCGTGAACGTGAGCGCCGGTTGGCAACTGTCTCGAGACTGCTCCTACAACTCCGCGGGAGCCTCGCTGAAGCAGGTCACGCTAGACCACACCCACTACGAAACCCTCTACGGCGTCGAGGCGGCCACGGAGCTCTACGGGAGCGTCTTCCGGCCGACGATCCACGACGAGATCTACGCGTTCGAGGATCTCCCCCGGGCCATCCACGAGATGACCGTGAACTCCCAGACGGGAATCCCGATCATTCGCGTGGCCAAGGAGATGCCGGACGTGGTTTCCGCCTTGATCTCCTAGTGTACCGAGGCGATACGGAGGCTCTGCGCCGCCTGGGCCAGGCCTACCGGGTGGAAAATGGTGGAGCTGAGGGGAATCGAACCCCTGACCTCGTGAATGCCATTCACGCGCTCTCCCAACTGAGCTACAGCCCCAACGGGCTGCGAAACTACCTTCAGGAAGCGGGGCTGTCAAAATCCCCCCGAAACAGCGAAAATAGGCCGACTTGAGCGGGAGTGCCGGGGAGCGCCGTGTTGCTCCATACTCCAGCCCCACATAGGTGACCGGTCGGCGTCGAACCGTCTGACGAAAAAATAGGGAGTGTCCAATGATCCGTTCTGCAATCGGGATAGCCGTTCTCTTGAGCTCTGTCGTGGCGTGTGCAGGTACGCCCCAGCGGACCGAGAGCGGAAAGACGACAAACAAGCCCCGCGAGAACATGGTTGTCCAGATCAACAACATGTCGGTCCACCCCCAGGTGGTGCGGGTCCAGGGCGCGAAGAACTCCGTCGCCTGGACGAACTTCTCCGACTATGTCGCAACCGTTCACTTTCCGGCCTCGGTGAAGGACGGATTCACATGTACCGAGTTGCGGCCGGACTTCGTCTTGAACGGACCGGACATCGAATCGATCGAAACGATCGGGGCCAACGAGGACCTGGTCACGCCCTGCCCGATGAAGCCCGGGACGTATCCGTACTCCGTCTACATGTTCCAGAACCAGGCCTACCGCGACGCGCCTCAGCTCACGCTCACGGGCTCGATCGAGGTGTTGGAGTAGAAGGAAAAGACCGGGGCTGCGCGGTCGGGCCGTCCTCGACCGCGCGAAAATCTGCTGGAAATCCATTTTCCGGCGGGTGCAATCCTGGACGTTGGAAGCCGGAGTGGCGGAACTGGCAGACGCAGGGGACTCAAAATCCCCCGGGCTTTACGGCCCGTGAGGGTTCGAATCCCTCCTCCGGCACCACCCCGAAGGGGCGACCGGGACCTGCATCTTGAAATTTTCCCCGAAATCTCGAATTCTCTGGGTCCCCGTGCGTCCCAGGAATTGCTACGACCCCAGGGGTGGCCGTTGGGGTTCGGCTAAAATCTGTTTCTGCTTCAGAGGAGTAAGAATCCAGTCATGAGGAAGTTCAGTCGTCTGTTCGTATTGATCGCTGTCGTGGGTCTCGTCGGGGCGGCTTTTTCGCTCCCGGAGGTGTCCCACGCCCAAGGCTCAATGCGCGAATTCACGGGGCGGATCGACAAGATCAAGAAGAAGAAACTGATTGTCGACAACCGCATGGGAGACAAGGTCTCGTTCGTCAAGGTCGATGAGACCGAGGTCAAGGGCGAGAAGAAGAGCTGGAAGAAGCTCAAGAAGGGCGACTGGGTAACGGTGTCCTGGAAATTCATCGACAAGCCCCGGAAGGCCTACGTCGTCGTGGTCGTTCCAAGCAAGGAAGAGGCTGGCGAAGACCTCTAGGACGTCTCCGACCGCGGTTCTTGTGCCGCCGTGGGGGTCCGATAGCCTAGGGCAATGAGCGACCCCGCTTCGCTTCTGGCTCCCGAACAGTTCGAACGGTACCGGCGTCACCTGGGCCTTTCCCAGTTCGGCGTGGAGGGGCAGCAACGTCTCCGCCAATCCCGCGTGCTCTTGGTGGGAGCCGGAGGGCTGGGCTGCCCGGCGGCCCAGTATCTCGTCGCCGCCGGAGTGGGGGCTCTCGACATCGTGGACGACGATGTCGTGGACTTGTCCAATCTTCAGAGGCAAGTGCTCTATGCCACCGACGATGTGGGTCGTCCGAAGGTCGAGGTCGCTGCCGAGAGGCTCCGCGCCCTGAACCCCGAAGTCGAGATCCGCGGGCACCGGCGGCGGTTCACCTCGGAGGGTGCGCTCGAACTCGTTCGCGAGGTCGATCTCGTTCTCGATGGAACCGACAACTTCCCCACGCGCTACTTGACCAACGATGCCTGCGTCCTGCTCGGGAAGCCCAACGTCTATGGGTCGATCTTCCGCTTTGAAGGGCAGGCGAGTGTTTTTGATGCGACGCGTGGGCCCTGCTACCGGTGCCTTTTTCCGGAACCCCCGCCCCCGGGTTCGGTGCCTTCGTGTGCAGAAGGGGGCGTGCTCGGAGTTCTGCCGGGGATCATCGCTACGATCCAGGCGACCGAGGCGGTGAAGTTGCTCGCGGGAGTGGGGGAGCCATTGGTGGGGCGCCTGCTCCTCTACGATGCGCTCGAACTCACGTTTCGGGAGTTCAAAGTCGGCAAGGATCCCGAGTGCCCCGCTTGTGGCGAGAGCCCGACGATCACGGAGTTGATCGATTACGATGGCTTTTGCGGCTTGACCCCGGAGCAACCCGTGGCGCAACTCTCCGCGTCGGCCCTGGCGGACCGCCTCCGGGGCGGAGAAGACGTGGTGCTCCTCGATGTCCGGGATTTTGATGAGCGAGCCAAGGCATGCATCGACGGATCTCGCTGGATTCCCTTGAATGAACTCGGCGAGCGGCTGGGTGAACTGGAAGACCGTCTCGAACGCCCCATCGTGGTTCATTGCCACCGGGGTGGCCGAAGTGAAACCGCGGTCCGCCAGCTTCGCGAGCGCGGGTTTCAGAAGGTGGAAAATCTAGACGGTGGGATCGAAGCGTGGTCGCTCACCGTGGATCCGTCCGTGGTTCGCTACTAAGGAGGTCGGTGGGCGTGGCTCGAAGCAAGATTCCGAATCCGTTGGAACGCAGGCACCTCCTGGAGCGTGACCTGCCGGCCGCCCAGGCGCTCGCCCTGGCGGAGAGCTATCTCGAGGAAGGTCGATCGCTCGAAGCCGTCGCCTTCCTGGTGCTGGCCGAAGCCGATGAAAAGCTCGCCGAGATTGCCGAACTCGCCGTCGAAGCGGGGGACGCCTTCCTTCTGAAGAGCGTGGTCGACGTGCGTCGCGTGGAAGTGAATGCGGACGCCTGGTCGCGGTTGGCTGTAGCCGCCGAAGCGGCGGGAAAGGAAACCTACGCGACCCTGGCGCGAAGGCAGCTCCAGCGCGGAGACGACTGAGTGCCGCTCTGAGCGCGGGGTCGACTTCCGGATCCGCCATCCGTATTCGCAATGCGCGCTCGCACAACCTGCGCGGGATCGATTGCGATATCCCGCTGCGCGCGCTGACCGTCGTTTCGGGAGTCTCGGGTTCGGGCAAGTCGAGTCTCGCTTTTGACACCCTCTACGCCGAGGGGCAAAGGCGCTATGTCACGTCCCTGTCCACCTACGCCCGCCAGTTTCTCGAGCGGCTTCCCCGACCCCAAGTCGACAGCATTTCGCACCTTCCGCCGGCGATCGCCATCGAGCAGCGCAACCGGGTGACGAACGCGCGCTCCACCGTGGGCACGGCCACAGAGGTTCTCGATTACCTGAGACTCCTCTACGCGCGAATTGGTGACACGCGCTGCCCGGACTGCGACCGCCTGGCTTCCCCCGGTGGGGCCGTGGCCGTCGCGGAGAGGATCCTGGCCCGCTGGTCGGGCACGCGCCTGCAAATCGCCACTCCGTTTCCCGGCCGTCGTCGCGGCGAAAACGTGACGGATTACCGGGATCGGCTGGCCGGCGATGGATACACCCGCATCCTGGACGGTCAAAACCGGGTGGCGGATTGGGCTTCGGCGGAAACTTCGGAACTCGACGCAATCCTCTCCCAGGGGCTCCTGCTGATCGACCGGCTCGTCGCCAACCCAGATACGGGACGACGAAGGCTGGTGGAGGCGGTGTCGGCGGCGTTTGCCAGCGGTGAGGGACACCTGGTCGTCGTCGACGAAGACGGCGTGCGCCACGCGCTCCGCGACGCCTTCTCCTGTGACGGCTGCGGACGCGATTTTGCGACGCCCGAGCCCAGTCTTTTTTCGTTCAACAGCGCGATGGGGGCGTGCTCGGCCTGCCAGGGGTTTGGACGGGTGCCGGTCCTGGACCGAGAGCGCCTCGTTCCCAACCCGGAACTCTCCCTGGAGGCTGGGGCGATTGCTCCGTTCGCGACGCCGATGGGCCAGGCCCGGCAGTACGAACTCGTCCGGGCTTCCGAGCGCCGGGGCGTGGCCATCGATCGGGCCTTCGAAACGCTTTCGCAAGCGGACCAGGATTGGGTGATCGAGGGGGATGACGAGACCTGGCCGGGTGTTCGCGGTTTCTTCGAAGAACTCGAGAAACGTCGGTACAAGGTGCAGGCCCGCGTTCTGATCGCCCGCTATAGGCGCTACGACGCCTGCCCGGACTGCCGCGGGGCTCGGCTTTGCGCCGACGCCCTCTGTGTCGAAGTCGACGGTTTTTCGTTGGGCCGGGTGTCCTCGTGGAGTCTCGGCGAGCTTCGTCGTTGGGCCGATGCCTTCGAGCCCCCGGGCGATCGTGCGGAAGCCGGGGAACGCGTACTCGAGCGGTTGCGGGCACGCCTCGCCACGGTGGAGGACGTGGGACTGGGATACCTGGGGATGGATCGCCCGCTTCGAACTCTCTCGGGAGGAGAGGCTCAGCGGATCCAGTTGGCGACGGCCCTCAGCGGTCGGCTGACGTCGGTGCTCTACGTTCTCGACGAGCCCTCGGTGGGGCTCCATCCCAGGGACGTCGAGCGGTTGCTGGACGTTCTCGCGACGATCCGCGCCCAGGGCAACACCGTCGTCGTCGTCGAACACGCGCCTGAAATTGTGTCGGCCGCGGACCACGTGATCGAACTGGGCCCGGCGGCGGGGCAGGGAGGTGGCGGGATCGTGATCCAGGGCGACGTCGAAACGTTGAGGGCGCATCCCACGTCGCCCACCGGTCGGGCACTTCGGGGCGAAGGGGTTCTTTCGAAGCCGCCCCGGCGGTCCGCCCGTGGCGAACTCCGGGTCCTCGGCGCCACGGAAAACAATCTTCGAGATCTCGACGTGTCTTTTCCGCTCGGACAACTGACCGCGGTGACCGGTGTTTCCGGCGCCGGGAAGTCCACGCTGGTCCATTCGGTCCTGGTGGGGAACCTGCAGGGGGACCCGGATCGCGGAGCGTGCACCGGAATCGAAGGGGCGGACGCGATCACCGAGGCGGTGGTGGTGGACCAGCGTCCGGCTTCCCGAAGTCCGCGTTCGAACCCGGCGACGGTGTCGAAGGCTTTCGAGGCGATCCGGCGCCGCTTCGCCGCGACGCGTGAGGCGCGTGCTCTTGGCGTTGGGCCGGGCTGGTTCTCGTTCAATGTTCCGGGAGGTCGCTGCGACACCTGCGAGGGGGCGGGCCAGCTCGTGATCGACATGCAGTTCCTCGACGACGTTCGCGTTCCCTGTGACGATTGTGGGGGGCTTCGTTACCGCAAGGAGGTTCTCGGAGTTCGCTTCGAAGGGCGGTCCATCGTGGACGTGCTGGAGCTGGGAGTCGACGAGGCGATAGAGGCTTTTGCAACCGATCCGGCCATTGTCGCGAAGCTCGCCCCGCTCTCGCGGGTTGGGCTGGGATACCTTCCGTTGGGCCAGCCCCTCTCGACTCTCTCCGGAGGTGAACATCAGCGCATTCGATTGGCCCTGGCTCTTTCGGGAGAGTCGGCGGATCGTCTCTATGTTCTCGACGAACCAACGACGGGGCTACACCCGGCGGACATTCGCGTTCTGCTGGGAGCCATCGATGCCCTGGTGGATTCCGGCGGGACCGTCGTGGTCGTCGAGCACAATCTCGACGTCGTTCGCCACGCGGATTTTGTGATCGACCTGGGCCCGGAAGGAGGCCCCGGCGGGGGGCAGGTGCTGGCTACGGGGTCGCCGGAAGAGATTGCCCGGGACTCCCGGTCTCATACGGGTGCGGCCCTTCGGCTCCGGCGCGGGCCAGCCGAACCGGGCTAGCCTGGGACCATGGAGCGTGCCCGTCCGCCCGAAGACATCACGCCGCTGGAATTTTTTTCCCAGTGGGTGCCCGCCGCAGTGGCTACCGACGAGCGTCGGCGTCGAAAGCTGGGGACTACAGAGGCCACCATCGTCTTCGAACTCGAGGGTTTGGAAGGGGAAGCGGAACGGGAAGGGGGCGTGTTCAGCATCCGCGTCTCCGGGGGAGAAGTTCGGGGCCAGGCGGGCGCAGAGGCTTCCCCGGACCTCCGCGTCGTCCTCGACGTGGCCACCTGGAGACAATTGAACCGGGGGACGCTCGCCGCGCCCGAGGCCCTGCTGCGGCGCCGCTTGCGCCTCGAGGGTGATTTCGTCCTCGGCTTGAAGCTTCACCTGATCCTGGGCTGAGCGGCGCGTTCGGTTCAGCGGTTGGCACGGCTCCGCTGCGCCTCTCGTCGTGCGCCGAATATCCGCTTGTCGTGATGGCGGCGAAGTTCGCGTTCAAGCTTCTCCAGGGCGGTGTCGGAGGCCGTGCGCGCCTGGGCCGCCCTCGAGTGGGACGCGAACTGGGTGTCGCGCCCACTCACGTGGACGCGAACCGCGACTTCGCCCGCTTCGAGTTCCATGTGAACCTCGAAATGGGTCGTTTCTGGAAACTCGATCGCCAGGGCCCGGCAGCGTTTTTCTACCGCCTGGCTCAACTCCTCGTCGTGCGAGATCCCCTTGAATCCCATCACCACCCTGGCCTCAGCCGACATCGCGTCTCCTCCTGGTTTGTGGGTTCCCCTGAGCCCTTCTCCCTGCAACCGGATAGAACCCGTTCGCGGTCGAAGCGTTCAGTCCCCCGGGATTTTTTCAGGTCCCAGAACCGGCGCCGCCATCCACGGTGAGCCAGGTGCCGGTCACCTGCCCCGCGAAGCCGGAGCACAGCATGGCCGCCAACCGCCCGAAATCACGGGCTTCTCCCATCTTTCCGGTCGGAATCTGGGTGGCCAGGCGGTCCACCAGGGCGGGGGGGAGCGCTCTCACCCGGGCGGTATCGTGCGCGCCGGGCAGGATCGAATTGACCGTGACCCCGTCGGAAGCCACTTCCCCCGCGAGCGTCTTCAGGTAGGCCGCGAGGCCTGCTCGGGCGGTGTTCGAGTGGACCATGTTCGGCAGCGGCTCCCGGACCGCCGAACTGGTGATGGCAAGAATCCGGCCGAAGCCGCGTTCGCGCATTCCAGGGAGAACCCGTTCGATGAGGGCAATCATCGCGACCAGGTTGGCTTCGAGCGCGCCCTGGAGTGCGTCGAGGTCTACCCCGGACGCCCCGCCGGGCGGCGGCCCACCCCCGTTGGCCACCAGGATGTCGACGGGCCCCAAGGCTTCCTCGGTCTGCTGGATGAAGGCGCTTGCGCCCTCCCGGGTGGAGAGGTCGCAGGCGAAACCCACGGCCCCTCGCCCGATTTTCGAGGCGGCCTCGGACACCCGGTCGGCGTCCCGGCTGCAGAGTGCGACCCGGGCTCCTTCATCGGCGAGCGCACGCGCGGTCTCGAAGCCGAGGCCGGAAGAACTGGCAGCCACCGCAGCGCAGCGACCGGCGATTTCGAGATCCAAGGCGGGCTCCTCGTTGGGTTGGGGAGACGAGGCCGTCTTCGTTCATGGGCGGCGGCGTCTCGTGACCGGCGGTCCAGGCTCGCTCCCCAGCTTATCGCAGGGCGTCCTGTCAGCGACTCCCAACCCCGTTGGCGCACCGGATCCTACCCAGAATGGGCTCTCCACTGCCGAAGCCCCAGCAGGGCGATGAGCACCATCGCCTGGAGGAAGGTGGAGCGGGGTTCGGGGACAGCGACGAAGCCGACAAAGGCCCCTGGGTCACCGGATTTGAAGTCCACTTCGACGTTCTTTCCCTCGATGTTCACGTTCACCGCGGAACTTCCCGCGAAGCTTCCTCCGCTACAGCTCACGCTATGGCTTCCGTCTTCCACCTCGATCGCGTATCCACCCGCTGCGTTTGTGACATCCCCGCTGGCGCCAACCG
>JAZAOF010000011.1:0-8925 GCA_036228265.1 Myxococcota bacterium | reverse complement strand
CGTCATCGACGACGAGGGTGTCGCCCCCGCCTTTCGACGCGAAGTCGCTGGCCAGGTCGTTGCAGCCGCTCCCGATGACGAGGCTCTTCACCGACCGACCGGTCGATTCTGCGAGTCCCTGCGCGACCGCCGCCAACTCGGAGCTGGCCTCGCGGATCGCGCCATTTTGGATTTCCGTAACGATGAGGATGTTGCCCATGTGGACTGATCCTTTTGATTGGGGGTTCGTAGAAGGGGTCTAAAGGAGACCCAGTTCCTTGATCTTTCCGACCAGCTTCGAGGCGATCTCGTCCGCAGATCCTTCGATCATCTCCGCGCTGTCACCCTTGGCCGGAACGAAGATCTTGTCGATCTTGACCTTCGCCGCATCCGCACCGACCTGGCCTTCGAGACCGAGGTCAGCCGCGGTCTTGACGTCGATGGGCTTCTTCTTTGCCTGCATGATGCCCTTCAGCGACGCGTAGCGGACCTGGTTCGAGCCACTCTGGACGGCGATGAGACACGGGGTCGGCAGGTCGACGACCTCGAGCGCACCCCCTTCGAGTTCGCGTTCGACGCGGATGCTCGAGCCCTGGTTTTCGGTCTTCAGTACGCCGGTTGCCGAGGGCAGCCCCATGAGTTCGGAAACCATGGGAGGAATGGCGGAGTAGTTGTCGTCATCGGACATGAGTCCCGCGAAGACGAGGTCCGGGCTCTCGGCCTTTCCGACGGCGGCCAGGATTTTGGCCAGGCCGAGGCTGTCGGAGTTTTCAGCCGCGGGATCGTTTACATGGACGGCTCGGTCGGCGCCCATTCCCAGCGCGGTTCGGAGCGCCTGGGTGACCCGATCGGGTCCGACCGATACGACCACCACTTCCGCTTCCCCGGCGTCCTTGATGCGGAGCGCTTCCTCGAGGGCGTAGGTGTCGTAGCTGTTGATCTCAAACTTGATGCTGTCTTCTTTGATCCAGGTTGCATCGTCCCGGATATCCAGGCGCGCGTCTTGATGCGGCACCTGCTTCAGGCACACCATGACCTTCATGGGGGGGGCCTCCGACGGTAATTGGTCATCTGTAGGGCCCCGAAGCGTTGCTTCGGGGCTTCCAAGGTGGGCAGACCCTACCCGAGGGATGCGGGGATTTCAATCTGCAACGGGGTGTGCTCCGGGGCGATCCCGGAAAGGCGGAGAGAGGGCTGAAACTCCCGGTGGAAATAACACCGGGGTTCCCGCACACTTCGGGCATGCGCTTCGCCCGGTCCTCAGCCCGAAGATTCGCCCAAGGGCGACCGGGCCCGGTTGCGAGCGCCCTGGCCTGCGGGGGGCTGGCCATCCTGGCCTCCGGATCCGCTCTTGGCGAACCCGGGATTGAGCTGGATCCGGCCTACAAGAGCTCGTTGGGGCACAAGGTGGTGCTGATTACAGGGCAACAAATCAACCCCGATGAAATCGTGCTGGCCCAGGGGCAGTTGGTGGCGTGGATCAGCTACGCCCCGCAACCGGTGACGGTGGTGTTCGATCGCGAGGTGGCGCGCAACATGATCTGCCACAGCCTCGTGAACTTCGCGTTGCGCGAGGGGAAGCTGAAGTCGGATCCCATCGCTCCCGGCGAGTTCGCGAGTTTTTGCGAACTCCAGCCCGGAGAATACGAGTATCGCGTCATTCACGAGCCGAGTTCGCCCGACGAGGGAGACGGCCACGAATTGAAGGGCAAGTTGATCGTCGGCGACGCGGGCTAGTCCGTTCGTTCGACTAGCGCCCGACCCCCATGAACGAGAGGAAATTCTCGAGGGACGCCACCCGTAGAAACGGGTTCGTCTGCTTTTGTTCGCCCATCGTCGACTGGGCATCGGCGGAATAGAGGTGTCCGGGGAAGAGCAGCGTTTCGTCCGGGAGTTTCTTCAGTGTCCCCTGGAGGCTCTCGTACATGGCCTCGGGGTCGCTGCCGGGTAGGTCTACCCGCCCGCAGCTGCCGAGAAAAAGCGTATCCCCCGAGACCAGCTGGGCCGGCCGTCCGGCTTCTTCGACCAGGAAACACTGCGAACCGGGCGTGTGACCAGGCGTGTGCAGAAGCCGGATCCGGATGTCTCCGACCTGGAGTTGGTCGCCGCCGTCGTGTTCGACGAGGTCGCCCCGGGAAGCCCCCGACACCCCCGCGACCCCGGCGGCTTCCTCCCGGTGTACGTGGATGGGGATGGACGTTCGCTCGAGGAGTTGGGCCAGTCCCGGGATCTCGTGTCCGAAGAGTTGCCCCCCGATATGGTCCTGGTGGTAGTGGGTGACGAGCGCGCCCGTGACCGTCATGTCGTCTTCCGCGGCCTGGTCCAGGAGGCGGTCGACGTTCCACGCCGGATCCACCAACAAGGCCTCCCGCGTGCGGAGAGACCCCACGAGGTAGGCGAGATTGGCCATCTCCCCCACCGCAAGTTGGCGAAAGTAGAGGTCGTTCTCAGCCATGGTGCCCTCCTAGGGCGAATCCGGGTTCGCGGGCAATTGGACCTGGAGTTGGCCCTCCTGCTGCCGCACGGGGTACGCACGGATGTTGCAGGAGGGATCGTCGGGGCATTCCCCGGTGCTCGTATCGAAGGCGTAGGCGTGGAGTGGACAGATGACTTCACCGCCGTCGATCATTCCCTCGGACAGGCTTCCCGCGGCGTGGGGGCACTCGTCGTCGATCGCAAAATATCCTTCGGCGGAGCGGCCGACGCAGAGTTTGCGACCTCCGACCCGGAAGCCTCGGAGTTCGCCTTCTGGAAGGTCATCGGGAGACCCGACTTCGTGCCACGAGAATGCCATGGGAGTTGTCCTTGGATCAGGCTTCGTCGAGGCGGTGCGCGATCCAACTCGCGACGACTCTCGCGACCTGCTGTTCCACTTCCTCGGTCGTCCGGTCGGACTTCTTCAGAACCCGGAAGTTCTGATCGGCTCCCTCCACGATCTGGAGCGCCGTGGGCGCGCCGATGCGAAGTAGCGTCCGGCGTAGGCTGTCGACTTCGCAGCGTCGGTCCCGCGTTCCCTGGACGAAGAGCATGGGCGACACGATTCGGTAGAGGTAGTCCGCATCGACGGTTTCGGGCTTGTCCTGCCGATGGAGGGGCAAGCCGACGAAAAAGAGACCGTCGAGGCGCAGGCGAGCCGTCGCGAGTCGCGCGGCCACTTCGGCTCCGAGCCCTTTGCCACCGAGAAAAATGTGGGCCGGGGCGTTCGTTGGATCCCGGCTGAGCATGCTGATGGCGGTCCGGTAGGTCTGCTCGAGAATCGGGAAAGGGTCGGGGTTGGTTCGCTTGCCGGGCTTGCGGCCTTCCCAGAAGGGGAAATTGAACCGGAGCGTGAGGTAGCGCTCTTCGGTCAGGCGCTGTTGGAGTGCCTCCAACAGCGTGTCTTCCATGCCTTCGCCCGTGCCGTGAGCGAGCACGACCGCCACCCGGTCGCCGGTCGGCCACCAGTCCGGGATCCCGAGCGTGGCGGAGACTTCGGAAAGGCCATGCCGAGGCTCCGCTAGCGGGATTCGCAGTTGTTCGTAACGCGCGGTGGGTTCCACGCGACCTCCCTCGGGGGGTTGGTATAGCACGGAATCCGGGCTTGAAAGGTCCCTCGATGGGATACCGGGTAAGATTGGGCAATCGTCCGTGGGTCTTGGACGAGGAGGGGGCGTCGGTGTTCTTCAGGGTCTTCCCGATGCTCCTGGCTGTGCTCTGCGGGGCGGTGGTTCTCGGATGTGCCTCTTCTTCGGACCCGGCGGGTGATCTTCGTAACCCGGGAGCCGATCCGGTCCTGGAGCGCTCGAGCGACGGGAGAATCGATCTGCCCCCCACCTCGGCGCCTCCCGAGGGCCGGGTTCTCCTGGTTTCTGTGACCGGGCTCGTGCCCGATTTCTACCTCGCGTCCGACGGGCGCAACGCGCTCATGCCGACCCTGACCCAACTCGCCGAGGATGGGGTGTGGGTCGAACGTCTCGAGCCGGCGGTTCCCGCCTCGACCTATCCCGCTCACGCCACGTTGGTGACCGGGCGTTACCCGGCGAGCCACGGCATCACCGGAGATCACCTCCTGGGCGATTCGGGCGTTCGCTCGACGCCGCCCTGGCATGCGAGCCAGCTTCGCGGGCCTTCTCTTTGGCAGGCCGCGACTGCGGCGGACAAGGAGGTCATTGCCCTGGCCTGGCCAACCACGCTGGGGGCGGCGATTTCGCTTCTGCTGCCGGAGGTCTACCCGACGCGGCGAGGCGAAACGTGGATCGACCTGGTGGGTGCGGGAACGACGCCATGGCTGCTGGACCGGGTGCGTGCCCGTATGCCCAAGGGGGCCGGAGCCGACTGGCCCGACCTGGCACAGCGCGATTCGCTGGTCGTGGACCTTGCGTGCGACGCGTCGCGCCTCGCGAGCCCCCCCGACTTGTGGCTCTTGCGGCTCGTTGGGCCAACGGGGCCGCTTTGGCGCGACGGGCCGGACACGCTCTCGCTGCGTCGCTCATTGGCCCGAATCGATGCGGAACTCGATCGCCTGCTCACGTGTCTCAATCAAGCGGGAATCCTGAAGGAGATGGCGGTCGTGGTCGTTGGCGATCAAGCCTGGCAAACGGTGCACACGCGCATTGAGGCCAACGTCGCTCTGCGTGCGGCGGGTCTGATTGCGCGAGATCCGCGATTGGACACGGGGGTGCGCAGTTGGAAGGCGATCGTGCGTTCGAACGGGGGCTCCGCATTCGTCTACGCGAAGGATGAATCTTCGGCGCTTCTCGCCCGCGACGTGCTGGAGAAGGAATCCACGAAGAGTGGGGCCTTCCGCATCGTGCCGGCGTCCGAGATGTCGGCGCGCGGGGCCGACCCGGAAGCCTGGTTCGGTCTTGCGGCCCGACCGGGCTACGTCTTTGGAAACGCGGTGAGGGGTTCACGTTTCCTGGTGGTTTCGCCGGTACGCGCTGCGGGAGGCTACTTGGAGTCGTCTCCCGAGAGCGAGGTGGGCCTGGTGGGCTGGGGAAGCGGGTTCCGCAGGGGAGTGACGATTCCCGTGATGCCCGCGATCGACCTGTCCCCGACCCTGGCCGCCCTGCTCGAGATCTCGTTGGAGGATGCCGATGGACGCCCCTTCGTCGGAGCGCTCTCCTTCGATCCGCAGACGGAGGAAACCCTTCGAGAGATTCCCTGGGTGCGGCCGTGACGCAAGCCCCCGCCGGCCCCGTCGTGATCGACCTGAACCCCGACGAGGAGAGGCTCTACGACCGCCTGCGTGCGCGCGTGATCGAACCGCGGACGGGAGAGAGATCGGGGCTGCGCGATCTTCTCCTGCTGCTGCCGGACTTCGTGGTGCTCCTGGCGCGCTTGGTGGCGGACGCGCGGGTGCCGCGCGGTTCGAAGTGGATCGCTTCGCTGGCCCTGGCCTACGTGGCGAGCCCGATCGACCTGGTTCCGGTCCTCCTGCTGGGGCCGCTCGGCCTCGTCGACGACCTGATCTTCGTCGCGGGAGCCCTCTCCCTGCTCTTCAATCGGACTCATCCCGACATCATCCGCCATCATTGGTCGGGACAGGACGACGCACTGCACGCCGTGCAACGCGTCACGGCCTGGGCCGAGGCGAATGTCGGTCTCCGGCTGCGGCTGCTGTTGCGCAGCGCCGGGTTTCGCCCGGGCCCGGCCCCCCCTCCTCGCTAAAGGACCTAGAAGTTGTCCTTGAGGGTGCGCCGTCGGCCCAACTCGCTCGCATCCGGAGAGCGCATGAAGGGGTTGGTGGCCTTTTCTTCGGCCAGGGTCGAGGGGATGGTCATCTCCGATTCCGTGGCGTCGTGCCAGTCGGCCGCCGCGTTGGAGCGAATCGCCTGGACGCGTTCGAGTTTGTCGCGCACGGCTGCGTTTTCCGGTTCCACCGAGGCCGCGAAGACGAGGTTGGATTCCGTGTACTCGTGCCCGCAGAAGACCCGCATGTCGTCGGGGAGCGCGGCCAGCTTGACGCAGAGGGCGTCGTACATCATCTGGGCGTCGCCCTCGAAGAGGCGTCCGCACCCCCCGGCGAAGAGCATGTCGCCGCTGAAGAGGGCTCGGGCGTTGTCGAAAACGTAGGCCACGTGTCCCATCGTGTGAGAGGGGATGAAGAGCACCCGGGCCGTTTCCTGGCCCACGTCCACGGTGTCGCCTTCGTCGACCCCCTGGCTGAAGCCCGGCAGTCGCTCGGAATCCGAGACGTGTCCGTAGACGGGGGCGCCGTAGTGCTTCGCGAGCTGGGGATTGGCGGCGGAATGATCGGGGTGGTGATGGGTCGAAAGGATCTTGGTGACCCGAGCCCCCGAGGCTTCCACGCGCGCGACCACCGGTTCGAATTCCGGCGCGTCGATGATCGCCGCCTCCTGCGTGGCGTCGCAGATCACGAGATAGGTGTAGTTGTCGCCGAAAGTCGGAATGCGTTCGATCTGAAGTCCCATGCCGGGAATCCTAGCCCGGCTGGGGCCCGGGGTCGCGTCCCCGATCAGGCGTCCCCGGCGGCGGCCGGGTCGTTGTCCCAGGCGGGGCAGCGGTTGCGGTACTCGCACCAGTCGCAGAGCGTGTTCTTTTTTGCTTCGAACTTCTCCTGCCGGCCGATTGTGTCGATCACGTCGATCGTCTGTTTCCTCAGTTCGACGAGTTCCGACGGCGTTCGCGAGGAGGTCTCCCGCCGCCCCCGGGCGAGGTAGTGCCAGACGAGACGCACCGGGGCTTCCGTCCCGTAGCGTTTTTCGACCCCGATCTGGTAGAGAGCGAGTTGGCGATCCTGGTCGAGTTGCTTTTGGCCGGGGACCCAGTTGCCCGTCTTGTAGTCGTGGATCTCGATGGCTCCATCGCTGGCTCGGACGAGGCGGTCGATGATGCCCTGGAAGCTGTATTCGCCTTTTTCGTCGAGATCGAAGAGGACCCGGTCTTCGATGCCGAGGGTTTCGTCGGCATCGAAGGGGTAGTGCGTGGAGTAGTAGCCGCGCAGGCAACGCCTTCCGATTTCGCGGTAGGTCTCGACGCGCTCGTCGTACTGCTCGACGAGGGCCGGGTGTTTCGTGCCGGTCGAGGGGGCGGCGTCGTATTGAACCAGGGCCTGTCTTCCCGTGCGTCGGTATTCGTCCACGAGTTCCGCGTACCGCTCCTTGTCGAGGTCAGAGCGGAGCGTTTCCTGGAGCAAGCGCCGAGGAGAGATCCGCACGCGGTCAGCGTCCCAGTGCTCTTCCCAGAAAGCGTCGTAGCGCTTGAGGACCTTTTCCAACGGGGGAACCATGCCGTCTTCGACGAATTGGTAGAGGCGTTCGAGAATTTCGTGAACGCGCTTCCCCACGAAGGCTTCGATGCCTTCGGTCTCGGCTTTGACATCGAGGATGTACCGGAACTCGAATTTCTTGGGACAGTTCTCGAAACTCGAGAGTCGCGAATGGCTGTAGATCGTCGACAAGGGTCCCTCGGCTGGGGTGTCGCAGCATAGCCCAGGCCCTCGCGCCCAGGGTCGCTCGGGCGCGCTAGAATGGGGGCGTGGTGCACGAATTCCGGAACGACTCTCTCTTGCGAGGGACCGCGCCGATGGCGCGCAGGGATCGTTCGCTGTGGGGACTGTCGGGCGCGGCTCGCCTCGGACTTGCGGTGGGGTTGGCCCTCGCCGTCGGGGTGGCCCCATCGGCACTTGCCGCCGACCCGGATGCTCCCAGCGAAGCGGTTGATGACAGCTGGGCCTACGAGGTCTGGCACGACACGATGAGTCCCTACTGCCCGGGACGAACGCTGGCCGAATGCCCCAGCCCCCAGGCCGACCAACTGCGACTCTGGATCCTCGACCAGGCTTCGGCCGGGGTGACCCGCGACGAGGTGCAGCAGGTGATGTTCCAGGAGTTTGGCGACCAGATCCTGACGGCTCCCCGGGCCGAGGGCTGGGGGCTCGCGGCCTATGCCATCCCGTTGGCGGGATTCGTACTCGGCGGGGGGATCGTGGCACTCGTCGTTCGGCGCCTGATGGGTCCCGGGCCCGGTCCGGCGAGTCCCGCGAGCCCCGCGAACCCGGCGAACGCGGCGAACGCGGCAGAGTCCATCGACCCGGAAATTCAGCGCCGCATCGACGAGGAGAGCGGCGCGTGAAGGTGTATACCAGCCGCGGCGACCAGGGGGAGACGGACCTCTTTGGCGAGGGGCGCGTGGGCAAGGACGACCTGCGCGTACGCTGTTATGGCGACGTCGACGAACTGAACGCTTGCCTCGGGCTCTACGCGGCGGCGACGCCCCTGGAGGAAATGCGCGGTCTCGCCCAGCGGGTGCAAAGCACGCTATTCGATCTCGGCTCGCAACTCGCCGCGCCGGACGCGTCGAAACGAGCCAAGAGCCAGATCCCCGAGGTGGGGGCCGATGCGATCGAGACCCTCGAGAAGGAGATCGACGCCTTCGAGGAGGAACTCGAGCCGCTGGCGCGGTTCATCCTCCCGGGTGGGACCGAGGCGGCCGCGCGGCTCCACCACGCACGAACGGTCTGTCGCCGGGCGGAGCGCAGCGCCGTGGCGCTGTCCCGGCGAGAATCCCTCGAAGCGCCGGTTCTGGGCTACCTCAATCGCCTTTCCGACTGGCTTTTCGTGCTGGCCCGCCTGGAGAATCGTCGCGCGCGCGTAGACGACGTGGAGTGGAAGGGTCGCGAGGGCGGCTAGCGCGATCCGTTCCGGAGTGTGCCTTCGATTTCGGTGGCGATTTCGGCGACCAGCGATGCAGTGGGTGTCGGGCTTGTTTCGATGCGCTGCGCCAGGGCTGCGCGTCCGCCCACGCCCTCGAGACCAAAGCGGCCGTAGCGTTGCTCCAGGGCTTCGAGCACGAAGCCCGTGCGCCCGCGGCGTCGCCTCGCCGCAAGGCCGCCCTCGGCTTCGAGGTGGCGACGGTGGCTTTCGATGGCTTCCCGCACGGGTTCCACGCCGACCCCGTCCCGGGCGGTCGCCAGGAGCACTGGCGGCGTCCAGCCGTCCTCGC
>JAZAOF010000010.1:0-13418 GCA_036228265.1 Myxococcota bacterium | reverse complement strand
TGTTTGGACAGGGGATCCTGATCGGGACGATCCTGCTCACGGGCTGGCTGATCGTGTTCGGGGTCGCCTTGCCCTTTGGATGGGTTGGTTTCGAAGAGGGCCAGGCGCTCGACTATTCGCGCGCCTACGGACTGGCTTCGAACGTGATCGGCCAGGCCGTTCTGCTGGCGTTGGTTGCACTCCCGCTGTGGAAGGGAGCACACCACCTGCGTCACCTGTCCATTGATCACGGCGGTGCCGACTACGACCCGGCGGTGGCCCTCTCGCTCTATGCCATCGCGGCGGCGGGCACCATCGCCGCACTGCTGGCTGTCATCCGGCTCTAACCCTCCGAGCGACCCGCCCCGGGGGAGCCGCGTTTCGACGCGTGCGGTGAAACGAGCGCTGCGAGGGGCAAACCCGAGCGCCTGCAGGGAGCGGTGTGCCTGGGGAAATTGGGGGCTTGACGCGGCTTGCTTCGTGCCGAGTTTTTCCGGGACCCCAAGAGGGTCGCGAGAGAACAAGGAGGTACAGGAAATGGCATTCGCAATGATTCCCAGGAAGAGGACTTCGGACACCTTGGCGAACTGGCGCGAAGCGGATCGTCTCTTCGACGATTTTTTCGGTTGGGCGGGGGGAACCCCTTCCCAGGTCGTCGGTGAGACACGTCGCGCATTCGTGCCCCGGATCGACGTCACCGAGTCGGATGATGTCTACACGGTCACCGCCGAGCTCCCCGGACTTTCGAGCGAGGACTTCGAAGTCGAGGTCGAGGACGGTGTTCTCACCCTCAAGGGGGAGAAGAAAACGCATGGCGAAGGGAACGACGCAGGAGCCAGGCGGGTCGAGAGTCATTCTGGAAGTTTCGAACGCCGGATTCGGTTCCGCGAGCCGATCGTGGAGGCGGACGTGACGGCACGCAGTTGCAACGGCGTGCTCAGCGTTCGCGTGCCGCGCCAGGAAGAAAGCCGACCGGAAGTTCGGTCGGTTCCGATCGAGACGTCGTAGCGCGAGAACGGGGCCCAGGATCGGGTTCCCGGATCGAGAAGGGGCGCCGAGCCCGTGGCTCGACGCCCGTTCTGCCTGGGGAGCCCGGCTTCGTGGAGCGTGCGAGCCTCTTCCGCCTCGGGAGGGGTTTGACTACCTTCAAGGGGTTGTGCACCGGGGCCGCGTTCTGCGTCGGGGCTTCCCCGATATCGTCTTGTGCGAGGAGCCGCCCCCTGTGCCGTCGGCCTGTAGAGTGTGCAACGGCTTCCCCATCGTCCCGAGGATTCCTCCATGAATTTTGGCTTTACCGAAGAACAGGACTTGCTTCGCGCCGAAGTGCGCAAGTTCCTGGACAAGAACGCACCCCTGGAAGAAGTTCGAAAGTGGGTAGAGACCCCGGAGGGCTATTCCCCCGGACTCTGGTTGCAGATGGCCGAACTGGGCTGGGTCGGCCTCACGGTTCCGGAAGCCCACGGCGGCGCAGAACTGGACCTGGTGACGCTGGTGGTTCTCTTGGAGGAGACCGGGCGCACGCTGTGTCCTTCGCCCCTGATCTCCAACGCGCTCGCGGCGAAGGCCATCGAACTCGCGGGCACGGAAGACCAGAAGACGCGTTGGTTGCCCGAGTTGGCGCGGGGTTCGAAGATCGGGACACTGGCCGCCCTGGAAGCCAATGAGCCCCTGGGGCCAGGGGGCATCCGGATGGCGGGGGTCGCCAGCGGCGATTCGGTTTGTCTCAACGGCTCGAAGTGCCACGTCCAGGATGCCGGCTGTGCAGACGTCTTCGTCGTGGTGTTTCGCTTGCCAGAGGACGGGCTTGGGTTTGCATTGGTTGAACGGGGACAGGAAGGGGTCTCGGTGGCCTCGCACTCGGCGATGGACCCGTCGAAGTCCACGGGGACCGTTGCGTTCAACGGCGTCACGGTGGGAGCGGACGACATCTTGTCCTCGGGCTCGGGGGACGTCTTTGCCCAACTTCTCGACCTTGGCGCCATGATGGTGACGGCCGAGACCGTGGGCGCGGCGGAGGGGGCGCATGCCATCACGGCGCAATTCGCGAAAGAGCGAGAGCAATTTGACCGGGTGATTGGGGCCTACCAGGGCGTGAAGCATCCCCTGGCCGAGATGTTCGTCGACATCGAATCCTTCAAGTCCCTCGTCTATTACGCCGCCTGGGCCCTGGACGAAGGCGCCGAGGACGCTTCCATGGCGGCCTCTCGGGCGAAGGCGTATGCCAGCGATGTCTTCCCCCGCATTGGAATCGATTGTGTCCAACTGCACGGGGGTGTGGGGTACACCTGGGAGTACGACATTCAACTCTACCTGAAGCGATCGAAATGGTTGCGTCCCACGTTCGGCGACGCCGATTACCACTACGAGCGGATCGCCGCTCTCGGAGGCTTGTGATGGATTTTCAACTCTCGCCCGAAGAAGAGGGTTTCCGCGACGAGGTTCGGAGTTTTCTCGACGAGAACCTGCCTGCGGAAGGCGATCGAGGAGCCGATTTCATGGGCCAGTGGTTTTCGAAGGTCCGGGAAAAGCGTTGGGTCGGATTTTCCTGGCCGAAAGAAGTCGGCGGGGGCGGCGGGAGCATCATGGAGCAGGTCATCCTGAAAGACGAGATGGCGCAACGCAAGGCGCCGCCCCTTGGGAGTTGCTTCATGGGGATCGCCTGGGTCGGACCGTCGATCATCCAGTACGGCACGGAGGCCCAGAAGCAGCGGTTCATTCCCGACATTCTCGACGGCGCCTATCACTGGTGTACGGGCTATTCCGAACCCGATTCGGGGAGCGACCTGGCGTCACTGAAATGCAAGTGCGAGCGGGTGGGGGACGAGTACATCGTCAATGGACAGAAGATCTGGACCTCCATCGCGATGTGGTCGAAGTGGATCATCCTGCTCGTTCGTACGGAGACCGAGGTGGAATCCAAGCACGACGGGATCACCTGCCTGCTGGTCCCGATGGATACTCCCGGTATCGAGGTGCGACCGATCAAGAACATGTCCGGCGGTTCGGTGTTCGCCGAGGTGTTCTTTGACGATGTTCACGTGCCGGTCGAGAATCGCCTCGGCGAGGAGGGCCAGGGCTGGCAGGTGACGATTTCGGCCCTCGCCAGCGAACGGTCCAGTATCGCAGAGGTTCATGGGCTCATTCGTCGTATCGAAGAAGTCAAGGATCTCGCGCGACGTTCCACCAAGAATGGAGCGCCGGCCATCGAAGCTCCCTCGATCCGTCGACGGATTCTCGAAGCCGAGAACCAGATCGAGGCGATGCGTCTCAACGGCCTCCGCTTTCTCACGAAACAACTCAAGGGCGAGCCCCTGGGAAGCGAGACTTCGGTCAACAAGCTCCTTCGTGCGCAACTCGAGATCGGCCTCGGGGAACTCGGGTTGGAGATTCTCGGGGGGGATGCCGTTGTACGCGAAGGCGAGGGAACCCTGGACGAGGGCAAGTGGCAGAATTTCGCGCTCTCCTGGCCCGAGGTGGTTATTGGGGGCGGCACCCCGAACATCCAGAAGAACATCATCGCGGAGCGGATTCTGGGGCTGCCCAAGGATTGAGTTTCGGCGAGCGAGCGGAGGGTTTGTGAGCGCAGGGACATCCCGGAGCGACCGGATCGAGGCCAAGCTGCGCGCGGCTCTCGAAGCCGAGAGCGTGGAAGTGGTCGATGAGAGTCACCTCCACGCGGGGCATGCCGGGGCGCGGAGCGGGAAGGGGCATTTTCGGGTTCGCGTCGTGTCCGAGCGCTTCGCCGGGCTTTCGCGGATTCAATCCCAGCGCCTGGTCTTTGCCGCCTTGGCCGAGGAGATGGAGTCCGACATCCACGCGCTCGCCATGCAGACGTTGACCCCAGACGAAGCCACCTCTTGAGGACGGGGCCTAGAGAAAATTCGAGATCCAGTCCTCGATCTTGACGCTGAAACCGGCGGCATTGCGATGGCCCCCGCCGCCCAGCGAAACGGCGATGGAGGCGACATCGAAGTCGCCGATCGAGTAGAGCGTGCAGTTGACGCGATCGCCCGTGACCCGATAGACACAGGCCCAGGGGGCTTCGAAGCGAGCCCTTTCGGCGATGGCGTGCCCGATGGCGCTCTTGTTCTCATGGGCATTGACGGCTTCCACGCGGCGAGAGTTGATCCGGATCATGTGGGTATGGGTCAGGTTGCGCTTCACCTGCATCTGGTTCGCGCGTACGAGGGATTCGCCTTCGTCGACGAGTTGGTCGATCGGTTTTTCGATGAGTTCTGACCACGCGTCGAAGCTGCGGGGATAGGACGTGAGGGCGGCGTTGACCTTTTCCGAGTCGGGCAGCGCCCAGTTCCAGAGGTCCTGGTCTTCGACGTATCTCAGAAGGGCCGGCGGTTCCTGGTCCGGGTGAAAATGCTGCCAGGCCAGGATCGCCCCGGAGTGGCTCATGTCAAAGTGAATCCGGTGTCCCTCCGATACCATCAACTCGACCACGCTGGGCTCCAACTCGTAGCGGTCCCGGGCCGTGACGTGGTGGTCGAGAACCGTCAATTCCTGCACCTGGGTGGCGAGTGCGCGCATTTCGTCGTTGCTGGGGGACATGTCGACGAAAGTGGCAATGGCATTCTCGAGTCGGTTGGAGTCGAGGGGGGCGTCGTCATGCCCCCGGGCCACATAGCGCGCGTTGTCTCCCCAGGCCTTCCAGACAGCGAAGGCTGCGCCGAAGCCATCCGGGCAACCTGCGTGGTAGAAGCAGTAGCGCGACACGGGCGAGAGGGTACCGCATCCTCGGGGGCTTCTGTTCGAAACGGTCCCGGGTTTGTTTGGCGATAGTGGCGTCTCCCGCTTAGACTGACGGCCCCCTTGAATCCGGAGAACCCGGCCATGTCGACCGGCTGCTCGACGCCCCCGCTCTTTTCCCCGGAAATCCGGACGGCGCTTCGTGCGAAAGCGCTTCCGGGTGGTCGAGATCCCGCCGACTGGCTGGGAGCAGTACGGCGCGACGAGTACGCCTGGTTTCTCGACAGCGCCATGGATGAGTCGCGCGGGGCGCGACACTCCTTCGCCGGCGCGGATCCCTACCTGGTGGCGCGGGTGTATGGCGACCGAGTGGTTCTCGACTGCCGTCGACCCGTCCGCCCGGGGTGGGTCCCCGGTCGCAGTGTCTGGGAGGGCCCGGCGTTGGAACTTCTCCGTTCCCTCCTGCCGCGGATTCCAGCGCGGAAGGAATTTGCCGACTGTCCCTTTGTCGGTGGAGCCGTCGGGTACTTCGGCTACGAGTTCGGAAGCCAGTTGGACGAGATCGAGCTCCACGGAAATGACGATCTCGGTCTTCCCGACTGCGCCTTTCTTTTCGTCGACCGGGTGGTGGCGCTCGATCGGGTCTCGGGCCACGGTGTCGTCTTTGGCCTGGGTTTCGGAAGGACCCGGGCGGAGGCCGTTGCGCAGGCCGAGGACCGAACCCGGGAAGGGGAGGCCTGGGTCGATCGACCCGTCGCGACGCCCCGGAGCCCCGTTTCCCCGGAAGGGGAGCCTCGAGAAATGGGCGAGGTCTCGCTGCCCAGGGGTCTGCGGGGGGATTTCGACGAGGAAACCTACGCCAAGACGGTCTCCAGGGTGCTCGACGAGATCATCGCGGGAAACGTCTACCAGGCCGACTTGACCCATCGCATGGACGTGGCGTGCAACGAGGACGCCTGGGGCTTCTATCGTCGATTGAGGGCGGTCAATCCCGCGCCGTTCGGGGCCTTTGTCGAATTGCCGGAGGTCGCGATCTTGAGCAGTTCCCCCGAACGGTTTCTCCGGGCGACGGCCGACGGAGAGCTTGAGAGCAGCCCGATCAAGGGGACGCGGCGCCGGGGCGGGACGGCCGCGGAAGACGCGCGCCTGGCCTCGGATCTCGTGGCTTCCGAGAAGGACCGCGCCGAAAACCTGATGATCGTCGACCTCGTTCGCAATGACCTCGGCCGGGTCTGCGAGGCAGGAACGATCGAGGTTTCTTCGTTGATGCGTCTCGAAGACTTCGCCACGGTGTTCCAGTTGGTCTCCACGGTTCGGGGGCGTCTCCGTCCCGAGTGCGATGCCCTGGACGCGGTGGCTGCGTCGTTTCCCCCTGGATCCATGACGGGGGCACCGAAGATCGCGGCGATGCGCCTCCTCGACGCGCTGGAAACCGTTCGCCGAGGCGTTTACTCCGGCGCCCTGGGCTATCTCGACGTGCGCGGAGGGCTCGATCTATCCGTCGTGATTCGCACGATCCTGGTTTGCGAAGGCCGAGCGTATTTTCACGTTGGGGGCGGAGTGGTGTTCGACTCCGACCCGGTCGGGGAGTACCGGGAGACCCTCGACAAGGCGCGGGCCCTCTTTCGGGCGATGGCTACCGGAGACGTTCCGAGCCCCACTCGCTAGGCCGGGGGGAGCCGGACGCCGGGCTTGCTAGCATCGACCCATGGCGGGAACCGTACGCGCACGCAAAGAGGGAGCCCTGGGTTGGATCGAGTTCGACCACCCCGAGCGGCGAAACGCGATCTCGGCGGAGATGTGGCGACAGATTCCCGTTGTGGCCAGCGACCTCGACGACGATCCGGAGGTCCGTGTTGTCATTCTCCGAGGGAGTGGCGACGTGGCCTTTGCCGCGGGAGCCGATATCTCCGAGTTCGGGGAAAATCGCACGGGCGAGAGCGCCCGGGAGTACGACCGGGAGAACGGCCGGGCCATGCAGGCCCTGTCGGATATTCGCAAGCCGGTCATTGCGGCGATTCACGGTTTTTGTGTCGGGGGAGGTTGCGCCATCGCGTTGACGGCCGACCTCCGGTACGCGGCCGACGACGGGATTTTTGGTGTTCCGGCTGCGCGCCTGGGGCTCGGATACGGTTCCGACGGCATCGCGACGCTCGTCGCTACGGTGGGGCTTCCGGCCGCGAAGGAGATCTTCTTTACGGGTCGCCGTTTCGACGCCCGGGAGGCGCTTTCGATGGGGCTCGTCAATCACGTTCTTCCGAAGTCCGAACTCGACGACCGCGTCCGCGAGGTCGCGGAGTTGATCGCTGCGAACGCGCCGCTCACCCTTGCCAGTGCCAAGCTCACCATGGGGCAGTTGTCTCGAGATCCCTCGAAACGCGATCTCGAGGCCGTCGATGCGTCGATATCGGCGTGTTATGCGAGTGAAGACTACGCCGAGGGCGTGAGCGCCTTTCTCGAGAAGCGTTCGCCGAAATTCCGCGGCCGCTGATTTCGCCGTCAGGGACGCGGATGCGCCGCCGCCCCCCTCTTTTCCCGGGCTGTGATGAGCGTACGAAGCGCCTCGTTCACCGGCGTTGTGACCCCGTGCTGTTGGCCGAGTTTCACGACTTCTCCACAGAGTGCGTCGATCTCGGTGGGGCGCAGGGCGCGAAGGTCCTGGAGCATCGAGGAGCGATGGCGCCGGGTCGGTGGGAGGAGTTCCCGGTAGAAGGTGTCGAGGTAGTCGGAGGCGTTCGTCCAGTGGGTTCGGTGCCCGGTTGCTTGAAGGACGCCGAAAATTTCGCGCACAACGGCTTCCAGGATGTTGCGAGATTCATGTCGTTCGGAGAGTTCGCCGTAGGAGACTCCCAGAAGGGCTCCGAGAGGATTCAGGGCGCAGTTGTAGAGCATTTTTGCCCAGAGATCGGCGTCGATGTCTTCCGAAATTTCACTGGGGAGGCCTCCCCTGGAGAGGCACTCGACGAGAGGTCGCAGTTCGGTCGTGGCGTCCCCGAAGAGGCTTCCGACGGCCAAAGGTTGCGCGTGGGCCGTGATTTCGACGCGCGTGGGGGAATCGAGGCGAAACCCGGTGATGACCCGCGCATGAAAGAGGTGGTGAGAGGGCCATCGCTCTTCGAAGGGGCGTTCGTTTCCCCACCCGTTCTGGCAGAAGACGATCCTGGGCCGGGGCGATCCTGCGGGCCACGCGGCGGTGACGGCTTCGGCGACGCCCGGGGTGTCGAAGGCCTTGGTGCACACGAGCAGGATTTCCACCGGGGGGACGGCTAGTTCGCGGATGTGCGAAACCAGTTCGATCTGCCCGGGGGGTACGTGAGCGACGCCGAACAGGCCGTGCCGATGGATTCCTTCCGACTCGAGAGCGGCCCGCGTTTTCGAATTGCGCACGACGATTCGCGGGGGGCAGCCTCCCCGGTCGAGGGTGGCGGCGAGTCCGAGTCCTACCGCCCCGGCTCCGAGGATTGCGATCTTCATGGGAGTCCTCGAGGGGAAGGGGCTTTCGTTACGTCCGCGGGGGGGTCCGGTTGGGGTATGATGCGCTGGCTTTGGCGTCCCGCAAGCGGTGCGCTCCCTTGGTTTGAAGGAGATTTGTAAATGGGCCCCCTTGAAGGTGTGAAGATCCTGGAAATTGCGGGAATTGGCCCGGGTCCTTTTGCAGCGATGATGCTTTCGGACATGGGTGCGGAAGTGCTGCGGATTGATCGGGCTCAAAACGTGGGTTCGGGGCGAGGAGCACCGCCCCCGGGAGATCTCCTGGCTCGGAATCGCCGAAACGTGGCGGTTGATCTGAAGAACCCCGAAGGCGTCGCCACGGTGCTCGAACTCGTCGCCGGCGCCGATGGACTGCTCGAGGGCTTTCGACCGGGTGTCATGGAGCGCCTGGGCCTCGGGCCGGACGTGTGCCTGGAGCGTAATCCCGGGCTCGTCTACGGACGCATGACGGGCTGGGGCCAGGAGGGACCAATGGCTACGGCTGCGGGGCACGACATCAACTACATCGCGTTGGCGGGCGCCCTGGATCCCATCGGACGCCGGGGGCAGGCTCCGGTGCCGCCTCTCAACCTGGTGGGAGATTTCGGTGGGGGAGGGATGTTTCTCGCGTTCGGCATGGTTTGTGCGCTCGTGGAGAAAGCCCGTTCGGGGCAGGGGCAGGTCGTCGACGCCGCGATGGTCGACGGAGCGGCCGTGTTGATGACGATGATGCACGCGATGCGCGGTTGGGGCGCCTGGAACGACGAGCGGGGGACGAATATTCTCGACACCGGAGCCCATTTCTACGACGTCTACGAGACCGCGGATGGTCGCTACGTGTCGATTGGTTCTATCGAGCCCCAGTTCTACAAGGAACTCCTCCAGAAGACGGGCCTCGAGGGCGAGGATCTGCCGCACCAGATGGATCGAAGCCACTGGGAGCCCTTGAAGGAGCGACTGGCCGACGTCTTCCGGACGAAGACGCGCGACGAGTGGTGCGAGATCATGGAGGGCAGTGACGTCTGTTTCGCCCCGGTTCTCTCGATGGGAGAGGCGCCCGAGCATCCGCACATGAAGCACCGCGGGACGTTTCGGGAATTCGAAGGAGTTCTGCAGCCGGCCCCGGCACCTCGTTTCAGTCGTTCCGTCGCCGAAATCACACGCCGGGAGGCCGCGGCCGGAGAGCACACCGACGAGGCGCTCTCGGACTGGGGCTTTTCCGCCGAGCGGATCTCAAAGCTCCGCGAAACGGGTGCGATCGCCTGACCGGGCCCCGGGTTAGCGCCCGAGAATGAATCGCTCGATCGCGTGGGCGGCTCCGTCGTCTACGTTGGGTCCAGTGACGAAGTCGGCGATGGCGCGCACTTCGGGTTTCGCATTGGCCATGGCGACTCCGAAGCCCGCTTTTTCGAGCATGCGGCGATCGTTCTGGTCATCACCGATGGCGAAGATTTCTTCGCTCGCGATTCCCAGGGAGTGGGCCAGTTCCTCGAGGGCGTTCCACTTGTTGGCCTCCGCGGAGAGAATTTCGAGGATATGGCCCTCGTACATCTTGTTGTGGATGTGGTGGGTGGCGATTCGGTCCCCGAGTTCTCGCGTCGCGGTCGAGGCGAGTCGTTCCAGCGGGGTGGCATTCGCCATGCTGCTCATCATGATCACGGGTTCGGCCGGGGGGGGGTCCAGGGAATCGACAACACGGATCACGTCGATATTGTGCGCCACGTAGTCCCTCTGAAAGCGGTGTCCCCCGGTACGATTCTCGGTCACGATGTCGACGTCCTGGCTGGGAGAGTCGACATAGACCAGCGGGGGGCCAAAGCGTCGGATCACCTCGAGGACAGGGCGGTAGAGGTCGTCGGGGAGGTAGCGACCCGAGAGGGTTTCGCCGCTGCGGCCGTTCACGACCCGGACCCCGTTCTGAACGACCGCCGGGCCGTCGAGTTCGAGTTCTTCGAGGATTCGGCGTGCCGTGCGGTAGCGCCGCCCGGTGCACAGAACGACGGTTACGCCTCCGCTTCGAGCCGCCTTCACGGCGTCGCGGACGCGCGGCTGGAGAGAGCCGTCGGCATCGAGAATCGTGCCATCGGCGTCCAGAGCGAGGAGGCGAAAGGGTGTCGAGGGGGTCGGGTTCATGGTGAGAGCCAGCGCAGGGGCACTAGCCCCGCCATGATGGAGGAGGGTCGCGCCATCTGCAAAGAGCGATGTAAGATCCGGCTCCCGGGCAGTCAACCTCCCTTCGCCCGGTAAGGAGTTGGAATGAATCCGAAGGTTGCCGCCGTGGGCGTCGTTCTCTTGTTGATCTTTTTCTTTGGTCAGCGCTTCGTCAAGACCGTACCTCCGGGGCACGAGTCAGTCGCTGTTCTATTTGGCGAAGTGATGCCCCAGCCCTACAGCGAGGGTTTGCATTTCCCCGTGAACCCCCTCTACTCGTGGGTCGATTACGACACCCGAGAAAAGACGCTCAAGGAGCAGGCCCAGGTTCCCACCCAGGATCAACTTCAGACGACCGTCGACGTCAGCGTCCAGTACGAGATCATCGCTGCGATGACGCCAAACATCCTCCAGGATGTCGGAAGCCAGGCGCAAGCGGTCGCGGTCTACCTGACACCGAAGTTGCGATCGCTGGTGCGCGAACAAGGCAAGATGATTCCGAAGGCGGAGGATTTCTTTCTCGAGAAGACCCAGCAGATCCTGGAGACGAATCTCGAGGCGGGGCTACAGTCCTACCTGACGCCGAAGGGGATCAACGTGAAAGCGGTTCTGATCCGTGACATCAATCTCCCCGCGGTCCTGACCCAGGCGATCGAGCAGAAGAAGGAACGGGAGCAGGCGAAAGAGCGCGAAAAGGCGGAGCTCGAACGGTTCCGCACGGAGCAGTTGCAGCAGGTCGCGGCCGCCGAGGCCAAGCGGAAGGCCGCCGAGGAAGAAGCCCAGCAACTCCGGATTCTTGCCGATGCGCGAGCCTACGAAATTCGAGAGATCAATAAGGCCATTGCCAAGAACCCGAGCTACATCCAGCTGCAGTCGCTTGAGGCCCTGAAGTCGATTTCTGCCGACCCGGCATCGAAGCTCTATTTCATGGACAGCAACAGCCCGCAGCCGCTGCCGCTCATGAACCTGGGGCAGCCGATCAGTCGTTGACCCGAACGGGAAGGCTCATGGTCTCGCGCGCCCGGGTCCAACGCCCGGTGGCGATCCACGCGCCCATGAACAGCGTGGAGGACGCCGCCCCAGCGAGATTGGCGATGAAGATGCCCGTGGGCCCCATTCCCTGGTAGTCGGCGAGCCAGAGCCCGAGAGCCAGGGTCACGAAGATTGCATTCGCGATCGACATTCCCATGGGAACGATGACGTCCCCAGCGCCCTGGAGCGAACGGAAGAAGACGAAATTGAACGAGAGGAAGACGAACGAAGCCGCCTGGTAGACGAGGAGTTCGCTCCCCAGGGCGATGACCGCGGGGTCGTGGGTGAAGAAGCGGAGAATCTCGGTTCGGAAGAGAAAGCCCGCGAGCGCGATGGAGCAGAGCAGCGGGACATGGACATAAAGCGCCACCCGGATCGAGCGCCAGGCGCGAGGGATGTCGCCGGCTCCGAGGTTCTGCCACACCAGGGTCGCCGCGGCACCGGCTACGGGGAAGGAAAGCATCGGCCCGATCATCGAGAGGCGTAGTCCGATGGAGTACGCCGCCTGGGCCGTCTCGCCAAACCCGCCCATCATGCGGATGAAGAAGGCCGTCACCGCGAAGCCGCTCATCATTTGAAGGGCCGGGGGCCACGAGAGGCCCATGATGCGCTTCAATACCGTTACGTCCGGGAGCAGGTGTCGAGCGCGGATCTGGACGCGGCTCTTGCCGCGAAATAGGACCCAGATGGCGACACTTCCCGCTGCGATCTGTCCAGCCGCCAGGCCGATGGCGACGCCCGAAACCCCCATCGCGGGCGCGCCGAACTGGCCAAAGATGAGAACCCACTCGGCGGCAAGCGATAGCGCGGTCTGAAGAAGAGACACGATGAGAGGGGTCGTCGTGTCCCCGGCACCGTTCAAGATCGCACCAAAGAGAATCAAGAACACGAAACCGAGGTTGAGCGAAAGGGAGAGTCGAACGTAGGGGACACCCACTTCCAAGACCGCGGGCGATACCTCGAAGAAACGGAGGAGCGTCGACGGGAAAGCGAGACCGATGGTGGCGATGCAGAGGGAAAAGCCGACTGCAAAAAGGACCACCTGCCCCGTGACATGTTCCGCGGCATCGATGCGGCCGGCACCAACGTACTGCGAGACGAGAGCCTGGGCGCCGAAGCTGGCCCCCATGGCCAGCACCAGGATGATTTGTCGCAGGGACTGGTTGGAAACGATGATGGCTGTTACCGCGTCTTCCCCGAGGCGGCTGATCATGCCGAGGTCGACGAGTTGGAAGATCGCGCCGCTCAAGCTGGTCGTCAGCAAAGGCAGCGAGAGAACGAGGAGCGAGGCGACCAGGCCGCCTCGCGTGTGGTCCCGGTTCCTCCAGCCCCCGGACGGTTGCTGCGTGGGTTCGCTTTGGCTCATGCGGGTTACTTCCAGGCGAAGACGGGCTGTTCGAAATGGTCGACCCGTGTGGCGCGGCCATGGATGGCCACTTCCCGGAACTGGAAAAGCACCGCGGCGGTAGGGGCGTGGATGTGGGTGTCGAGGAGTGGAATCGACAGAACGGGTTGGTCGCTCTCCGGGATCCGGCGCAGTTCGGGGACGTCCGGAGCATCGAGAGCTTCCACGGGAACCCGGTGGACTTCCGCCACCTCCGCGGGGTTGGGCTGGGTGAGGCACTCGGCCCCCGCCCAGGATACGACGGGGGTGATGACGAAGCCCGAACGGGTGGCGTAGTCGTCGAGGCAGCCCAGGATCGCGGAATCTTCGAGGCGAACTCCCAGTTCTTCGTGCAGTTCGCGAAGCGCGGTTTGTTCGCGGGTCTCGCCCGGATCGACGCGTCCACCCGGGAGTGCCCATTGCCCGGCGTGGTCGCGAAGGCGACTGGCTCGCCGGGTAATCAGGAAATGGGCCAACCCCTTGGCATCGGACGTGAGGACGACGGCGACCGCTGCCGGGGTGGCTTCCTCGGGCGAGGTCCGGCGTTCGAACCGGGAGAGATTGGCGGTGATTCGCGCCCGGAGGGCGTCGTCGAGTTGAAGGCGGAATGTCATGAGGGCCCCAGGGTAGTGAACTCGTTGTTCGCCGCTCAAAGCCAGGACCGCCGCACGGAGGCGCCGTGGTCCAAACTTCGCTAGCCATC
>JAZAOF010000009.1:0-7936 GCA_036228265.1 Myxococcota bacterium | reverse complement strand
TGTCGGGGTTGGTCGATTCTTGTTAGGCACCCGCCGTGGTGTTTACCCCACGTCCGGGGGGCCCTGGGGGCACCGAGGGGGGGCGGGGGGGCGGGGGCGGATTGTCCGCAGGAGGGGCATCCACCGGCGGGGTGCTCACAGGAGGCGGTGAGGCGCACCCCGCCGCAATTCGTTCGGTAAGCGTTGCTTCTTCCGGAAGGTCCTCGCAGAGATCGTCCGGAACGACGATCTCAGGCGGGTCGAGAATCTCGTCGGCCCGGAGAGCCCCGGTAAAGAGAATCGATGCTCCAAGGACTACGCCCGGGAGAGAAAACAACGAGTAGCGTATGCGAACCAGCATTTTTGGTCTCCGTCAAGGACGATTAACGGGGACTGACGGTATTCAGTCGTGTGAGATCCTACGGCGATCAGCAAGCCAAAGCAATGCTGGGTTTGGGCGCCTCGGCCGTTTTCGCCGCGCCAACCCGAAGGGGGAGCTCCGCAAAGGAATGGAAGTGTGTTGCAGCGGACGGGGAAAGAATCATCCGGATTTTCTTGTAAGGGAAGTCCCTTGTGAAACTGCTTAGAAAAAACGTTCGGGCACTCGAATGACGTCGCCGGGCTCCAGGATGGTTCCCGCGGAGGCGGGGTGGGTGCTTTCCTGTCCGTCTCGCGTGATGCGAACCTTGAAAGTGTTACCCCTAGGGGTGTAGCCGCCGGCAAGCGCAACCGCGTTCAGCACGTTCATGCCGTTCACATAGGGGTATTCCCCTGGCGCATTCACCTGCCCGATGATGTAGAAGGGGCGGTAGTTCAAGACCTGGACACTTACGCGTGGATCGTTGAGGTAGCCCTGGCGCAACTGTTCCTTGATGCTTTCTTCGAACTCGCGAAGCGTTTTTCCTCCCGCCTGGACCGGCCCAATCAGGGGCAACGAAACGGCTCCCGTGTCGTTGACTTCGAATTCGCCCGAGAGATCCGGCTCGCTGAAAACGATCACGCGGATCTGATCGCCATCCCCAAGGCGGTACGCGGGTTGGGCGGCCAACCCCCCGCCTTCGAGAACCGGGGGGTTCGGGGTCCCGCATGCGATCAGCAGGACGATTCCAGCGATAACCACGGGCGAGACTCCGAGGAGCCGAAGAGTCATTCTAGCTTTTGGATCGAAGCGCATTTATCTCGTTTCCCCTCGATGGAGAGCCGGAGCCAGGTCGGCTCCGGAACCATGCAAACCGGTTCGATTGATAGCGCAGTGTAGCCCGGACAAACGCATTTTTGAAAGCGCTCCGTGGAAGCGAGGCTCAGCGCACCGGGTGCGGGTCTCGAGCCTCTCCCGTCTGGAGCAGGCGTCGATCAGAGCCCTCGAGTACGACCGACGTGAGGCGATGGGTCAGGTAGGCCCCCGTATCGATCCCGATTCGACTGCGTTCAAACTCGGGTTCTTCGGAGATCGAATGTCCGTGCACGACGACCTTTTCGAAGCGACCGCGCCATTGAGTGAACTCGGTGCGGATCCAAAGCAGATCTTCCGGTCGCTGCTTTTCCAGGGGGATACCTGGGCGTACGCCGGAGTGGGTGAAGAAATAGTCTCCGAAACACGCACTGAGTTCGAGGGTTCGAAAAAACGCCAGGTGGGTTTCCGGCAGTTTTGCCTCAAATTGGTCGCGAGCTAGGTCGAAATCCTCGGAGGCGCGCCGCGTTCCCAGTCCTGTGACCCCGTAGCTCGCGAGGGTTTCGAGTCCCCCGTAGTGCTGCCACTCGTACCCGAAATCGGGTGTTTCCAGGAAGTTCAAAAGAGCCTCCTCATGATTGCCCTTCAGGTGGATGGCCTCAAAACCGGGGGGCGGCCCTTCGAGCAGGAGATCAACAACCTCTCGCGACTTGTGTCCCCGGTCGATGTAATCGCCGAGGTAGATCAATCGCTTTCGCCCGACGGGCGCTCTGCGAGAATCGTTTGCGATTTTCTTGAGGAGCGCGCGCAAGAGATCGACGCGACCATGGATGTCGCCGATTGCGTAGACACGCAGGCCGTCCGGGAGTCGGGGTTCCCACTCCGGGCTTCGTCGATTTCTCTTCCGTTTTGCCAGCAACTGTTTCAGCATCGGTTCCATCTTAATACGAACGTCGATTGTTGCTTTCGCGGCCGCTTCTGGCGCGGCTGAGAGCCCCGCCGTATGCTTTCGGGAGCGTCTCGACGACCCTGGGTGTACGGCGGGTGTCGAGATGGGAAGCGAAAGGCCGGCCGAACCCACCAGGGAAGAACCTCTCTCGGGGCCGCCCGCGTCGGCAGAAACGACAGCGTTCTCTGAGCGAGTTGCGGGGCCGAGGAAAGCCAATGAGACGCCAGGTCGCGCCGATCATCGCCTTTAGCGGCAGCGACGGTTCGGGGAAGTCGACCCAGATCCAACGGCTCCAGGACCATCTCGATCGCTACGAGGTTGCGAACGTCTGCTGTTGGTCCCGGGGAGGGTACACACCGCTGTTCAGCTGGGCGAAGAGTGTGCTGCGGCGCGCGCCCGGTGATTTCCTGCCTCCCGCTGGTGAGAGTAAGAAGCGGGATCGCCTCCTGGAAAAGCGTTGGATTCGACGGGCCTGGTTGATTCTCAGCATCCTGGACCTCGGATTCTTGTACGGAGTGAAGATTCGATGGTGGCGGCGGCGAGGAACCTGGGTGATCTGCGATCGATACCTGCTCGACACGCGTATCGATTTCGAACTGAATTTTCCAGGGGAGAAGGTTGACTCGTGGTGGGTGTGGCAGCGTGTCGTTCGCTTCTGCCCCCAACCCGACGTCCATTTCGTGATGCGGGTGCCTGTCGAAGAATCGTTGCGGCGTTCGAGGCAGAAGGACGAGCCCTTTCCCGACCCGCCCGAGCGGCTCGCTTTTCGACTCGGATACTATCGGCAAAAGGAGTGCACCGAAGGAAGGATCGTTCTCGACGGCCTTCGCTCGATCGACGAAGTGTTCTCCGAAGTTCATCGTGCACTTCCGCCTTTCGACCGGAAGGGAACCGATGCAGATTAGCCTATTGCTCGAGCGGGAACCGTTTCCGGACATCCTGGGACGAACCCTGGAAGGATTTCTTCCGCAACTCACCGGGGATTTGCATCGGGTTCGGTGGTCTCCCAGGTCCGCTTCACCCGACCCCGAAGCCCAGCACTGGTTCTGCAATCACTACGTGAATGCCATCTTTGCAAAGGGAGCGCCGCGGGACGTTTTTCGCCCGGTCGTCGGTGAGTTTTCTCGAAGTCCATCTGCATGGCGGCGCCCATGGCAACGTGGATACGTTGCCCTCGCTTCGAGTTCCCGGTTTGCCTCGATTTTGGCTCAGTCCCGATTGGAGATATCCCCGCCCATCACGAATTCGAAGGATTGGCTCATCGTGGGTGGCAACCACAAGGTCCGCCTGCTCAATCATCGAACGCTCCAGTGCTACTCGGTGTTGAAGGAAGGGTTCGACCTTGAGTTCTTGCGAACCGAGGTGAGCGCCCGTCGGCTCGCGTCGGATGCGGGGGTGAGCGTTCCCGTGATTCGCCAGGTCGCGAGTGACGAATCCTGGTTTCTCGAAGACTACGTCGCCGGTGTTCCGCTCAACAGGCTGTCGAGCGGGGATACTGCGAAGCGGACTCTTCTCGGGGCGATGAACGAGTTGAATCGGTTCTCCGAAGCCACGTCCCGGCCCATGGGAGTTCGAACGTATACCCAGTCGCTAGCGAAGTCGGCACGCGCAAGCCTCTCCTCGGCTAGGGCCGTAGACGCTTCGCTACGCGCGCGGGTGGAGACCTGTATCGGACGGCTCCTGGAAGTCCTGGATCCGGCCGCGGACGATTCGGTTACGACGGCTCGATGCCACGGAGATCTGCAGCCGGGCAATATCCTGTGGAGGAGCGGCGGGCACTGGATCATCGACTGGGAGTATGCGGCGCGACGGCAGGCTGGACACGACACCCTCGTCTACCAACTGCAGACTCGCTTTCCCGAGGGCCTGGCCGCGCGACTTGGATCGTTCGTGGCGTCTGGATTGGAGGGCCGGCAGGAAGAAGACCGCTCTCATCGAAGACGAACGGCGCGCATTCTTTGCCTCGAGGAGTTGGAGTTGAATCTCCGAGAGATTCGGAATCCGTTGTTTTTTTCCGTGGGAGATTCATTTTCTAGTTTGGTTCACGAACTCGAAACCTGGCTTTTCGAAAAGGAGGGTGTTCGTTGAAACCGTCACCGAAGCTCCTCGTTTTGAACCAGATGGCCGGGCCGATGACCTGGGAACTGGTGGAGGACTTTGCAGAGCGGGTCGGTCCGATCGCGTTGCTCACGGGACATCCCGACACCCTTTCCAAGCCGCCGGTGCGCGGACTCACTGTCGACCCCGCGTCCCCTTATCATCGTGGTTCGTATTTTCGCCGGGTGCTCTCGTGGATGGCCTACATCGTTCAAGCCTTTCGGTGGTCCCGGCGCTGGTCGCCTGACGTTCCCGTCCTGGTTTTCTCGAATCCTCCCCTGGCTCCTTGGCTCGCCTACCTGTTGAAGAAAATCCAGGGGCGTCGCTACTTCGTCATGATTCACGATGTCTATCCGGACCTGCTGGTCGAGCTTGAGAAGATGCGGTCTTCGAATCCAATCGCTTCGATGTGGCGGGGTCTCAACCGGGTGGCCTACGAGAATGCGGAACGGGTGCTGACCCTGGGAGATCGCATGGCGGACCGAATCGGTGACCAGATGGAGGTCTCCCGAACGCCGGCCAAGATCATCTCCGTAGTTCCTCCATGGGCGGATACCGAAAAGATCAAGCCGCTGCCCAAGGAAGAGAACGATTTCGCCCGGACTCATGGCCTGTTGAACAAGACCGTCGTCATGTATTCGGGAAACATGGGCCACGGTCACGATATCGAGACGATCCTCGAGGCGGCCAGGCGACTTCGATCTCGCGCAGAACTGCACTTCATGTTCATTGGCGCGGGTCCCAAATGGAGCCTGGTGGAGGACGCCATCCGATCGGAAGATTTTCCCAATGTCACGTTGCTGGGCTGGCAAGCGGAAGAGGCGCTGCCGTACTCCCTGGCGGCGGCGGATGTAGCGGTCGTCTCCATCGAAAAGGGTGTCGAGGGGATTTCGATTCCGAGCAAGGCCTTTTCGTTCCTCGCGGCTGGAGTTCCGATCCTCCTCCTGTCGCAACGGAATTCGGAGCTCGCGGCTCTCATCGAGCAGAATCAGTGTGGCTGGATCGCGGAGCCGGGCTCCGTCGAGGGCTTCTTGGACGTGCTCGACGCGGTGTTGGAATGTCCCCTCGAGACCGCCGCTTTCCAGCGAAACAGTCGGCAGACGGGTACTCGATTGGGCTCGCGGAAGAACAGCGATGCGATTATCGAACTTCTTTGCGGGGACGTCGCGCCGCCCTCGCCCGGGGGGCTTCGATGAGCGAAAGCCAGCCGATCGCGGAGCCCTCGGACCGTCGTCAATTGGTGCACACGGGTGTGGGGATGGTGGGCTTCCAGGCCTTCGGCTTCCTGGCGGGATTGGTGGTGGCCAGCGGATTGGGGGCCGTCGGGCAGGGCCAATTTCAGCTCCTGGTCTCGACATGCGTATTTCTATCCATGTTCTGCAAGTTGGGTCTCGACCAGGGAGTGTCGTATCGACTTCCGAAGATTCAGCAGGAGCGTCCCGATCAAGTTCGCGCCGTCGTGGTCTACGTGTTGGCTTCGGCCACGACGCTCAGCCTGGTCTTTGGCTTGGCCTTGAGTGCCGCTTCCCACCCCCTGGCCCACTGGGTATTTCACCAGCCGGCGTTCGCTTCGGATCTCGAACTTCTTCCGGTCATGGCTCCGTCGCTCGTTCTCTTGCTGATGTGTGGCAGCGTGCTCCGCGGTCTGGGGCGCTCGGACCTGCGTTCCTACTCCTATTACTGGCCGGCCGGGCTGGGATTCTTGTTGCTGATCCTATGGTTCAACCTCGGCGGGCTGGATTTGGGCAAAGCCTACGGGGCGCGGATCGGGAGCTACCTCGCCGGCGCAGCCATCGGGCTGGTGTTGATTTCGCGCCTGGTTCGCGGTGGGGGCGGGGCTCTCGACGTCCGAGAAGTTCGCCGGTTGCACGCGTTTTCCGGGCTTCTGATCGTCGTGGATCTTTTCCAATACCTCGTGGAGAAACCCTTCGTCGATCTCTTGTTCGTGAGTTCGTTCGGCAGTCCGTCAGACGTCGGTATCTACTCGGTTGCGGCGCGGTTCGGGTCGGTCCCGGGGTTGGTCCAAAGCGCTTTTGTCATCGTGATGGGTCCCGCGTTTGCTCGAGGGATGGCGCGTGACGGGCGCGAAGACGTGGGGGTTTACGAGACAGCCTCCAGGCGCATGGCCCACTTCACCGTGGTTCTGGCTGCGGCCTTGTGGCTTCTCGGGGGTGCCCTGCTGGCGGAAATCGGACCGGAGTACGAAAGCGGGGGGTTGCTTCTACGGGTCATCCTGGTGGGATACGTCGCGCGCGGCGTACTCGGGGTAAACCTGCCGGTTCTACTAGCGGCGGGGTACACGCGTGTCGTGTTTGGCCTCTCCCTAGCGGCTTTCGCCGTTCTCCTGATTGGCGGGTTGACCCTGGCTCCGACCCTGGGTGCGTTGGGGGTCTCCGTTGCGACAGCGGCCGCGGTCGCGACCCTGGCTTTCCTGCAGTGGGTATTTTGTTTTCGCCTCATCATGCGCACGCCACCGCGCTGGCTTGTCGAGGTGGTGGGCTTCACCGCGGTTGCGAGCGGAGTGGGTTTCCTCGTTCACCTCGTGGCGGGTCTCGAGGGCGAACTCGGCTCCCTGGTGGATGCCGCGTCGTTTTGCGCCACCTACCTCGTCTTGATGGGGCTTCGGTATGGAGGCTCTCCGTGACCGACTTCCTGGCGACCGGGAGACCGGGGCGATGAGAGGAGCCGTGTTCGATCTCGATGACACGCTCTATCTCGAGCGCGACTACGTGCGAAGCGGTTTCCAGGCCGTGGCCAGGATCGTGGCCGGGGAGATTGGTTATCGGCCCGGCGAGATCTTCGAAAGCCTGTACGGGATGTTCGAACGGGGCGTGCGGGGGGACACGCTCGACCGGCTTCTCCAGGAATACCCGCGTATCGCTTCACGCTACCGCCCGCAGGATCTCGTCCGCCTCTATCGGGAGCATCAACCCGCGATCGCGTTGCGTCCCGGCGCCGGAGAGGTTCTCGACGAGCTTCGAGGCCGTGGCATCCGGTGCGGAATCATCACCGACGGGCCGCGAAACAGCCAGCAAAGGAAACTCGATGCGCTTCCGCTCGGGTCGCATCGCATCGACCGCGCGATCTTGACGGATGCCTGGGGAAGAGACTACTGGAAGCCCCATCCCCGGGCGTTCCAGGAGATCGCAATCGGGTGGGGGTTGTCCTCGAGCGAGTTGGTCTACGTGGGGGACAATCCGGCGAAAGACTTTCTTGCACCTCGGAGACTGGGATGGCGAACGATCCGCGTCCGGTCTCTAGGGCAGGAGCATTTCGGGGAGGAAAATCCCTCGGCGGAACATGCGGCGGATGTGGAGGTCGAAGACGTACCGGGCCTGGCAGCTGCGTTGCGCGGGCTCGGCTGAGCCCGCAGCTTTCTCAGGAGCGCCGCCGCGTGAACTCCTCCGAAAAATAACGGGTCATGGCCACGCCTTTCTCGTATTCGCCGATTCGCGCAGGGATGACCTTTCCTTCGAGAAGTTGCAGGATCCATTCCGGGTAGTGTCCACCCGCTTCTAGCGCCAGCGGAAAACCACCCCCGAACCGGGGGTTGATCTCCGAAAAGACCGGCCCTTCGGGGGTGAGGAACGCCTGCAGGGTCACCGCGCCGCGGCCGCCCATTCGCGCCACGGCCTGAAGCAGTTCCAGGATCCAGTCGCCGAGGTCCTCGTCCGTGATCGTGACCCCCTGGATGGACTCCCCGGCCAGCGTTCGAATACGAAGCCGCGGCACGTAGTGCA
>JAZAOF010000008.1:0-5052 GCA_036228265.1 Myxococcota bacterium | reverse complement strand
CCCTGCCCCGCGTTATGCTCCCGAGGGACTCAACGATCCCTTTCCGACTACTCCCTCCACTCGGGACGAGGCTGCGGGTGTCCAAACTTCGGGTTGCCAGTTCCACAGAATGGCTCGAGGCCGTCCTCGGCGACTTCGACGTTTTTCTCGTGGATCACGCCGGTTGCGAGCGCAAGGCTTCGGCCACCGCGATGTCGCTGGTCAGCCACTATCCCGACCGCCGGGTGTTGGTGCAGGAGATGACGCAGCTCGCGCGGGACGAACTCGAACATTTTCACCAGATGCTTTGGCTCCTCCAGTCTCGCAACCTCGTGCTGCGCCGCGATGACAAGGATCTCTACATCCAGGGCCTTCGCAAGGAAATCCGAACTGGGACCGAGCATTACTTTCTCGACCGGCTGCTCGTAGCCGGGATCGTGGAGGCCCGGGGATGCGAGAGATTCGGACGGGTGGCCGAAGCGCTCGACCCTGGAAAACTCCGCGATTTCTACCAAGACATCGCGCGGTCGGAATCCCAGCATCACGGGATGTTCTACCGCCTCGCCCGGCAATACTTCGACACGGGCGAGGTAGAAGCGCGCCAACGCACCTTGCTGGATCGCGAGGCCGAGATCGTGTCGAACCTCCCCATCCGCCCCGCCGTGCACTGAAAACCCGTGGGCAACACATCGGCCAAGGCCGTGCGAAAGTACCTCGCCGTTCACGCGGAGCCGGAAAGCCAACTGTCCGAGAGTTTCGCGGCGGGTCTGCAGCCCTACGGGCACGTGCTCGCGATCCCCGCTTCGGGGGAAACCAGCGAACTCGTACAGGCCCTTTCGAGTATCCCTAGCTCCCCGCTCGGGCCCGTGCTGACGATCCTGGTGGTCAACGCGCCTGCCGATGCACCGAACTGGGTCCACCGAGCCAACACGCAGACACTCCGGACCTTCGCCCAAGAAAGATCCGCGCCTAGAATGGTCTCGCCCAACGCCGCGCTCTACGAGCATGCACGCGGCGACCTTCTCGTCGTGGATCGCGCCAAGGACCCCAATCATTTTCCCCCCGGTCAAGGAGTGGGCCTGGCCCGCAAGATCGGGGGCGACCTCGCACTGGCCCTGATCGCTTCGGGCCGCGTGAGCTCCCCCTGGATCCACATAAGCGATGCCGACGTCATCTTTCCCGATGACTACTTTCAGCAGGTTCCCGAAAGCGCCGACCCTCGAATAGGAGCCTTGCTCTACCGCTTCCGGCATCGACCGGGCGACGATTCCCGCTCGTACGAGGCCGCGCTCCAATACGAGGCGACGCTTCGCTACTACGTAACCGGCCTGGGCTTTGCGGGCTCGAAGTACGCGTTTCACTCGATCGGGAGTACTCTCGCCCTACGCGCCGACGCGTACGCGCAGGTTCGGGGTTTCCCGCGCCGAACCGCCGCCGAAGATTTCTACCTGCTCAACAAGATCGCGAAGGTGGGCCGGGTTCGATCGCTTCCCGGAGCGCCCCTCAAGTTGTCTTCCCGCGTGTCCGGCCGCGTTCCCTTTGGGACCGGCGCCGCGATCGGGCGCATGCTCGAAAATCCTGAACGCGAACGGGGGACCTACCACCCCGCGCTTTTTTACCACCTGCGCGCTTGGCTCGACACGCTCGAAGCCGCGATCGCGGAAAACCCTTTGCCGCAGGATCCCGCGGCCACGCTGGCCGAAATGGCCCGGGAGCGAGCCCTTCGAGACCCCGTTGCCGATCCGGATCGACTCGTGGCCGCACTCGAAGTCACCGGCGCACTCGCCGCCGCCGCGGATGCCCTGGCGGCTCCCCGGCGCACGGTCCGGCGTCGCGCGCAGGATGGCTTCGATGGTTTCCGTACCCTCAAGCTGCTCCACGCGCTCCGAGACTCCGGACTGCCGGATCTCCCCCTTCGTGAAGCGCTCGGCCGGGCCGACTTCCTCTCCCTTCCGGAGGCCTGTGAGAACGAAACCCTGGAGCAGATCGTCGCGCGCATCGAGCGACGGGAGGACGAACTCTCTACCGCTGGAGCGTCTCCGTCGGCTCAGCTGTAGGCGTCGAAAAGCGACGGACCCGCTTCGATGGGCCTCGCCTCCGGGTAGACTTCCGCAAAGGCGGCAATGTGGGCCGGATCGTCGAGGCGCTCAAGGTCGAGACGAAGGTCCGATCCCTTCTCCGAAAGGTCCTCGGCGAAGATTCGCGCCACGTCTTCGAGAGAGAGCGGCGACGCTTCCAGCGTGCGACGTTCTTCCTCGTTTTTGTAGACGTGGGCCTTCCAGAGGACGCTGACCCGGAAGTGCTCGAGCGGTGCCCGGTAGCAGATCTCTCCGCGGTCCGTGACAACCCAGTCGCCGCTTCCGTTGGCCTCGGGAGCCAGCTCCGCGCGGCCCGTGACGAGAGGCGTACCTTCCTCAAAGGGACCCACGGCCTCCACCTGGTGAAACATCCCGTGGTTGTCCCCCACCAGGGCCGTGTTCGCCATCTCTCCAACGTGTCTCTGGGGAGATCGATCGGGACCGTCCGGCCAATATTTGAGCCCCCCACCCTCGACGTCGTTCATCCACCAGATCGATGTGGCCTGGCGAATCGCCCAGCGATCAAAGAGCCCGGACCAGAACATCGTCCGCAGAAGCTGCATCGGCGTATTCACCCGGCTGCGGCCCTGGAAAAACGGGTTGTCGGTGTGCGCCGGTCCACACCTTTCAATCGGCCCCATGACATTGACGTAGAGCGTATGCGGCACGATGATTTCCGCGTCGTAGAAACGCCGAGCCGCAGCAGTCACCGCCTCGTGTTCGAGGAAAATTTCGGCCCCGGGCACCTTCAGGTCCTCGTGAACCCAGTCGTTTTGGAACCACAGGGAACGCGTCGCAACTTCGCCATCTTCCCCGGGCCAAAACCACCCGCCCAGGGGCGTATAGGGAACATTCGCCTCCAGAATCTCGACGACCTTCTCGACATCCGGAATGACATCGCGAAGCAGCTCGGGCGGTTTGGAAACGTGGCTCATGTTCCTCATCCTACCCGATGAACGGGTTCCGTTCACAAACGCGACATTCCAATATCTCGGCCCCCAGGGCGACCCTAGGCCCTTCGGACACGAAAACGCAGCCGCACGTAGTCTGCCACCCATCCCTGGCCCGTCGCGTAGAGCTTCGGGCGTAGAGATTCCCGAACCTCGTCGATCACGTTCCGGCGCTCGTGCTCGGGGACCCCGCCGAGAAAGGGCTTCGCGAACGTTTCCAACCAACCCGAAACGTCCCCCGGGAGTGGCGTCGGGCGAGGAAACAGTTCGAGAGAGTCGACGGTGAAGCCGTGACGGGAAAGAAGAACCTCGTACTCGCTGGGAGTAGGGAAAAACCACGGGTCGAGAGCAACGGCATCCACGCCGCGCCCGTTCAAGCTCGCGTGGAGCGCCGAGCGGATCTCCTGGACGCATCCCGCCCCACCGAGTTCTGCCACGAACCGCCCGCTGGGCACCAGGGCGCGCGATACTCCCTCGAGCATCGCGTCGTGATCCTTCACCCAGTGCAGCACCGCGTTGCTGAACACCGCCTCGAACTCCCCGTCGAAGGGAAGGCTTTCGGCATTCTCCACGCGCGCGTCGAGACCCTGCGCCCGAGCCGCAGCCACCTGTTCGAGGCTCGAATCCACAGCCACAACCGCACAACCCGCTTCGCGAATCTTTCGCGTCAGGACCCCGTCTCCGCATCCGAGATCGAGTACCCGCTCCCCCGCAACCGGCGCCAACAAGTCGAGAACCGGTTCTCCCAGGTCCGAAACAAAACGCGCGTTTCGCGCGTACTCCTCCGGATTCCAGCGCTGCCCTTCCATGAGTCCAACCTCGCACCCTGGTTCGAGTTCGAAGAAACCTTCAGCACCCGATCCGCTTGTTCCGGTCTCTGCTGGAGACTACGCGCGTGGATCCTTGTCCGATACGTCCCTGTCTGACATTCTATCATCGGATAGGCGCTCGATGTTTTCGTGAATCTCGAGGAGGAAGGCGTGGCTCACTCGACAAGAAGACCCGAAACGCGCGGAATCTGCCGGACCTGCATGATTTCCTGTGGCGTCTTCATGGAAATCGAGGACGGCCGGGTCGTCCGTCTTATCGGCGACAAGGACAATCCCGCATCCCACGGCTACACCTGTTCGAAAGGCCGCGACATCGCGACCCACTTGTACGGACCGAATCGCTTGCTCAAACCGCTCCGCAAAGCGGGCAGTGACGAATTCGAGTCCGTTTCCCGGGAAACGGCCATTTCCGGAATTGCCAGCCGCTTGCAGGCGATCGTCGCTGAGCATGGCCCATCCTCGGTGGCTCTCTACCTCGGGACCTACGCCCTCGCACCGCCGGCCAGCATGCTGGCGGGGTCCTTCATGAACGCACTTGGCTCTCCCATGTCGTTTAGCTGTGGCTCGATCGATCAACCCGGGAAACTTCTCGCCCAGGCTCTACACGGTCGATGGCACGGTGGAAGCCCGCCCTTTGCAACCGCCGACACATGGCTTTTCATTGGAACCAACCCGGCGGTCTCCGGTCTTGGCGGGGTCCCGACCATCAACCCCAACTATCACCTGCATCGCGCGGTAAAGCGCGGCATCCAACTCATCGTGATCGATCCGCGGCGGACCGAAACCGCGAAAAAGGCGGTCCTCCACCTTCAACCCGTTCCCGGGGAAGATGCCGCGGTGCTGGCCGGAATGATTCGAGTCGTTCTCGATGAAGATCTCCACGACAAGGAATTCGTCGACGAGAACGCCCAAAACCTCGAAGCGCTCCGCCGCCACGTCGAACCGTTCACACCGGGTTACGTGGAGCAGCGCGCCGACATCCCCGCGGATCAACTCGTCCGAGCCGCGCGGATGTTTGCGAAGAGCCACACCGGCGGCGCAAGTGCCGGAACGGGATCGAACATGTCGCCCCGAGGCACGCTCTCGGAATATCTGCTCGCCTGCCTGGTGACGATCTGCGGTTTTCGGTCCCGCGCCGGCGACCGGGTTCCGAACCCCGGCGTCCTCGTGCCCCGGGGCCCCCGCCGCGCCCAGCCCCTGGCGCCCACCCCGGCT
>JAZAOF010000007.1:0-66799 GCA_036228265.1 Myxococcota bacterium | reverse complement strand
ATCGCCGCCGAGGCCGATGAGTCTCGCCCCGTGGTCCTCGATTGCCTGGAGTACGCCCGCACCCCCGTCTTGATGGCGGGTCTAACCACGTGTATCGGCTTTGCCGCCCTGCTTCTCACCGACATACCGGCCACGAACGATTTGGGAGTGTTTTCCATCGTGGGCGTTGCTTCGGTAACCCTGATCTCCCTTACGGGTGTTCCGGCGGCTCTCGTTCTTCTTCCCGTGCGCGGACGCCGCGAGTTAAAAACACTGGGGGAGAGACCCTTCAACGCGTGGCTGGACCAAGTTCTCGTCAAGGTGGAGCGGTTGGCCATTGGACGATCGGGCAGCATCCTGGCGATCGCGGGGATATTGGTCGCGGGGTCCGCTTTCACGATTCCTCGTATCTCCATCGACACCGATGTCATCACGTTCTTTGTCCGAGATTCGCCGGTGCGCCAGGATTTTCTGGCGGTCAACCGTCTACTCACCGGAGTCATCCCGGTCTACTGGCCGATCGCCGGACACGACGAGGGGGCATTTCGAAAGCCCGAGACGCTGAACAAGATCGCCGACCTCCAGTCGCGACTCGAAGCCCTTCCGGGCGTTACGGAAGTACTTTCTTCGGTGGATTTCATCCGCCGGGTCAATCGCGCAATGATGGAAGACGACGATTCACAGTACGTCATACCGGATACCCGGGAAGGGATCGCCGAAGCAACGTTTCTCCTCCCGAAGCCCAAGCTGCGTCGTTTTTCTACGTCGAACCACAGCCGTATCAACCTAATCGTCCGAACCGGCGAAGCGGGCTCCGCGAAGATACGGGCATTGGAGGAGCGAATTCACGGAGTTCTGGCCAATGCGGATCTGCCGGACGGATTTACCACTGCTGTGACGGGAAATTCCATCCTGCTGAACCGCAGTGCAGACGGTATTGCGGAAAACCAGGCAACCCAGGTGGGCTTTGCGGCGATCAGTATCCTGGTCCTGATCTGCGTGGTATTTCGCTCGATCCGCACAGGCCTGATCGCGATGGTTCCGAACATCATCCCCGTGGTGGTCTTCTTCGGAATACTCGGGTTGGGGATCGCCCCACTCTCACTCCCCACGAGTTTGATCGGAAGCATCGCCCTCGGAATTGCAATCGACGACACGATGCACTTCCTCGTGGCTTACCGAGATCGCCGAACCCGCGGCGCCACCCCCGAAGAAGCGGCTTCTGGATGCATCCGGCAGGTGGGGAGGCCGGTCTTCATGACCAGCGTCATGCTGGTCGTAGGTTTCTTGGTAATGCTCGTATCGGGGTTCGCGACCCTGCGCGAGTTCGGGTATCTCACCGCGCTCACCATGGGTCTCTGCCTGGTGACGGATCTCCTGCTGCTACCGGCACTCCTGGTGCGTATGCGGGCGTAGTGAGAACTACTTTCCCTTGTAGAGTAGCGTCACGCTGAAGAGTCTCGGGTGAAAGTTGGGCTCCGTGTCCACGTCTTCGACGAAGAGGGTCGATTGCGTGTTTTGGCGGAGATCTCGCATGGTCGTTTCCGTCGCAATCCAGAGTTCACCGAAGGAACGAATCGATTTTCTCGCTGCAGTCATCTCCTTCACTTCTACACCGTAGTCATCCCAATAGCGGACTCGGAGCGGAATGTAGTGCTCCTTCTCCATGTACATTCTCGTTCGGTGGTACCTTACGTCGATGGTTTCCTTGACGTTGGTTTCCACGACGTAAACGGGTACGCCGTCGAGGGTCTCGTCCGGAAGCCGGAGGTAGTCCGCATCCTCGATGGCCTGGAACGCAATGTCGTTGAAGGTGTAGTCGGTTCCGAGCAGGGTGGTGTTTTTGAGATCTACCCGACGAACCCTGCGCTGGCTGGGCTGGTAGGCGAATTCGTCATCGGGTCCCGGATCCTTTGCGATCATCAGGTATGCCGTATGCCTCATGTCGAAAGGATGCGAGACCTGAACCAGCATCTTCGCAAGGATGCCGTCGGTCGCCTTGTCGTTTTCGTCTCTAAAGTCGCTGACGCTCGTGTTGAAGCGCGTGATCTGTTCGCTTCCGCCGGGATCTCTCGAGATCACGCGGAGTTGTTGAAAATTTTCGCGATTCCGGTTCTTCAGGAAGCGCTCGTAGATCTCGCGACCCGTCAACGAGCCTCCCTGGGGTAGGGCCTGTTCGACCTCCGAGGCCTCGGGGAGGAGTTCGTCTTCTGCGAGGGCCGGGGGAGAGGCCAAAAGGCACGCGACCCCAAGGAGAAGGGCAAGGGGTAAGCCCCGGGTCCGGCTGCGTGCGCTCATCGGGGCTGCAGTGTATCGCCGGATCCGGGGACTGTCGTGGTCTCGTCGATCGCCGTGAAGGATGGGCCGAGGGGCGCTAGACTCGCGCCCCCCGAAAGACAGGCGCCCGTAGCTCAGTTGGATAGAGCATCAGCTTGCGGAGCTGAGGGTCGCACGTTCGAGTCGTGCCGGGCGCGCCAGTCTTTCGAAGAGCCTCCGCGTACAAGCGCGGGGGCTCTTCGTGGATCGGTTGTCCCTGATCAATTTTCCAGGGATTCGGGGATGTGGTCGAGCCCGTAGAGTGCCTTCGCGTTGTCGTGAAGCATCTTCTTCACGTCCGCCTTCGGGAGACCGTCGAAGACCCGCTCGATCGTGACCCGGGAGTTGGGCCAGTCGCTTCCGCTATGGGGATAATCCGTCGACCACATGAGGTGATCAATGTTCATTCGGTGACGGAGTTCAACCCCCACGGTATCCATCATGAAGGTGGCCCAGAAATGCCGGTGGAATACCGTGCTCGGCATCTGGGACATCTTCTGCGTGGCTTCGGTAAAAAATCGGAAGCGGAGGAACATGTCGTCGGTCTGTTCGAGCAGCGTCGGAATCCATCCGATGTTCGCTTCGACCAGTACGATCTTGAGCTTCGTGAATTTTTCGTAGAAGCCCGTGAAGATCAGGTCCGAGGCGACGGGAAGGGTGTGGGAGCCTGCCTTGATGGCCCCGGCGGAACCGAGGAAGCCGAGATCCTGGAAGCTCCGGCGTTGCTCCGAAGGATTGGGTCGCAGGAAGCTTCCGATGTGCACCGCGACGGGAATTCCCGCCTCGTTGGCGAGGTCGAAAAACGGGTCGTCCTCCGCAGAATATTCGAATTCGCCGGTCGGCATTCGCGAGATCAGTGCGCCCTTGTGGCCATGGTCCAGGGCCCAACGGAGTTCCTCCACCGCGTCTTTCACGCCCGTTGTTGGAATGATGGCCTGGGGAACCAGGCGGCCGTCGGAGTCGGCGCAAAATTCCGACAGCCACTCGTTGTAGGCGCGTACGCAGAAGCGTTGGAGTTCGGGTTCTTCCCCGTAGGTCTTGGCTCCCATCAGCGTGACGCTCGGGTACAGGACCTGGGCGTAGATGCCGTCGATGGTCATGTCCTCGAGTCGCTCCTTGGTCTGGTAGAAGCCGGGTCGGATCGTTTCATAGCTGCGTCCAAAGGGCTTGTAGTCGAGGTACGAAAGCCCGGCCGCGACGGTGAAGCCCACGGGTTGTTTCTCGCGGCCCCCGTCGAAAAGCCAGAAATCTCCGTGCTCGGTCTGGGCGACCCGGGGCGCGCGCTCCTTCCACTTGGCCGGGGCGCGGCTCTGCCACAGGTCCGGCGGCTCCTGGACATGGGCGTCGGCATCGATGATGGGGAAATCGAGATCGCTGGCGGTGTGAAAGGGGGTGTCGTGGGTCATGGCGGCTCCTGGACACAATCGTAGGCCGGTCCACAGGGAAGGGGCAAGCGGGGGTGGCCCACCCGAGGGAGTGCGCGCCCGTGGCTCCCGGGTATCCTCGCTGGGCCGAAACCGCCCTTGGAAGGGGGAGATGTGACCCGTGCCACCCTTGTCGTGAGTTGTCCCGATCGCCCGGGAATCGTGGCGACGTTGGCGCAGCTTCTGCATTCGCAGGAGGCCAACATCACCCAGTCCGACCAGTACACCGACTCGGCGAACGGGATGTTCTTCCAGCGTATCTGCTTCGATCGGCTTGGTGTCCAGACGGGATTGGATTCGGTTCGGGCCGCCATTGCAACGGCTGCGGATCGGTTTGACATGACGTGGACTCTCCACCCGGGTGAACGCGTTGCGAAGGTGGCCGTGATGGTCTCTCGCTTTGACCACTGCCTGTACGACCTTCTGTTGCGCCACCGTTCCGGCGAATTGGCCTGCGAAATTCCCGTGATCCTGAGCAATCACCGCGACCTCGAGCCGATCGCCCAGCAGTTCGGCATACCCTTTCACGTATTTCCCATCACCAAGGCGAACAAGGCCGAGCAAGAGGCGCGCGAACGGGCCCTTCTCGACGAAATCGGAATCGACCTGGTCGTGCTGGCTCGGTACATGCAGGTTCTAAGTGGTGATTTCATTCGTCACTACGACCGCCAGATCATCAACATCCACCACTCCTTTCTTCCCGCTTTCGTAGGGGCCAAGCCCTACCAGCAAGCGTACGACCGTGGAGTCAAGCTGATCGGGGCGACGGCCCACTACGCCACCGAAGACCTCGACGAGGGCCCCATCATCGCCCAGGGGGTCGCGCCGGTTTCTCATCGCGACAGCGTCCAGGAGCTCTCGCGGCGGGGGCGGGACGTCGAACGCGTGGTGCTGGGCGATGCCGTTCGTCTCCACCTGGAACACAGGGTCTGTGTTCACGGGAACAAGACGGTCGTGTTTTCCTGAAGACGTTCGCGGGGCGCTCGCTTGGATCGCACGTCCTTCGAAAGACCGGGTATCCTACGGAGTGCGCGTCGAGAGGAGGCTACGAAAATGAAGGATTTCCGCGAAAAGATCGCGGTGGTGACCGGTGGCGGAACGGGGATGGGGAGAGAACTCGTCCGCCAACTCGCGGCCGAAGGCTGCCACGTGGCGATGTGCGACGTGTTGGCAGAAGAAATGGAGCGGACCCAGGCGCTCGCCCTGTCCGAGGCACCCCAGGGAACCCGCGTGACCTCCTTTGTCGCGGACGTTTCCGAGGAGGACCAGGTGCTTGCCTTTCGAGACGCCGTGGTCGCCGACCACGAAACCCGGCACGTGAACCTCGTCTTCAACAACGCGGGCATCGGCGGCGGAGGGAGTGTCCTCGATGAAGAACGCGAGGCCTGGGAAAAGACTTTCGCGGTGTGCTGGTACGGGGTCTACTACGGAACCCGGGCGTTTCTTCCCCTTCTCGTCGAAAGCCAGGAGGGGCACCTCGTCAACACCAGTAGCGTGAACGGGTTCTGGGCTTCGCTCGGACCGATGACATCTCACACCGCGTACAGCGCTGCAAAGTTCGCGGTCAAGGGATTCACCGAGGCCCTGGTTACCGACCTTCGCATGAATGCTCCGCACGTGAAGGTCTCGGTGGTGATGCCCGGTCACATCGGAACTTCGATCGTGTTCAACTCGGGTCGGATCCTGGGCAACGACATCAAGGAAATGAGCGACGAGCAGGTGGAGGAGTTTCGCGAACGCCTCATCCGCATGGGGATGCCCGTGCAGAACGCCACCAACGACCAGATCCGCCAGGCGGTGATTCAACGCGCCGAAGACTTCAGGGACAAGGCCCCCATGACGGCATCCGAAGCTTCGGCAATCATTCTCGATGGTGTGCGCGAAGAGCGCTGGAGGATCCTCGTGGGCAAAGATGCCGAAGCGCTCGACCGGTTGGTTCGCGAAGCGCCTGAAGAAGCCTACGAGACTTCTTTCATGGAGCGGCTTCTCAAGACGGCAGAGTGGCAGCTCGCGAGATGAGACCCGCCCCGGCCGACCGCGGGGGGAGTCCGTGGACGATTCAAGGTCGGAACGTGTTGATTACGGGCGCGAGTTCTGGCGTCGGGTTGGCCACCGCACGGGCCCTCGCCGCGCGGGGTGCGAATCTCTGGCTGCTCTGCCGGGATGCCCAGCGCGGGGAGGCCGCCCTGGACCTGTGTCGTGCAACGCCGGGGGCGGGTCGACTGGAACTTCTCCTGGCGGATCTTTCGTCCCAGGAGGAGATTCGCGCGGTCGCGGCGGAATTTCTCGCTCGAAACGAGCCGCTTCATGTGCTCGTGAACAATGCGGCGGCAGTTTTTTTCGAACGGACCCAGACCGTCGATGAAATCGAGTCGACCCTTGCGGTGAACCACGTTGCACCTTTTCTCCTGACGCATCTGCTTCGGCCGCGTCTTCTTGAGAGTGCGCCCGCACGCGTGATCACCGTGGCCTCGGCGGGGCATCGCACGGGCCGGATCCGGCTCGATGATCTCGGTTGCCAGTCTCACGCGTACCAGGGTCTCGTGCAGTACAGCCATACGAAACTCGCCAATGTTCTCTTCACGCGGGAACTCGCCCGTCGGCTCGAAGGGACCGGCGTGGTCGCGCACAGTCTTCACCCTGGAGTCATACGCACTGGCCTCGGGATGAACAACACGGGATGGTTGCGCGTGGCCTGGAACGCGGTTCGCCCGCTCTTTTCGAGTCCCGAAAAGGGCGCCGACACGGTGGTCTTTCTCGTTTGCGACGCCGGCGTCCAGGAAACGAACGGCGCCTACTGGGCCCGGCGGAAGTCGAAGCGACCGGGAGCGCGCGGGCGAGACGACGAGATGGCGGCCCGGCTTTGGAAGGCGAGCGAAGCCCTCGCCCGGATCCCGGATTCCACGGGGTAGGGGTTTCCGGCGGCGGTTCGGGAACGCCCGAACTCGCCGGTTCAGCCTCCGGGCGGTCGCGACGACGGCCGTCGGGGTTTTCTCGCGACCCAGAAGACAAAGAGCGCCAGCGCGACGAGTGCGGCCACCGAAACGACGGGGGCGATGCCGGCGCGGGTTTCAACGACCTGGCGAAGGGTCTCTCCGAGCGCTTTGGCCATGCGAGCGTGGCCACGGGCGTTCGGATGGATGTCGCTCTGGCTGGGATCCTGTCCCGGGCGAAGCGGGTCGTCGCCCGTCGCGAAATCCGTATCGAGGTCGAGGAGGGTAAAGAAGTCCGGGCCGCAGACCAGTCGATCCGAAGAGCCGCATCGCGAGAGAATCTGGTCGCGGTAGGCCAGCATTCGGCGACGGGCCTCGGGGTTGTCGATGTCGGGAGGGGTCATGAGGACAACCTTCCCGGCCCCTCCCTCCAGCAGTGCCCCGACGATCTCGTCCAGGGTCTCTCCATACGCCTCGGCCGAAATGTACCCGGATTCTTGCCGGCGGACGGCGTCGTTGGTTCCGAGAAGTACGGTGGCGATGTCGACGGGCAACTGGGAAAGCGCGCGATCGCGAAGAATTCCGTTCGAAAAGGCGTCCCAGGGGTGCGGAACACAGAAACCGCTGGGGTTGCTGAGGGACCAGGCGATGGCGGTGGTCCCCGGGCACGCGACGTTGATGAATTCGTAGCCGCCCCCCAGGTCGATCTCGAGTTGTTCCGCGAAGGACTTTCCCTTCCGGTCCCCGCTGATGTACCGATCTCCCGTGGTGCTGAGCGAGTCCCCGATGACGAGAACGCGAGTGGGCTCCCCGCGTGCCGCGAAGGTAAAAATCGTTGAGGTCAGAACGAGCGAGAGGCCCAGCACCATGGATGCCAGGGCTGTTCGATCGTTTCCTAGGGAGCGGTGCACGATCCGTGGCCCGGGGGAGGCTAGGGCTTTTCGCTGCCGACGATCCAGGTGGAGAAGTATTGCGACCCGCCGCCGTAGGCGTGTCCCAAGGCCTTCTTCGCGCCGTCCACCTGGTGGTCGCCCGCCTGGCCGCGCACCTGGAGGGCGCTTTCGGCGAAACGAATCAAGCCCGAGGCGCCGATGGGGTTCGAGGAGAGCACCCCTCCGGACATGTTGATGGGGAAGTCGCCGTCGAGAGCGGTGGCGCCCTCGTAGGTCATCTTCCAGCCCTCGTTGATATCGGTGATGCGCATGCCCTCGAGCCACATCGGTTCGAACCAGCTGAAGGGGACGTAGATCTCTGCGCAGTCGAGTTCCTGGCGCGGGTTGGTGATCCCGGCCTTCTTGTAGAGTGCGGCCGCGTTGTCCAGGGTGGCCTGGGGCATCACCTGGTCGCGTCCAGAGAAGGCCGTCGGCTCGCTCCGCATCTCCGTGGCGTGTACCCACGCCGGGCGGGTCGGCGCCTTCGAGGCGAGTTTTTCGTTGGCAAAAATCATTGCGCAGGCGCCGTCCGATGAAGGACAGGTCTCGAGGTAGCGCACCGGGTCCCAGAGCATCGGGGAATCGGAGATCAGCTCGAAGCTCACGTCTTCCATCTTGACGTGCGCGTAGGGATTTTTCAGGGCATTGAGACGATCCTTGAGAGCCACGCGGATGCCCGTGTCCTCGGGGGCCCCCGAGCGCCGCATGTAGCCCCGGATCAGCGGTGCGAAGAAACCACCGGCGCCGGCGACGACCGCTACCGAAAAGGGCATCGAGACGGTCAGGGCCCACATCGCGTTGCTCTCGGACTGTTTCTCGAAAGCCACGGCGAGGACACGGTCGTGTACGCCCGACTGAACGAGGCTGGCGCCGACGATTCCCGTTGAACCGCCGACACTCCCCGCGGTATGGACTCGCAGCATCGGCTTGTATGCACCGCCCACGGCATCCGCGAGAAAGAGCTCGGGCATCATGACGCCTTCGAACATGTCCGGCGCCTTTCCGATGACGACGGCGTCGATGTCTTTCCACGTGAGTTCGGCGTCATCGAGAGCGCGTTGAGCCGCTTCGCGAAGAATTCCGGCCATCGATAGATCCACTCGACTGGCCTCGTAGTTCGTCTGGCCGATCCCGACCACTCCGCAGCGTTCTGCCATGACTAGTTTCCCTCCAGGACGCAGACGAGATTCTGTTGCAGGCACGGGCCCGAGGTGGCGTGGGCGACAGCGCGGTCGGCCGTGCCGTTCCAGACCTGGGCCGCGGCCTCTCCGATGCGAGACAAACCCGTGGCCATGATCGGATTTCCAGCAAGCGCTCCGCCCGAAGGGTTGAGCGTCGTTTCGGGCCCGACGCCAAGAGCGCGTTCGACCAGGATCGACTGGTGGGAGAAAGGGGCGTAGATCTCGGCGACATCGACCTTGTCCTTCCCGACACCGGCCTTCTCGCCCGCGATGGCGGTCGAGCGCGATTGTGTCAGGTCTCGAGCGCCGAGGTCTTGCGGCTCCACGATGTGTTCGAACCCCCGGATCCACGCCGGGCGATCGCAGAATTCACCGACTCGATCTCCGGCGACCAGGATGATGGCGGAGGCTCCGTCGGAGATGGGCGAGCAATCGTGTTTGCGCAGGGGGGAGACGAGGTACGGTTCGGCAAGCAGTGCGTCGGCTTCGAAGTCTCCCGACACCTGGGCGAAAGGATTGTTTTTCGCGTGAGAGCGGTCTCGGACGGCGACGTCGGCCATGGCGCGCTCGTCGAAGACGTTTCCGTCGAGGCACAAGCGCGCCTGCAGCGCCGCCATGCTGACCGCGTCCGGCCAGAGCGGCATGACCGCGTAGGGATCGAGTTGAAGCGCCATGGTATGGGGCAGGTCCCCCATGGACGGCTTGCCGAATCCGTACACGAGCGAGATGTCGGCGTAGCCCATCTGCATCTTGACCCAGGCCTCGTAGAGGGCCCAGGCCCCGTCCATTTCGACGTGGGATTCGGAAACCGGGGGCCAGGCACCGACCGCGTCGAGGCCCGCGACAAACGCAAAGGACTGCCCCGCCAGGTAGTCGCTGCTTCCCGAGCAGATGAAGTCGATGTCGGTGTTTTCGAGATTCATCTCCTTCTTCAATTCCTGGATCACGGGCATCAGGATCTCGGTTTCGTTTCGGTCGAATTCGCGCCGGGAGACCTTGGATTGCGTAAACCCGACGACGGCAACATCGCGCATCAGATGTGCTCCTTGTAGCTGTCGAAATCCGCGTCGGCTTCGTCCAGGGGCTTGAAGTAGAGAATGTTTCCGACGGATTGGTCCCATTCCTCTCGCGGTTTCCATACCGCCTGGACCCGCATCCCCATGCGAACGTCTTCGATGTTGCATTCCCCCAGGACGTGGAAAAAGGTCGTGTCCGCTCCGTCGAGTACCACCTGGATGGCGGCGTAGGGAAGCTCGAGCTTGATGTTCTCGGAGGGAACGCGATTGATGGAGAAGGTGACGAGCGTGCCGCGGTCGGTGAGTTCGACGGGGTCGCCGGAGAGCGGTACGGCGTGCTTGGCGCACGAGCCGCGCGAGGGAAAATAGACCTTTCCATCGACGGGGCAGCGTTGCCCGATCAAGCGTCCTTCGGCGAGCCCGCGAAGCAAGCGGGAAGCCGATTGCCCCGCCGAGTACGTGTAGTCGAGTTCGACGGGAATTCGCAGGATCTCGATGGGATCGCCCCCGTCGGCCTTCGCAGCAGGCTTGGGCTGGGGCTTGGAACCATCGTCGGCTTCGAAGCAGGCGATGTCCAGGATGGAGCCCGAGGTCTCGTCCGCCCAGCGTGCTCGAACGCGCATGCCTGTCTTGATGTCGGACTCGTTGGGGGCGTCGATGATGTGCAGGAGCGGTGTTTCCGCTCCGTCGAGGAGGATCAGGGCGTAGGCGAACGGGCGGTCCAGGGGCTGGTGGGCTCGCGGCGCGTTCACCCAGGCCCAACTGGCGACCGTGCCTTCGTCCGACACTTCGACCATCTCGTCGATGGATTCACCGCTTTCCGGGTCATATTCCTTGGGCGGAACCAGGACTCCGCCATTGGCTCGCCGGACGCCCAGGATGCGTCGCTCCCGCAGGCCGTTGAAGAATGCGCCAAGCACCGGCCCGAGCGACCGCTTGTAGGTATAGGCGAGATGGTGCGGCGCCGTGAGGGAGGCGGGAGGTTCGGTCATGGGATTCCTCGGCGGGGTGGATTGAAGGCGCAGTAAAACTCTAACAGATGAAAGGGTGGTGTGAGGTGCTGAGGGAACCGGGTCGAGCGCTCATCGGGGGAGGTAGGGGTCCACTTCGCTCTCGTAGAGGTCGAGCATTCGGCGCGCCCGCGAAGGATCGATTCCAGCGAGCAGTGGATTCAGGTGGAATACGCCGTTCGGTCCCAGTTCTTCCGCCACCGCCAGCGCATCCTCCGGGGTGACCACCCGATAGGCGGGATTGCGACGAATGGCCTCGGGGTCGAGTTCGCCCTTGAATGGACCGGCGGCTGCGCCGAAAGCTTCGACGGTCCACTCGCCGTACGAGCGAATCTGGTGCGCGACGTGGGGAAGCAGCCACTCCCAGTCGGCGGCGGGGTCGCGACTGACCCAGAGAAATATGGGTCCCTGGTTGGGATAGGGTCCGGGATCCGGCTTTCCCAGTTGCACGCATTCCTCGCGGTACGGTTTCCAAAGTCGTGGCTCGAGCGGCGGCAACCAACCGTCGGCGATACGCGCAGCCCGGCGCGCCGCGGCGGCTGAACTCCCTCCGAGGAGAATCGAAGGCGGTGGATCCGGTCGTGGCGTGACGTGACAGGGGCGTCCCTTCCACTTGAAGGGCTCGCCCGTCCACGCCAGGCGAAGCAGTTGGCAGACATCGCCGATGGTCTTCCAGCGGTCCGCCAGGGCGCGCCCGAACATCGCGAACTCGGCCGGTCGGTACCCTCCACCGATGCCCAAAACGAGGCGACCGCCGCTGAGAATCTGCGTGACGGCGGCGTCTTCGGCGAGCTTGATGGGATCGTAGAAGGGGGCGAGCAGAACCGAGGTGCGAAGCCCAATGCGCTTCGAGCGCGCGGCCATGGCACTGGCGAGGATAAGAGGGGAGGGGTTGTAGCCGTCCTCGGCGGCGTGATGTTCGCCGAGCCCGACGAAGTCGAAGCCCATTTCGTCCGCCCACGCCACCTGGTCCAGGGCGGCCTCGTAGAGATCGCCCGCCCTGGCCCCGAAAGCCGGAGCCCGCATGTCGTAGACAATGGTTTTTTCCATGCTCGGGAGTCTATCGGGATTCGACCAGTACCCGGGGCTGGATTTTCGCCAGCGAGGGGTCACAATAAGGACGTGAGTCGGATCAAGCATCTGCTTTTGTGGGTCATGGCGGTGGTCTATGCGCTGGCCGGCTTCAACCACTTGATGAATCCCGGCTTCTATGTGGCCATCATGCCCCCGGGATTGCCGAACCCCGAGTGGTTGAACGTGATCTCCGGGTTGGCCGAGATCGTGCTCGGCGTCTTCCTGCTCGATCCGCGGGTTCGAGCGTTCGCGGCGTGGGGCATCATCGCGCTGCTGATCGCCGTTTTTCCGGCGAACCTCTACGTGGCCCTGGAGAACGTCGGCATCGATGGACCCGGCACCGGCGACCCGGTCTTCAACTACGTGAGGCTTCCCTTCCAGGCACTCTTTCTTCTCTGGGCCTGGTGGTACACGGGATCGGAATCGGGCGACTGAGTCCTCCCCCGGGGGAGCTTTCGGGCTCATCGGGGCCACGCGTTCGCGTGCGAGAAGGCGGTGTCCCCCGGGCGGAACTTCGCGCGCCGGATGCGGCTCTGTAGCCTTGATCGGTTACCTTCACCGATTGACCCCACCGACAGTCGAGAGCCTCTACGCGCCGGGGGACGAGACTCGGAATCGATTTTGGAAGGCCGAGCTGAATGGAGCCGTTGGACGAGATGAAGATGCCGAAGAATGCTCGGAAAAGATCCGAGAGACTTCTTCAACGGCTGCGCACCCGACTTTCCCTAGTGGTTCTGGTGCTGGCCGCCTCGTTGCCGGCCGTCGGCCACGAGACGAACGACCCGGTTCAATTGGACATGGTCGAACTCAGGACGGCGGGCGCCCCGGCCGATCGCTTGTTCCGCTTTGAGACCTCGGGGCAAAACGTCCTGGCCGGTGGGCACGACCCAAGGAATGATACGAGCGCCCTCCTCGTGCGCGGCGTGAACTCCAGTTCGGGGCGCACCGAGAGGATCGAACTCGATCCTTCGATGTGGTCGGCCGTCGTCGGCGAAGGAGGTTCGTCCTACCAGTACAGCGATCCGACCGGGAGCCGCGGCGGAGTGAAGTCGGTCGAGTTGCGGTCCGGTGGGATTGCCATGGAAGCCGGGGGCGAGAACTGGGCCTGGGCACCCGAAGGAGTGCTCGACGGACTCTGGGTGCACTTCAAGCTCCAGGACGAGTGGTATTGCGCTCTCGCTTCGGATCAAACCAGCCCGGCTGTCGACATTCAGCAGCCGGGGCACTACCGGGCGGTGGACGCTTCGGCGACTGCGGATTGTCCTGAGCCGATCTGCGGCAATGGGCTTCGTGAACTCGGCGAGGCGTGTGACGACGGAAACCTCGACGAAGCGGACACGTGCAGCGACACGTGCGAAGAACTCGTCTGCGCCGGCCAGCCACAGTTCGGCAGTACTTTCGGAGCGATCAAGGGGCTCGTCTTTGACGGATGCCAGTCCTGCCACGACGATCGCCAGCCGGGTGGGGCCGCAGGAGGGCTCGATCTCCGGCCTGAGAACATCCACCGAAACCTCGTCAACGTCGAGTCCAACAACTTTTTTCACGACGGGGTCTACGTGTTTCCCCACGAAGTCCGGGACAGCTACCTCATGGACAAGCTCAAGGCCGCGGCCCACGGAACGCCGCTGCCTTCGGGGCACGGTGGCCCGATGCCGCCCGGAGGGCTTTCCGAAGACCTGTACGCAGCCATGGAGAAATGGGTCCTTGCGGGGGCCCCGGACGAGAACGATTCCAATGGCAACGCGGTGATCGTCGACGAAACGGCCGAGCTGTTCTCCGCCTGCCTGCCGGATCCCACCCCTCTCAAGTCGACGCCGCTTCCCACCCCCCGGCGCGGGAAGGGGGTTCAGTTCGTGATGCCACCCTGGGATCTTCCTCCCAATAGCGAGGACGAGATCTGCGTCGCAACCTACTACGACCTCACCGAGAACGGCGTGGTGCCTCCCGAGATGCAGGTCGATTGTTCCGGAGTTTTCGGGCCAAACAATCCCTCCGAAAAGTGCTTCTACTACAACCGGGAGGTCTTGAAGCAGGATGCGCAATCGCATCACAGCATCATCCATCTCTACACCGGCGACTACGAAGTCGAGGACCTATCGCCGAACAACCGCGGTTTCGGCGATTTTACCTACAAGAAGCCGACCATGATTGTGACCCCGGTCCCAGGATCCTTTATCCCGGATGTCAGTCACTACGAAAAGGGAGACGCCTGCGACCCGACGGACACTTCAGCCGGATTCTTGCCCGGGGCCCACGACAACTGCGCCGGGGAAGTGGTGTCATCCGTGGCGTGTGTCGCCAACTACGGCCCGAGCGACCTGGTGGCCGGCGGTGTCAACTTGCAGGGATCCACCTTTCCCTCGTTCAGCGGGTCCCAGGAATCCTACTACGTGAACTATTTTCCGACGGGCGTCTACTCGGTCCTGCCGATGCAGGGAGTCATCGTCTGGAACAGCCACGCGTTCAACTTGACGAATTACTGGACGACCATGGAGCAGTGGCTCAATATTCACTTTGCTCCCGAGGATAAACGCGACCACCAGCAGCAGGCGATCTTCGATGCGCACGACATTTTCGCGCAGGATGTTCCCCCGGGCGAAACGCAAACGATCTGCGCGAGTTGGACGGCCCCCCAGGACGCCAATGTCTACCGGATCAATTCGCACACGCATCGCTTCGGAGTCGAGTTCACGATCTATGAACCGCCGAACCAACCCTGTCTTGGAAACCGCAGTGGTGTAAGAAACAACGAACGTCCCGACACGGAGTGCGAGCCCGGAAATCAAGACCAGTTGATCTATGTCAGCACCGAGTACAGCGATCCGATCAATCTGAAGCTGCACCCGATGCTTTCCTACCAGGACACGACGGAAGAAGAGCGCACCTTCATCTTCTGTAGCAAGTATGACAACGGGGTAGGTCCCGGGAGTCCACCGATCAAGCGGCAGTCGACTTCGCCCTACGCGCCCGCCTTTTTCCGAAGCCTCGTTCCGGGGGGGCCCTGCAGTAACGAGGTCGTGGCCTGCGACAGCGGACCCAACAAGGGTGCGAGATGTGCCCAGCCGGTGGACTTCGGCAGTGAAGTCGTGTGGCAGAAGAGCGACGCCTTCTGCCAGGTGGATGGCTTTTCGGGTGCCCGCTGCGATGCCTGCCCGGTCCAAGGGGGGGTTACCACCGAGGACGAGATGTTCATCATGCTCGGGTCGTACTTCGTGAGCGAGGAGCCGCCGGAAGCGGACAGCGATGACGACGGAGTCTTCGACAACCTCGACCCGTGTCCCCACGATGCGAGAAATGACGTCGATGGAGACGGCGTCTGCGGGGATGTCGACAACTGCTCCGAAACGCCCAATGCCGACCAGTTGAACATGGACGGCGACCCCCTGGGCGACGCCTGCGACGACGATCGGGACGGGGACGGCACGCGGAACGAGACCGATGCCTTCCCGAATGACGATACCGAGGACACCGATACCGACGGCGACGGCATCGGGGACAACAGCGACACCTATCCCAACGACCCCGAAAACGACCCGGCCAACGATCCCGACGGCGATGGCGTCGTCGGAAACGCGGACAATTGCCCCCAGGTTTCCAATGCGACCCAGGAGGATCAGGACGGTGACTTGCGCGGGGATGCCTGTGATGCCGATCGCGACGGAGACCGGATCCTGAACAGCCTGGATCACTATCCCGACGATCCCAATGAGGCGTTGGACCCGCAGCGGACCCGCTCGGAAAGGCGCTGCGCGTCCTCCCTGGAGAGGGCTGCCGATCGTGCGATTTCGTGTCATTTCGTTCGGGCGCGAGATGCGATGAGAGCCGACAGTTCACCGGATTATTCGTCTTGCAACGATCGCCTGGATTGGGACGTGGCGCGTGCCACGAGCCGCAGCGACTTCTGCCCGGATACCGCGGGTCTCAAGACCGAGGTGGCCGAGTCGGTTGCGTCGAGCCTGGCGGCAACTGGCGTGGACGCAGGGGAGTCGGTTGAAACGAGCCCGGCTTGCTCTTCCGCACTGGCTCGTGTCGTCGGGCGCCACGACACGTGTCGGCGCAGCGCCGCGAGAAAACAGCGGGCTGGACGCAATGTGACGAGGCAGGTGGATCGCTGCGACAGTCGCCTCCGGAAGGGACTGGATCGCCTGGAGCGAAAGCTGGGTGACGCCTGCGTCGGAAGTGTCGACGTTCGCTACCTGGTGGAGGGGCGCCCGTCGGTGGTTTCCGCCGCGGCGCTGCCGCCGGTTGAGGTGCTGGATCTTCCCGAATTGGTCTCTCCTCCCGCGCCGTCCGCCCCGGGGAGCTTCTCGGGTGCGGGTCTTACCCTCTCGACGGACATACCAGTGATCCCGGTCGCGCCCAGCGTTCCGGACCTGGTTTATACCGGTGGCGATATTCGCTTGGAGCCCGTAGTCCTCGTGCCCTTCGAGACCGAGTTGGAGGCGGCGACCGCGGGCGTTTCGGCACCGTAAAACTCCGCCTGTTGCGTTCGGGGTGTCGGACAGGTTTTTTGGGGGGGTACGATGAATCTCGACGGCTACCTGCATCCCGCGTTTGCCTCCTTGGGGAATCGCTTCGTGCGAGAAGTGGATGCGAACGCGGGCGGAGCAGGGCTCTGCGTCTATTTCCGGGGACGCCCGGTCGTTGATATCTGGGGAGGAAGCCGGGACGGCGAGGGGCGCCCCTGGCAGCGCGACACCCTGTCCCCGGTCTTCTCGGCGACCAAGGGGGTGGCTTCCACGCTGGTCCACATCGCGGTCGATCGTGGCCAACTCGAATACGATGCGCCGGTCGCCCGCTACTGGCCGGAGTTTGGTCGGTCGGGGAAGAGCCGAATCACGGTTCGCCAGGTTCTTTGTCACCAGGCGGGTCTCTATGCCATTCGTCGGATGGTCGACGACGCATCACGTATGCGCGATTGGGATTTCATGGTTCGTGCGATTGAGAACGCGGAGCCGGTTCATGAGCCGGGACAGCGCACGGGCTACCACGGCCTGACCTACGGCTTCATCGTGGGGGAACTTCTGCAGCGCGTGACCGATACTCCTTTTCCGGTACTCGTTCGAGAGGAGATTGCCCGTCCGCTGGGCCTCGAGGGTTTCTACTGCGGGGCACCGCCCGAAGCCATCGCCCGCGCCGCGGACCTCGTCTGGCCAATGCGTGGCCCGCTCGGGTCCGGGGTCGTGGGAAGCTTCACGCGGACGATCGCGGGGGCTTTCTCGACTGCCCTCGACTACGCCCAGCCTTTCGTGGACTTTGTTGGGGGCCAGGTCGCATTGAACAGTCTTCGCGACGCGCTCGTGCCTGCGGGCATGGAGGACTTCGAGTTCGACTCGGCAGAGACCCTCGCGGTGCCGATTCCCTCGGCCAACGGGATCTTCGACGCGCGTTCGCTGGCGCGGATGTACGCCGCTCTCGCCGAAGGGGGATCTCTCGACGGTGTTCGTCTGATCTCGTCGGAGACGCTCCGGGAGGCCACCGAGGTTCAGCCGGCGACGGGCAACCACGAGGTGCTTCCCATCGATCTGGGTTGGCGCCTGGGTTACCACGCGGCGTTTACTACATATGGAAGGATTCCCGGTGCGTTTGGGCACTTTGGCTTCGGGGGGTCTGGGGCGTGGGCCGATCCCACCCGCCGCCTTTCGATGGCTTTCGTGGCCAACAGCGGTTTAACGACGCCTTTTGGCGAGATTCGGATCGCGCGCCTGGGGGCCGCTCTCCTGGACGGGTACGATCGCCTGACCGCAGAAACGGGGGAGACTTCGACCGATTCTCCCGAAATGAGCCCCCTCTCGGACTTCGCCTGAGCGGCGGAGTTCTCCGCTTCGGATCAGCGCGGGGTCCTACGGGTGGGTTCCCCCGTATGCCATACTTCCGACCGCGGGCGGGGTGCCCAGCGAAGTGGCGAAGGGGAATCGATGAGTTCGAGAGAGCGGAATGCGCATGGAGCGGAGACGACCACGGAGCAGGTGACCCAGGGGCTCGACCTCGAGGGGCGTGTCGCTCTCGTCACCGGGGCCTCCGGGGGGCTGGGTGCGGAAACAGCCCGAGCCCTTGCCGCCCGTGGAGCCAGCGTGACCCTGTCCGCCCGGGATGTTGCAAAGGCCGAAGGCGTGGCCGAGGAGATTCGTTCCAGCACCGGGAACCCGCGGGTCGATGTGCTCGAACTGGAGTTGACCCGCACTGCCAGCATCCGGGCGGCGGCCGAACGTTGGCTTGGCGAGCATGAAAAGCTGCATTGGTTGGTGAACAACGCGGGGATCATGGCCTGCCCGCTCGAGCGTACGTCCGAAGGATACGAACTCCAGATGGCCACCAATCACTTCGGACATTTTCTTTTTACGGGCCTCCTCGTGCCCGCGCTACGGAAGTCGGCCCCGTCGCGCATCGTCAACCTGAGTTCGGCCGGCCACAGGATGTCGGACGTCGTCCTGGAGGACCTCCACTACGAGAACCGCCCTTACGACAAGTGGGAGTCCTACGGACAGTCGAAGACCGCGAATATTCTTTTTTCGGTCGAGCTCAACCGCCGCCTGGCCGATCACGGCGTTACGGCGAACGCCGTTCACCCGGGGATGATCCTCACCGAACTGGGTCGCCATCTCGACGAGGCCGATATCAAGGAACTGATGGCCCGCCGTCCGGACCGAAGCGAGATGGTCTGGAAGAGCGTGGAGGCGGGGGCGGCGACTTCGGTATGGGCCTGCGTGGCCCCTGAACTCGAGGGAGCAGGAGGGCTCTACCTGGAAGATTGCCAGGTGGCGGCGAAGAGGGAATCCGAAGAGGAGGCCGAGGGCTACGCCCCCTGGGCCATCAATCCGGACACCGCGCGAAAGCTGTGGGACGTTTCCGAGCGCGCGGTCGGCGAGCACTTCAACTTCTAGAGTTCATCCCCAGGAGGTCTCATGTCCATCCTACTTTTGGCCACTCTTGGAGCGGTCGTCCCCGCGTCGGCGAGCAGCGCCGGCACGCACTGGAAGCGGTAGTCGAAGATCGCGGAGAGCATGGCCCGAATCGCCAGGAAGTGAACGGCTCGTCCCAGGGGGCCCAGGGGAAGCGCGTAGTCGACGCGATCCTGCATCAGGACACCGCCGTTTTTTTCTTCGAACAGATGATGGTGCTCCCAGAGGGCATAGGGCCCACTCTCCTGCACGTCGACGAAGCGGCGTTCCGGTTCCCAGGCGGTAATGCGCGTGCGCCATCGAAGGGGCACCCCGCCCAGTGCGAGCGTGTATTCGATGCGGGCGTCCCTGGCCATCTCGACGGGGAGTGGCGTGCGAAACCGGAATCGGAGCCAGGGGGGAGTAATGGCCCCGAGATTTTCGGCCCGGGAAAAGAAGTCGAAGACCCGGGGCAGCGGATGATCGAGCCACTGGTCCCGTTCAAGGCGATAGCGATGCACGCGATTTCTCCTGGGGCCGCGTCAGTCGTTCTTGAATGCCGGGGCGGTGAGTTCTCGATTTCCCCAAAACGCTCCCCGGTGAGCATCGAAAACGCCCGGCGTGAAACGGATCATCGATGAAATCTCCGCAGGACGCGTGATCGGGCTAGACTACCATAGAGATTTGGAGGACTGAATTCTGCGTACCGAGGACCGCGAATGGCCCAGGTGACACGTTCGGAACTCGTCGAGCAAGCCCGCACGCTCGCGCCAATCCTGGCCAGGCGTTCGCGGGAATGCGAGCTTTTGCGTCGCCTTCCCGACGAAACGGTCGAGGACATCAAGCGCGAGGGGCTCTTGCGAGCGTTCGTCGCGCCCGAGTTCGGGGGGTATGGACTCGAAATTGCGACAGTCATCGAGACCTCCCGTGAAGTCGCGCGGGCGTGCGGAAGCAGCGGTTGGTGCCTCGCGATTTGTACGCTTCACAGCCACATTGCTTCGCAGTATCCGCACGAAGTGCAGGCCGAGATTTTTGGGAAAAACCCCGACGCAGTGATTTGCGGGGTGTTCATGCCGTCGGGCCGATTGGTGCCCAGTGCAGGTGGCTACCGCCTGAGCGGAAATTGGGATTTTGCAAGTACCAGCGATCATTCGGATTACGCTGTGCTGTCTGCCCTGGAATTCAAAAGCGCGGAAGACGAGGCGTGCTCCGATGGGGTCCCACTCGGGGTGGCGAACTGCCTTCTGCCCCGATCCGACTACGCGCTGGAAGACAACTGGCACGTATTCGGTATGCGCGGCACGGGAAGCAAGAAGATCGTTGTGGAAGACGTCTTCGTGCCCGAGGAGCGGCTGATCCGGGGGATGATGGAGTCCGAGGGTCACCAGGAAGATCGCGAAAAGACCGGGCGGCGCTCGGGTGGGCTACCGGGGTCGTCGGTGGCAACCCTGGGACTGACCGGGGTCGCGATCGGAATCGCCCAGGGTGCGCTGGAATGCTTTCGGGAGCGCCTGGCCACGAAGGTGAGGGCCACCACTCTCAAGGGCGCCGATCAACAGGTGGCGGCGCAGTTGCGTTATTCGGCCTCGGCCGCCGAGGTGGACGCTGCGGAACTCCTGGTTCTACGGGATTGTGACGAGATGACCGCAAACGCGGCGGCAGGCGTCGCTGCGAGCTATGAAGTACGGGCTCGGTATCGCCGCGACGCGAGCTGGGCGATCCAGACCTGCGCGGGCGCCGTCGCTCGCTTGCAGCCCGCCGCCGGGGGGCACGCGATATTCGACGAGGAACCCCTCCAGAGGGCTCTGCGCGACATCCAGGCATTCTCGGGGCATATCGTGGCCGATTGGGATGCGAGCGCCGAAGCCTATGCCCGCGCGATGACGGGGCTTCCGAAGGTCGATCCGCTGGTGTAGGGCCGTCCGCCTTCATCGCGTCGAGCGATGCCCCGGGTCGCAACCGCGGGCGTTGTCTGCGGGGGCGTGTCCGCTGTAACGTGTCTGGGCGCGATTGGCCCCGAGGCGGGCTGTCACTCCGGGAGGTTGGCGATGTCCTTTGAACGCAACAAGAGGCTGAGCGAAAGAAGATCGCCCGTCGCTTCTACGGCCGAAATTGATGGGGTGACGGCGGGCATTGTTCGGGGCGCCTTTGAGACCACCTGCTACGAGGTGGCGACCCATCTCGGGCGCTCGGCTTCGTCGGCCATCATCAACCAGTCGAACGAGCGAAACGCGAGCATCATCGACGGCCATGGCCGACTGGCGGGCATTTCGGTGGGCATTCCGCAACTTCTTTTCATCTCGCCGATGTCAGTTCGCTACGGGCTTGAATTCCGCGAGGTGGACGACTGGGGTCCGGGAGACGTTTTTGTTGGAAACGATCCCGATGCGGGTGGCGGCCATCTCCCGGACTACAACGTCTACGCGCCGGTCTTCGACGGCGACGGAGAGATCGTGGCCATCCAGGCCTTGCAGGCTCACCAGGGCGATACCGGGGGGAAGGATCCCGGCGGGTTCTCCGTGGACGCCATGGAGATCTTTGCCGAGGGGATGATCATTCCCTGCTTGAAATTGGTTCACCGGGGCGAGGTTCGCCGGGATATCCTGGAAATGATCACGCGGAACAACCGCCTTCCGTCTTTCGCGGGAGATATCGCGGCCATGATTTCGGCGACCCAGCGCGGCGTCGCGTCCATGGGCGAGTTGGTCCAGAAGTACGGCGCGGATGTGGTCCGTGCCGCGATCAATTTCAACATCGACCAGACCGAGCGCCGTTTTCGAGAGGAAGTCGCGACCTGGCCGGACGGTTCCTACGCCGGCGAAGTATTCATCGATCACGACACCGTCGGGAATGAAGACATACGGGTTCACGTGGAGTGTCGGGTCGATGGCGACAGCCTCACGGTCGATCTCACCGGAAGTGACGATCGCCCTGAATTGGTGTGCGTCTGGAATACGTTCTCGAATACCCGCGGTTACGCCATGGCCCAACTGGCGTCGATGGTGGATCCCACGATTCCGAAGAACGAAGGTCTTTTCAATGCCGTTGAGATCATCGTGCCCGAGAATTCGATCCTGCAGCCCCCGCCCAACAAGCCGGCGGCTCTAGGCGCCTTTCATCCCGCCGTGGAAGTCGGCGAAGCCATCTGCGTGGCCCTTTCGGGGATCCTTCCCCAGCGGTCATCCCCCCAGGTCTACAAGTTGGGGATGCCGAATGCGGTGGTTGGATTCGATGAGCAGGGACTCATGTGGATGGATCAAGGCGTGGACGTGCGGGCTTCGGATGCTTCAGCGACGGCAGGGATCGACGGTTGGGGTTCGATGTGCAGCGGACTCGGCAACCTCATTCTGGCCACGGCGGAGGAAGCAGAGAGCCGCTTTCCGGTCTTCAATATTTCGCGCGAGTTGACCGCGGACACGGGTGGCGCAGGCCAGTGGCGGGGGCAACCCGGGACACGGAATGTGAAGCAGGTTCTCGAACCGGTTACTGCGGTTGCCTGGATGGTCTCCCAGAAGCATCCGCTGCGGGGACTCCAGGGAGGGGATGACGCGGCGCCCTACGGAAATCGTTTTCTCGTCGGCACCCCGGACGAGTACGAAGTGGAGAACGCGGTCAACACGCAACTCCCGGCCGATGCGGTCCTGGCCTACCAATACGGGGGCGGGGCAGGCTTTGGCGATCCCCTATGTCGCGAGCCCGATCAGGTTCTCGAAGACGTGCTCGACGAATACGTAAGCATCGAAGTAGCGCGCGATCGGTATGGCGTGGTCTTTCGCGGCTCGCTGGAGGCGCTGGATCTCGAGGTGGATCTCGAAGCAACGCGGCAACTGAGAGGGCAGCTCACTTCGAAGAACGCGGTTTCATCATGAGCCTGCGTATCGGGATCGATATCGGCGGAACGTTCACGGATTTCGCGCTGGTTCGTGATGGAGAATGGATTCTCGAAAAAGTTCTGAGTACGCCCGCCGACCGATCGCTGGCTGTTCTCGAGGGTCTCGAAAAGTTGGCGGCCCGCGGCGGCGAAGAGCTGGGCGCGTTTCTTGGGGGCGTGGATGCGATTATCCACGGCACGACGGTCGCCGACAATACCCTCATCGAAATGAATGGCGCAGTCACGGGGCTTCTGACCACGGAAGGCTTTCGCGACGAACTCGAGTTGCGACGTGGCTACAAGGAAGACATCTGGGACGTGAGACTCGAGCCGCCCTTCGCGATCGTTCCGCGGCGTCGACGTTTGACAGTGCCCGAAAGGCTTCGGGCGGACGGATCCGTCGAAACCCCTCTCAACGAGGAAGCCGCTCGTGTTGCAATACGAAGACTGGGTCAGCAGGGCGTCGAGTCCGTTGCCATTGCGACGCTTTTTTCCTTCGTCAACTCGGACCACGAGGAAAAACTCGCCGAGTGGGTTCGAGAGGAAATTCCGGGAGTAGACCTGTCGATTTCTCACCGCATCATGCCGAAGGCTCCCGAGTTTGAGCGGACGAGTACGACGGTGGTCAACGCGTACGTAGGTCCTCGAGTGACGAGCTATCTCGATCGATTGATCGAGCGCCTTCGGGAAGCAGGATACGAGCGGGAACTCCTCGTAATGCAGTCAAGCGGCGGAGTGATGACGCGCGACTACCTCCGCGAGACTCCGGTTCGAGTACTGGCCTCGGGCCCTGCGGCCGGTGTCATCGGCGGAGCCCATGTCGGTTCGGCCAAGTCGGCTCCCGACCTCTTGTGCGTCGACATGGGAGGGACGAGTTACGATGTGTCGGTGGTGCGGGGAGGGGCGGCGCCCGCGGAACCCGGCTGGAATTGGCACCATCGATACATGGTGGGTCTGCCCATGGTCTCGGTGGAAACACTGGGCGCGGGCGGAGGATCGATTTGCCAGGTGGATGGGGGCGTACTTCGCGTCGGCCCGGAAAGCGCAGGCGCGGACCCGGGCCCGATCTGTTACGGCCGGGGCGGGACTCGGCCCACGGTCACCGATGCGAATCTCGTGCTGGGGCTCCTCAGCGACACGTCGGAGTTCGCGGGGGGCCGTTTCTCCTTGACGCGGAAGGGCGTCGATGAGGCTTTCGAGCGTTTCGTGTCGGGTCCCATGGGGTACGACGTAGAGCAGGCGGCGTTCGACTGTTGGCGGGTCGTCAATGCAAATATGACCCAGGCCGTTCGCCGCTTGACAGCGGAGAAGGGAACGGACCCTTCGGACCTTTCGATGCTGGCCTACGGGGGCAACGGGCCCGTGTTCGCCGCCATCCAGGCCCAGGAACTCGGGATCTCCCGGGTCCTGGTCCCCAAGGCCTCGCCCACGTTTTCGGCATTGGGTGCGCTGGTGGCTCGGCCTTCCATTGACGAGGAGCGTTCCTACCTTGCTCCCGTCAGCAGCGTGGACCTGGGTCGCTTGAGCACGCTCTGGCGGGAACTGGATGAGCGTGCCGAGCGATTTCTGGGGGCGGCTGGGAACCCCGGGGTAGCGCGGAAGCGGCTCTACCAGGTGAACCTTCGCTACCCCGGACAGAACTGGGCATTGGCGGTGGAGGCCGGCCGGGTGGACGGGGCGCCGGACCATTCGTTCGTGGACGAGAGCTTGCGCGGTGCGATGCAGGATGCGTTTCATGAGCGCCATCGGGAGGAGTACGGCCATGCTCGTCTCCAGGAGGAGCCCGAGGTCACGGGGGTGAGGCTGTTGGCCTGGGTCGACCTGGAGACTCCCGGTTTCGATGGAGGACGCGCGAAAGATCTCGGGGAGCCGGATGCCTTTTCGAGGCGACGCGCCAACCTGGGCCAGGGGTTTACCGAGACGTCGGTCTATCGCGGGGCGGAACTCGCCCCGGGTCATCGGATCGAAGCCCCGGCGATCATCGAAGAGACCTTTACGAACATCGTGGTCTACCCCGGCTGGCGAGCGGTGGTCGACGCCGCCGGCGACTATGTCCTCGAGCGCCAGGAATAACCGGCCCGGGTAGCGCGGCGTTCACGGCGGGAGAAACGTGGGACGGAAACGACCTTGGGATTCCCCCGACGGTTTCCGGATCGTCGCCGCCCCACGTCACCACCGTCCCCCTGCTTTCGGAGGGGGACGGGACCGGCGTAAACGCTCAACTTCCGTGATCGCTCCTCCTGAATCCGATCTTCGGCCCCGCGTCCCACGAGGTGCCCCATGCCCGCATTCGTCCCCGGTCTTCGCCTCGTCCACGCCGCCTGCGTCTACGCCTTCCGTGCGTCCGGAGACGAGAAATGGATGACCCTGCCTATGCCGATGTTCCTGCGATCTTGTCCCCCACAGGGGTTCGCGCGGAGCGCGACCCTGGCGCATCATGGAGGCGTGCCCCATGCCGTCATCGTTGGTGGAGGTCCCGCTGGGGCTGCTTTTATCGGTCGGCTCGCCCGCCAGGGGGCCGAGCCGGCTCTCCCTCGTACCCCTCGCACCCTGTCCCATGGCTTCCGCGCCGTGGAATTGCGCGCCTGAGTTCGGGCCGCGAGCCAGATGCCCCGGGTTTTCCGTGCGCTCCGGCGCCGCAACTACCGTCTCTTTTTCGCAGGACAGGCCCTTTCTCTCACGGGGATGTGGATCCAGATGGTGGCCCAGTCCTGGCTGATGTACCGATTGACCGACCAGGCCTTTGCCGTGGCCTGGGTCGCCATCGCCCAGCAGGGTCCGGGGCTCCTGGTGGGTCCGTTGGCGGGTGCCCTGGCGGATCGCCATTCGCGCAGATTCATCCTGGTTTTGGCGCAGGCCGCCTCCGTCGTACCGTCCCTGGTTCTCGCGGGTCTTGTTCTGACCGACATGATTTCGGCCGTGTCCCTGTTTGCGCTCTCACTCGTGGCGGGGGTTGCCCGCGCCTTCGAGATTCCAACGAGGCAGGCTTTCGTTCCCGAACTCGTCGATCGAGAAGAGATTCCGAACGCGATTGGATTGAATTCGATCGTCTTCAACATTGCGCGCCTGGTCGGCCCTGCTCTTGGGGGGGGACTGATCGCGACCGTCGGAGAGGCGGCGTGCTTTGCAGCCAATGCAGTGCTGCTGGTGCCGGTGGTTGGATTGCTCCTGGCGATTCGCGTTTCGCCTCGACCCACCTCGAGCACGCGGGGATCGTCGCTTGTCTCCGAAGTCGGCGCGGCCGTTCGCTACGTCTTCACGGAACCGATTCTCTGGGCACTTCTGGGCGGGCTCGCTGTCGCTTCCGTGGCCGGAATGCCCTACACCGTGCTTCTTCCCTCGTTCGCCTCGCGTGTCCTGGGCGCCGGACCGGAAATTTTCGGCGTGCTGACGGGATCCGTGGGCATCGGTGCGATCTTGAGCGCTTTCGTTCTGGCCGCCCGCAAGGAGGCGAAGGGACTCGACGCCTGGCTCGTCGGATCCGGTTTGCTCTTCGCCGCCGGACTGTTCGCGCTGTCGCGATCGACGACACTGCTTCCGGCGCTATTCGCGCTTTCGATCGTTGGAGCCGGCTTCATGTTCATGATGGCAGCCACCAACACCCTGGTGCAATTGAAGGTTCCGGACGATCTGCGGGGCCGGGTGATGTCTTTTCACACGGCGCTCTTCCTGGGACTTTTCCCTTTTGGCGGATTGGCTGCGGGCGCGCTCGCGGATTCGGTGGGTGAGGCCTTCGCCATGCAGTGGGGGGGGGTCGCCGTCGCCGTGTCGACCCTGGGCTTTGGAAGCGTCTTGCTGAGACATCGCCGTGAATGGGTGTCGGCCGATGCAGAAGGCGTACAGCCCGGCGGACCGGTTTCAGGGTAGGAAGGCCTTTCGGTTCGCGAGCTTTCGCGGAAGGTACTCGTCGATGACGTAGTTGAGACCCCATTTCGCCAGGGCTTGTTGTTCGGCGCGAACCCCCATCTTCAGAAGTTGCTCGAGGGCCTTGCGCCAGGGCTTGTGGGTCTTGAAGAAGGGGTCGTTCTTGAGGGCATCCTTGGCTCGCTTGATGTCCACCTCTTGAAGTGGATGTGTCGGGAGATCGTAGTCGAGGATGTCCTGGGGCGTCACGCCAAGAAAGCGGGTCTGCGGAACACAGAAGAACTGGGAGAGGTGGGCCGCATTTCCGGAGCCTACCTTGAGTGTCCGGTAGATATTCGAGATTCCATAGGGGTCGCAGTCTACAAAGGCATAAACGGGAATCTTGCACTCGTCGGAAAGTTTTCGGATGAAGCGCCGGGTGGCTCGCGTGGGAACCCCAGCCAGGGACACCAGGATGCAGTTTGAGCTTTCCCAGAATCGATGACTCTGAAGCCTCTGGAAGACGCCCCCGGTCTCGATGGCGAGAATGAACTTCGCCTTGGTCTCAAAGGAGAGGGGTTCAACGGATGATGGGATGGAATACGCGCCCGATCCGAAACGCGTACAGTCGATTCGCTCGACGCGCCCGGTGCCCCGGTCGCGGTCGATCACGGTGAGGTTCCCCGCTACGGCACCGCCGTGTTCGTCGGGAACGAATCTCAGTTCTTCCCGGGACACCCCGTTCATCGAGAACATCGCCTCGATATCGTCCATCACTGCGTCCGATTCGCTCTGATCGTCGAAGCGGGCTTCTTCCCAGTTCTTGCTCTGGTAGTAGGCGTCTCGTTTTGTCGCGAAATCGGTCGTTTCAACCAGCTCCTTCGAAAGCCCCATCATCCGAAGGGTCTGGGCAAAACTCTTTACGGTGTTGACGGTCAGGGTCCGTGTTTTGCGTTGTTTTCCGATCTCGAAGTAGCCCTTCTTCTGGGAGTAGGTCACGTTTCCGAGGGAACGGATCGGAAATTCGAGATCGGGTTTGTCCAGTCGGTTGATGGAGCGATGGACCGTACTCGCCGTATCGTCGATCAGTTTCACCGTGAGAGAATCTCGACGGCTCGGTTTCGCCTTGCGGCGCCCCGTCGCACTGGCCGCCTTCTTTCGAGTGGCCTTCTTCTTCCGCGTCGTGCTCTTGCGGGAAGCGGCCTTCTTTCGCCCCGGCTTCTTCTTCGGCGCCTTCTTCGCAGCGCGAGCTTTCTTGCGCGTCCCTGTCTTTTTGCGTGCCGCCACTTTGACTCCGGTTACATTTTTCGGCTGCGCTCGAGGACGCCGCTCAGGTTCTTGATCACCTTCGCCCGTTCGCGCTCACCGAAGCCAAGAATTTCCTCGAGGCCGATGGCCACCTGCGGGATGTATTGCTCGATGTAGGCCCGTTTCTTGAGTTCGTCGGCCTGGCGGCGCTGCTTGCGAACGTGAATCGCCATGCGTCGCCCGCACTCCTGGAGCCCGAAGCGAATTTCCTTGACGATATCCGGGTAGTGCGCGATGGCTTCCTTGCTTTCCGACGTGAAGGGAACCCAGACGCTTGCGATGTGGACCATCAGTAGCGCCGGGCCTACCGGCAGGGCTCCCCGTGGCTGTTGAAGTTGATAGGACTTCCAATTGGTCCCGATGACGGCTTTCGTAATCGCACAGGCTCCCTGCTGGTACTGGAGGGGGACCCGGTTGGCATAGCGGTAGAGGATGGCCGGAGCTTCGGCGGCCAGTCGTCCGCCGTAGGCGACTCCGACCTCGATGAGGAAGGGATTGCCCCGGTACACCGTGGGTTTTCTCGTGGCGGCGGTATAGAAATCGGCGTCGATCTCGGCCTTCAACGCGGCGGTGATCAATTTTTCGCCGATGGGTGCAATGCAGTCCGTCGGCGGGTTCATGATCTTCGTCTTCTGAATAGCCTTGTGCAGGGCTTCTGCTTCGTTTCGGGTGACCTGGGAAGGGCGGCGCTTTTCGCTGACCTTGGCGAGATCACAGATTTTCTTGGCCGTCGCGGCGGAAACGCGGGAGAAGTCTTTTTGAAGGCAGGTTCGGACGTTTCGAGCGCCCGTATCTCGGAACATCTGCATCAGAACGCCGAGTTCGACGCCGTAGGGGTGCGGCTTGATTTCGACGGCATCGGGAGGAAGCACCTTGGTGACCCGATCGAAGACGCTCTCGCCCTGGCTGTCCTCCTTCGGTGGTTCGTAGGTGAGACGAGCATGGGGGTTGGCCAGGGCAATTTGCCGAATGTAGTTGTCGACCGAGTGCTGCCCCCCCCGGTAGGCCCCCGCCAGTTCGATCTCGACGCGAGTTCCATGGTGGACAGGCCACTTGACTTCTTGTTCTCGCTTGACACGCGGCTCGTTCTTCTGCGTGTCGATGACCAGGTCGAAACGGTGAGCGGGCTTTCGCCGCCCGGTTCGCGTCGTTACTCGAAGGGGTCGCCCCGTTGTGAGAAGGCCGTACATTCCCGCTGCGCTGATTCCGATTCCTTGTTGACCGCGACTCTGGCGCAAGCGGTGGAACTTCGAACCGTAGAGAAGGCGACCGAAAATTTTCGGGACCTCCTTCTTGACGATGCCGGGTCCATTGTCCTGGATGACCACGCGAAAGCGCTTCTCGTCGAGTTGCTCGATTTCAACGCGGATGTCGGGGACGATGCGCGCTTCTTCACAGGCGTCGAGCGCGTTGTCGACGCCCTCCTTGACGGTGGTCAGGAGCGCTTTTGAGGGGTTGTCGAACCCGAGCAGGTGCCGGTTCTTGGCAAAGAACTCGGAAACCGAGATGTCCCGCTGCTTCGTCGCGAGTTCATCGGCGCTGCTTTCCGGCGACGGGTTTCGAGTGGCAGATTTCCTGGGCGCTCGCGTCGATTTCTTCTTGGCCGCGGGCTTGCGACGAACGCTTTTCTTCTTCGCGCCGCTTTTCCTGGCCGCGGCCTTCTTGCGCGCGGAGGCCTTGCCCCGGCTCGTGGTTTTCGCGGCTGCTCGGCTCGCACGGCGAGCCGGAGTCCGCTTCGACTTCCTGGTTGAGGCTCTGGGCATGACGGGTCTCCCCCCCGAAAGACCGGACTCATGGATGATCCACGTTTTTGTCCCGGCGTCGAGCCGGGCAGGATTCAAGGACTTCCGGTTTCCCCTGGGCGGTCCGAGGGCGTCCGGGTGAGTTTCGAGACGATCTCTTCAAGGGCGGATCGGGCGATCTCGTCCATTTCCTCATCGGTGCGGTCCTGGATGGGGTGTTCGACGAAGACGCCGGGCGGGTTGCACCCGATGGCGCGTGCCTGGCCCTGGGCGGCGTCGATGAACTCCACGGTGGCGACGTAGAGTCCCGGAACGCCCATCCCCTCGAGATTCGCCATGTCGTGCACACTGCACGACGTGCAGCTGCCTCAATCGGCGAGGGCTTCGACTACCGCGGAACATTCCTCGGCGATTTTCTTGCGGAGGTCGAGCGGGGCGGGCTTGGTAAAAGTCGGTTTCGTGTAGCGTCGGACCGATGCGCCTTGTTCGCGGAGATGCTTCTCGACCCGGTCGAGGAACAGGTCCCCCCGGGCTTTCTTGATGTCGAGTAGCCCTACGCAAAGGCCCTCGAGGCTCGACGGTCGTTCCAGTGCGGCGCGTTGGGCCGGGGAGAACTCGTGGGTCGGATCGAGCAGGGTGCGTTCGTCGTTCACGACTGGATCTCCTGCGTCACGGGTTGGCTCCCCTCGGAGCCTGTCAGCCACCCTCCGATGATCGCCGAGAAGAGCCCCGCGCGCCCGCCACAATGAGCCACGAGGATACCGCCCGGGCGAAATTTTGGCAGGGTGAGTTCCGAGACGGTTTCGGGCATGCCTTCTGCGATTCCGCCGGCTCCCCGGATTAGTTCCTTGCCGGGAATCTGTAGCAGTTCGTGCAATCGGCTTACGAGTCGGTCCCGGCTCCACCCCGCATCGGAAAAAACGCGCGCGTGCTCCGGGCCGACGACGAGCAGGGCGTCGAAGCCCAGGACCATTTTGGGGTGGTGGACGGTTCGGAGGTTGACCGCAAAGGTTCGCGCCAATGACTCGGGGTCGCGAGAGATCTGGTCGATCACGTTTCGTGGTGCTTCTCCGGGAAATAGCGTGACGGCACTCCGCCCCGGGTCGATTCCCCGGCCGACCGAGAGAGGATCCCAGGGTGAACCTTCTTCGTCTTCGGGAAAACAGAAGGAGAGCTTGGCCGGGCTTCCCAGCGTGGCGCGGTCCACCTCGCCGGGGCGTCCCCCTCCGCAGTTTCGTACCACCAGTTGGAGGGCTCGACCGATCGTACTGTTGGCCCTGTTCCCCTGGCCCAGCGCATTGATGCCGGCGTTCATGCCCGCCGTGCGGCGGATCGGTCCGTTCACGACGAGGACCGGAGCTACGGGCATGGTCGTGGCGAGCAGTCCGTGGATGTTGAATTCGTCCGTACACGCGGCTTCCACCGCTGCGATCACGACAGGGAGATACTCCGGGCGGCATCCGGCCATTACGGCGTTGACCGCGACTTTCTCCACGGTGCAATCGGCGAGATCGGGAGGCACCGTGGCGACGATTTCTCCGGGGTTTCGCGAAGTCCCCTCCAGCATGGCCATGACGCGCCGTTCGGTGGGCGGTACCAGGGGGAGCCCATCGGACCAACCTCGCTCGAACATGGCTTCAAATTCGTCTTCGCGACTTCCGAGTTCAATGCGGCGGGAAGCCAGGGCGCGTTTGGCTTCTCCGAAACGAATGGCGAGGTCTGGCGCCAAAAGGGGGTCGACACTGAGAGAGCCGCATCCCGGTCGTTGGTCGGGCAGGCCCGGTCCCAGTCCGCGCGCTCCGGAGAGAGCCTCCCACTCGCCTCGGTGCCAGCCGATGACGCGACTTTCTTCGGCACCCTCGGAGTCGATGCGGAGTAGCGTGGGAACGGCCTCGATCGCGTGGTGCCACGAATGCTCGAGAGAGGTGTCGTCCCGGGGTTCCAGGTCGGCGGGAAACCCGGGGTCGTCCTGGGTAAACACCGTGAGCCGCCCCTGCTGGGCGAGTTGGGCGAGGACGGGTTCGACCAGCATACAGGTAGGACAGTCGCGTTTTACGAAAGCTACGAGACCGGGGGGGAGAGCGGGAAGGCTAGGGCGTGTTTTCGGGGTCATGCTCGTTCGAAAGGCTAGCACCCGATCCCCGGGATTCAGTTCGGGGAAAACGCAGCAGTTCGACGCGCTCTCCGATCGCTGGAATGTGGACTCGGCCGTCGACCCCGTCCGCGGCTTCGACGATCTCCCCGAGGACCTGGGGGGGGAGGTCGGCGGGCTCGTCCGTGAGGTCAAAAGTCCCCCAGTGCATTGGAAGCATCTGGCGGGCCCCGAGGTCGCGAAACGCGAGAAAGGCTTCGGTGGGGTCCATGTGGTTGTATTGCATCATCCATCGGGGTTCGTAGGCCCCGATGGGAAGCATCGCGACGTCGATGGGCGCAAAACGTCGACCGAACTCGGCGAATCCGGCGAAGTAGCCGGTGTCCCCCGCGAAGTAATACCGGGTCTCGCCCGAGTCGAGGAGCCAGGAGCACCAGAGCGAGCGGTTCGTGCCCTGCTCGATGCGTTGAGACCAGTGTTGCGAGGGGAGACAGGTGATCGTCCAGCGCCCGCGGTGGGCGCTTTCCCACCAGTCGAGCTCGACCACGTTCGGGCGTCCGCGATCGCGAAACCATTCCGCGAGCCCCAGCGGAACGAACCATTGGACCGTTTCGGGAAGCGTATCCACGGTGTCCGCATCGAGGTGGTCGTAGTGGTTGTGAGAGATTACGGCGAAGGCGTCCCCGGGAATCGACTCGATCGGAATTCCCGGAGGCGTGATCCGGCGGGGCAGAAGCGCACGCTTGCTGAAGTGGGGGTCCGTCAGGAAGACATCGTCTCCGTCGTGTACCGCAAAGGTCGAGTGACCGACCCAGGTTGCGCTGGGGTGCGGCGACGATCCGGAGAGGTAGAGACCGTTGTTCTCTACCCGGGGAATTTCCGGAGTGCGGGTCTTGTCGTAGGGGTTTGGAGTGAAGATCTTCCAGCGGAAGAGATCCCAGGCGCTCTTCGGATTCTTTTCCCACGGGTTGAAGAAGCGCCCGTTCTCGAAGTGCGGGGCTTCGAGCAGGGACGGGTCCGGTCCCTCGGCTCGGACAGGGGAAACCGTCCAGCCGATAGCCAGGATGAGGGCCCCGGAGAGAAGTCGTTGCCGACCGCGTGATCCGTGTATCATCGCGGGCCCCCCTTGGAAAGAAGTCGCGCCAGCCGCGCGCGCAGGAGGTCGAGATGAAAATCGGAGTCATGTCCACGGCAGTCCAGAATCCCGAAGCGGGATTGGACGCCGTCGTAGCCGAAGCGAAAAAGGCCGAAGCCGACGGTTTTCATACGCTCTGGGCCCCCCACATCATGGGCTTCGACGCGATGACGGCGCTGGCGATTGCCGGCCGCGAAACTTCCCGCATCGAACTGGGCACCGCCGTGGTTCCGACATTCCCGAGGCATCCCCACGCCATGGCCCAGCAAGCGCTGACCGTCTCTGCGGCTGCGGGAGGTCGCTTTGCCCTGGGGATCGGGCTCTCCCACAAGATCGTGATCGAGGACATGCTGGGTCTTTCGTACGAGAAACCGGCGCGCCACATGGGAGAATACCTGGAAGTACTCGCCACCCTCTTGCGCGGCGAGGATGTCAACCACCAGGGCGAACTGTACCGCGTGACAGCGCCGCTGCAGGTTCCGGGCGCGTCGTCGGTTCCCGTGATCGTTGCGGCTCTCGGCCCCCGCATGCTGCAGTTGGCCGGAAGCGCTGGCGATGGAACCATCACCTGGATGACCGGTCCCCGAACCCTTGAAGACCACATCATCCCGCGTCTTGGAAAAGCGGCGAGAGAAGCGGCGAAGCCAGCACCCCGGGTCGTCTGTGGGCTCCCCGTTCTCGTCGCCCAGGATCCCGGGACCGCCCGGGAGGCGATCTCGAAAGCCCTTTCGATGTACGGAATGCTGCCTTCGTACCGCGCGATGCTCGATCGAGAAGGGGTTGCGGGACCGGGAGAGGTTGCGATCTGTGGCGACGAGAGCTTCGTGGAGTCGGAACTCGATCGCCTGCGCGATATTGGGGTCACCGACTTCAATGCAGCGATCATCCCGGTGGAACCGGGGGGTTTCGAGCGGACGTACGCGCTGCTCCAGGCGCGCGCAGGGACGGACTCGTGAGCGACGCGGCCGTTCTCTACGAAGCGCGGGATGGGGTTGCAGAAGTGACCCTGAATCGCCCCGAAAATCGCAATAGCATGACCGAAGACGTCTTTTCGGGTCTCCAAGATGCCCTGGAACGGATCCGCAATGACCGCGAAGTGCGTTGCGTCATCATCACGGGAGTGGGGCGGAGTTTCTGCGCAGGAGCGGACTTCAAGTCCGGGCTTCAGCGGGGGGGAGATCACGAGGGTTACCGAGCGCCGAATGAGCGTTCGATGGCGATGTACGAACCTTTCCTCGGAATTCTCGAAATCGAGGTCCCGGTCATCGCCGCAATGCATGGCCATGCCGTTGGAGGAGGGTTGGGCCTCGGCCTTGTCTGCGATCTGCGAATTGCGAACCAGGAAGCGCGCTACGGAGCGAATTTTACGCGGTTGGGCCTCCACCCGGGAATGGCCACGACGTATTTCCTGCCGAGACTCGTCGGGATTCCCCGGGCGGCCGAGTGGCTTTTCACCGGGAAATTGGTCAGCGGTGAGGAGGCGGCGCAGGCCGGCCTTGCGAACTACGCCGTCCCGGGGGACGCTGTTTTGGGAAAGGGGCGCGAACTTGCGGCCGAGATCGCGGCGGCTGCGCCGCTGGCGGTTCGCTGGACCAAGCGCTCTCTCTACCGAGGCCTCGGGTGGGATCCGCGGGGCGCGGCCGAAATGGAAGCCCACGCGCAATCGAGGACGGTCGAAACCGAGGACGCCCAGGAAGGCATCAAGGCCCTTCTCGAAAAAAGAGACCCGGTATTCCGGGGGCGCTAGTCCCGAGACGGGGCGGGCGTTGACAGGTCGAGATCCCGCATGAACATCGCGGTCTGGTCGCCGACATAGACCCGTTGTCCCTCCTGTTCAAACTCGAACGAGTAGCGGAGGACGACCCGTCGAGGGCCTACGCGGGAGCGGGTCTCGGTGGAATTCATTCGAATGGGCGGGCCGATTCGGGCCAGGGTCTTGAAATCCGCGCGGTGGATCCGGTTGCCAAAGCCCACCCAGCCCTCGTCCCATCGGCACCCGTGGAAGAACCAGGCGTGAAGGCAACCGAGGCTTCCGGTGGCCTGGAGAATTTCCGCGGCGGCCACGTGAGCCGGATGGCCCGGGTGATTTCGTTGCCACGCAGCAAAGGGCAGCGGACGCTCGGTATCGAATTCCGCTTCGATCTCAAAGTGTTCCGCGTCGAGCCGGTGGATCGCATCGACCAGGAAAGCTTCCGGACCGTACATGAAGCTGTCGAGGAAGCGTTGCATTTCCTCCGGGTCGTGGGGGCCCGGTATTCGAGGCCCACTGTGGGGCGCAAGGGTGGGGTGCTTCGAAGCCATGTCGGAATCGCTAGAATAGCGCGGTCGAAATCTGGCGTCTGGAGCGGGATGTCGCCCGGGAGGGGAAGGTCATGTCCACCATCGCCGAAGTTCAAAGCTGGATCGCATCGTCCGATCGCATCGTGGTGTTGACCGGGGCTGGAATTTCCACCGATTCGGGCATCCAGGATTTTCGAGGGCCCAACGGGTTGTGGACCAAGAATCCGGAGGCCGAAAAAATGGCCACGCTCTCGCATTATCTGTCGGATCCCGACATTCGCCGACGGGCCTGGCGCAACCGTCTCGAGTCGCCGGCTTGGCAGGCACAGCCCAACGCGGGCCACCGGGCGATCGCGGATCTCGAGGCACGCGGAAAACTCGAAGCGGTAATCACGCAGAACGTGGATGGGCTGCACCAGGCGGCTGGAAACTCTCCGCAGAAGGTGATCGAAATCCATGGAACCATCCACGAGGTGATGTGCATGGATTGTGACGAACGCGCGCCAATGGAACGTGCGCTTGTCCGTGTTCGTGATGGAGAAGAAGATCCACCGTGTCGAAGTTGTGGCGGGGTCTTGAAATCGGCGACGATTTCGTTCGGCCAATCCCTGGTCGAAGACGATCTATCGAGAAGCCTGGTCGCAGCGGAAAATTGCGATCTGATGCTCGCCGTCGGCAGTACGCTGTCGGTCTACCCCGCCGCGAATGTCGTGCCCATGGCTTACGAGCGCGGTGCCCGGGTGGTCATCGTGAATGCGGAGCCCACGGAGATGGACTCCCTGGCCCATGCACTGCTGCGGGGTTCGATCAGCGAAGTGCTCCCGGAGTTGGTCCAGGCGTGACCGGCCTCGAGGGTCTCGGGCGTAGCGCGGTCTAGTCGCTTGGGATCTCGACCGTAACGAGCGCGCCGCCTTCGTCGCTTTGGTGGATTCCGATACGACCGCCGTGAGCCTCGACCACGGTACGGGCAAAGGCGAGGCCGATCCCCGTTCCGCAACTCTTCGTGGTAAACCGCGGTTCGAGTACCCGGAGGCGCAACTCCGGGGGGATCCCGGGTCCATTGTCGGCGACCCGAAAAATCACGGTGTTCTCTTCAATTCCGTTTTCCACGGATAAACGGACCCATCCACGAGGGTCCCGAGCGACCGCGTCGAAAGCGTTGTCGGCGACGGCCGCAAGCGCGGACCCGAGAAGCGTTCGATCGCCGCAAATCGAAGTCGTGTCCTCGATGTCGGCTACGTGGATCCAGCTGGTTTCGGGATCCACTCGGTCCGAGAGTTCGTGCCGCAGGTCGCGTAGCAACTGCCCGACGCTTACCGTGGAACGGTGAAGTGTTCCGACGCGGTAGAGATCGAGAGTCTCCGAGACGAGGGAGCGTATTCGCTCGGCGAGGCGCAGGACGCGCTTCAGCTTGAATTCTGGGCCTTCCCCATCCTCGATCATCATCTGCACGTTCCCGGTCAGCGCGGTGAGGGGGTTGTTGATCGCGTGGGCAATCTCTCCCGCGGCCGTAGCCCCTGGGACTTCGGCCAGTCGCTCGCGAGTTTCGGCCCAGGAAGATGCGATGTGTTCTCCGAGAGAAGCTTCTGGGAGGCTGGAATTATTGCGGGAGATGTCCCGCAGGCTCACGATCGCAGTTTCTTTATTGCCGGTGTCCTGGAATAACGAGGTGCTGAACTCAACCCAGATCCAATGGCCTTTGCGGTGTCGCAGTCGAGCCACGAGCCGTTTCGGCGTTCGATCCTTGAAGAGACGTTCGAGGTCAGTTGCGATTTCCCGTTCGTCTCCGGGGTGCAACCAACCCGACAGGAGCGTCCCGCGCAGTTGGACGGGCAGGTAGCCGGTCACGCTACGGACCGAGGGGCTCAGGTACCGGATGGTTCCCACAGAGTCCAGTTCGAGAATGGGGTCGGCGCTCGCTTCGGCACGAGCCCGCATTCGATTTTTACTCGCTCGCAGCGCAGAGTTCGCGGACTGGAGATCATCGATCCGTGCTTCCAACTCCGCCTGCTGAGAGGTGAGTTGGTCGAGTGCCGCTCGAGAAGAAAAGAAGGCGCGTCGCGCTCGGGTGAGGCGGGCGCCCAGGGTTCGGGCCGGAGGGAGGAGAATCCGCCACTCGGCGTGCCGTTCCGAGATTTCGGCCTGGACGTAGGCTTCCCCGAGGTCGAGGGCCCGCGGTAGCGCACGCAGGGCCCCGGTCGCCAGGTGAAAGATCTGGGGACAGGGGCGAAGGGGCGCCGGAACGGTGCACTCCACGCGCAGTCGGTCGTCCTCGAGCGTGACGATGCTCGACTGGAGTCCCGGGAGAGCCCTACGCAGGGCCCAGTTTTGTGCGGCGCGGTAGAGCGTTGTGGGTCGCGCGCTGAGTCCAGCGAGCCGCCGGAGTACGGGCATGGGCTTCGCGTTGGTGATGCGGCTGCCGATGCGCTCCAAGCCGTCCGGACCGAGAACCGCGTCCTCGAGTCGTTCGAGGATCGTCGCAAACTCTTCCCATGTAATCGGATGGGCCGTCGCCGAAGACAGCGCGGCTTCGGGAGGGAAGCCGTCGAGCAGTCTCGACCGCTCGACGCCGGCACTTTCGGCCGCCTGGAAAAAATCCTCCAGGAAATGACTGGAAACGAGCTGCAACGGGACTCCAATTTTCTACCGCGGGCACCTTACACGACGCGCCGGGATCCTAGAATCCGCTCTTGACCCCACACCGCCCGGTAGATTTCCGGGAGTGCACAACAGGCACTTTTCCGACCGACCTTCTAGGCGTGAACCATCGGGGCAACCCATGAGAGGGCGAAGCCGCCCCAGCCCCCTTTCCCCCAGGGATTGCATGCAGTCTGCTGACGGGTGTGGGGTCCTTTCCGCTTTTCGAAATCGGCTCAATGTTGTGCCGGGGCGGGTCGAAAAGAGCGTCAGAGGCCGCCCATGCTGCCGGAGTTCCCACCCAGCCATGAATTGCAAGAACTGCAAGACCCAGATTCCCCCGCGAGAAAAAATGTGCCCGAACTGCGGGCGCCGAGGGAAAGGACGGGCTCCTGCCGCTCCCGAAGCCGGGGCATCGGGAGACACGCTGGCGGGTTCCCAGCCGAAGCTGTCGTTGCAGGACGTCGCCGAGGTCGACCTGGACCAGGTTCTCGACCGGGGGCCCTTCGACCTTGCCGTTGCGCCGACTCCTTCGGACCTGCGGGGGATGCTCGCGGCGCAACCCCGCTTGCTCGAACCCGGCTTCGAACTCCACGAGAGTGATTCGGGTTCAGTCGGTCTTCGGACCGAAGTTGGCGAGATCGACCTGGTACTCGTCGGTGGAAAAGGCGGTTTGTTCGTGGTCTTGATCCCCGAGAAGATGGACCCCGCAACCGCGATTTTCGAGATTCTTCCCCGAATGGGGTACATCGCTCGCAAGGAGAAAAGAGCCAGCGGCGAGGTGAGAGGCATTGTCCTCTTGCCCCGTCTCCCCGAAGCGATGGATTACGCGGCCGCCGCAGTTGCGGACCGCGTGAGCTTCTATACCTACCGCACGGCCGTTCGGTTTGACCGGATGGAGGTCGGGGAACTGGCCTGACCGAGCCACGGGTGCCGTGGTAGTCTTCGACGTGTTCTGTGGAGGCTATCCCATGAGATCCGGGTCCAGGACCCATCCGCGATCCCACGATCGAGCGACCCCGATGCTCTCGCCGAGTAGCACGACATTTCGTCGGTACGCGGATTGAAGGCCGTCTTTCGTGTCGCGTCCGCGCTCCTGGGGACCCTCGTCTTCCTGGCGGTGGCACTCTGGGGGGCGAGTCAACTGCCCGCGGTCCAGGCCTTCCTCACCGAGGAAGCGGCCCGGATCGTCGGCCCCGGAGTGCGCTTTGAGCGCGTCGGGATCGTTTTCTGGCCGGGGCCGGGGGTCTCCCTATCGGGCATCCGGATTGCCGGAGACGATTCGACGGATTCGCAGGAAGCGTTGACCGTCGACCAGATTTCCCTGGTTCTCGACTTTCCATCTCTGCTCGACGGAAAGGTAGAACCCGAATTGGTCTCCTTCTCCGGGGCTCACCTGGTTCTCCGCCGTGCTTCGGACGGAACGCTTTCCTTCTCGGATTTCGTCGGCCGTTTCGCTTCGACCGCCGAAGAAGAAGCCGACGAATTGACGCCATCGTCCCCCGGCCACCTGCCCGCCATACAGGGAACGGACAGTTCCTTTCTTTTCGTCGACGTCCAGGTTGACGGCTCGAAACGGGAGGTTCTCTTTGAAGACGTCACCGTCGACGTCGAGTCCTCCCAGCCCGGAGAGGATGCCGACTTCGAAGCCGCCGCTGTCCTGGGCCAGGGGGAGGTCCGGTTCGAGGGCACCATCCATCGAAATCTCGGTGATCCGAGCGTGCTCGCCGGGGCGGTCAATGCAGATCTGAAGGGCACGGGGCTTCCCGCCTCGACGGTTCTCTATTATCTGCTTCCTGGAGATGCGCCGGAGAATGTGAACGGACTCATCGGCGTGACGGCGCACATCGATGGAAGCGTACTCGGAGATTTTCAGGGGACGGGCCAGTTGAGACTGGCTTCGGGCGCAAGCTTTGAATGGATTGGCTTCGAGTTGGAGGCTCCGCTGCGTTTCGACCTGGACTTTGGTGTCGCAGAGTCCGATTTTTCGGTTCCCTCTGGAAATCTTCGCGCGTCGAGCGTTCGATGGAAGAATCTGAAGGCGAGCGATTTATCGCTGAAGATGCAGTACGAGAGCGGGGGGGTGCGATTTTCCGATGTCACGCTGGCCTTCTACGGGGGCACGCTGGATTACGCCGGATCCTTTCGTTTCGACGACCGGGTCGCCTACCGCGGAAAGGTCGAAGCGGAGAACGTTTCGATGACCGCCCTGCTAACCGACCTCACCGGGGCGACTCCCGAGGTCGGTTTTGACACCGTGGAGACCGAGTTCGAATTTGAAGGTTCCTACGCCGACGAAAACGATTCGATTCGGAACACCCAGGGGCGAGGTCACATGCGGCTGGAAGGAGGAGTGATCCCTTCGGCGAGCGTGATCGGGGCCGTTGGGGGCGGACTTCTCTCAGTTGTGCCGTCGGTCTTGCGTCCGTCGAGCCAGGGTCGGCTGGTGGATCCGACGGAGATCGAATATCTCGAGCAGAATTTCGAGATCGAGAAGGGAATCCTTCACGTTTCGGATCTCAAGTTTGTGACAAGCGACTATACGTTGACGGGGTCCGGGAAGATTGGCCTGGACGGGCATGTCGATCTGTCGACCGAGCTCGACCTCACGATTGTCGGGATGCAGAAACTCTTGATCACGACGGCGGTTCCCATTCCGAAGACAGGCGTGGACATTCTCCCACCCTTCCCACTTTTCGTAACGGGGACGGTTACAGACCCCATCTTCTTTCCCGACGTCGCGAAGATCCCGTTCATGGCGCTCCAGGTCTTCTTCTCGCCGGTTCGCGGTGTCGCCAAGGTTCTTTTTGGAGGGGTTCGCAGCGCGGGGTCGCACCTCACGAGTTGGATGAAGCCCTCGCCCTAGTCCGACAACCTCACCTGGGAAATGCGTCGATGGCCGCCTGGATACGGACGATGGTTTCCCGGCGCAGGGCGAGCTTGGTTGCCTTGTGGGCATTGAGGTCGAGGGAGGCCAACTGCGTTGCGTGAGCGATGGCCGCTTCCCGGAGTGTATCTTCGGGGACCACGCGGTCGAGGTATCCCGCTTCGACTGCGCCTTCGGGCGTATAGATCTCGGCGTTGGATACCGCGCGAGTCACGTGGCGCTTGCTCAGCCGGGCTCGGGCGAACTCTAGCCCGAACTCGGGCAGGACCATTCCGATCGCGACCTCGTTGAGTCCGATCTTGAAATTTCCGGCGACGCCGATCCGGTTGTCCGCGGCCAGCAACATGATGGCGCCCATCGCCAGCGCATGCCCGGTCACGCCGATCGTCACGGGCACCGGAGACTGGTAGACCCGTAGGGCCAGGGTGGCTCCCGACGCGACCAGGTCGATCATGGCACGCCCCCCTTGTTTCATGAACGAAAGGTCGAAGCCGGCCGAGAAGCGTCCCGGCCGCCCGGTCCAGAGTATCGAACGGGCTTCTTCCTCGGCGCGATCGAAGGCTTCGTGGAGCGCGGCGATGGAAGGAGGGGAAAAGGTATTGGCCTTCCCGTCATCAAAATCGAGGATCGCGACCGGGCCCTCGAGTTGGTAGCCGATGGATGTTTCGCCCATGTCATTTTCTCCCGGGCTCGAATCGGGCCCATCGGCGAGAATAGGGTTGTGTCCTCGACCGAACCAGCCTATCGACGGATTCGGCGACGCTTCGCGATCTGATCGTAGCGTGCCTTCATGACGCTGATCTCGACGGGATTTCCATTCTGACGAGCGAGTGCGACCGCCGCATCAGCGGCGCGAAGGGCGCGGGGAAACCTTTGGGTTGAAGCGAGGGCCGCTGCGAGCGTCGACAGGGACTCCGGGTCTTCGTGCCCTCCGAAACGGACGGCCCAGCGGGCCATCTGGAGTGCTCGCTCGGCGGTGGAACTCTCCGGGGCCTCGGACGACGTTGCATGAAGCCAAGCGGTGTGCCGAAGTCGGATTCGGAGCCCCGGTTCGAGTCGAATGGCCTCTTCGATGGCGGCAGCCGCTTGGGTGGCTTCCCCCATGCGCAGGAGGGAAAGGCCCCGGTAGAAGTGGGCGGAGGCGAGAAGGGGGTCGATCCGAATGGCCTCGGCGAAGGCCTGCTTCGAGGATTCGAGGTCGCCGCTCCGGGAAAAGGCCACTCCCTGGTCGTGGTGGATTCCCGCAACGGCCGGATCCGCGGCGATGGCGGCTCTGAAATGTTCAAAACTTTCGGTGAACCGATCGGCTTGGCTCAGGGTGTTGGCCAACGCCGTGTGGGCTTCGGCATAGTGCGGGACGAGGGCGACCGATCTCTGAAAACTTTCGATAGCGGCCGCCGTGTTGCCGGCACGGCGCTGGGCGATTCCGAGGTTGTAGGCATGGGTGGCTTCCATTCCCTCTCTTTGGATCATCGGGAGATGCGCGGTGATCGCGACGCCCGCCGTGGCGATGGCCGCGGCGACGAGAACTCCCTTGTGGCGGCCCGTTCGCTCGCGGAACCAACCGGGTCCCTTCACCAGCGCCGCCGCGGCAAAGGGAAGGAGTAGAGGGACCAACGGAAGCCGGTAACGGGCGACGACATAGACTGCAAGGAGCGCCAGGGTGTAGGCTCCCAGCAGGGCATAGAGAAGCCAGAGCCGATCTCGCTGGCTCCAGGTGACGATGGCGCCGAGCAGAGCGAGGGGGGCCAGGATGCCGAAATGGAGGAGCGCCCCGCTGGCCGCCAGGATGGGGGAGAATCGCGCATGAGAGTATTGATCCTCGGTGTCGATCAACTCGATGGCGTTCCAGGACAGGAGAAACTTGAGTCCGAGAAGTTGCAACCAGTCGAGGGGGTCGGAATGGATGTAGTCGAGGGCCTGGGTCGTCCAGAAGTCGGAAACTTCGCCTGGGCTGAGCGGTCGCCCGAGTTCCTCTTCGGCGAGAACCCGGGCGTCGGTGCTCTCGACACTGGCATCGCCTCGGCCCCAGACCAACGACTCGTAGGTTCCATTGGCACGGGGGTTGTTCCCGATGTAGAGATTGGAGCCGAGCTGGGACGTGGTCAGGTGAAATTCGTCCCCTACCGACCAGTTCCGAAGCGCTACCGGGGACAAGGCCAGGAGAACGGCGCCTGAAAAAACGGCGAGCCGTATCCAGCGGGAACGGGCTCTCGCGGTCTGGGCCATGAAGATCCACGCGGCAATCGCAAGCCCGAGGAGGGCGGCGTTTTCCCGGGTGAGGATCATTGCGCCGAGGGTCAGCCCGGCCATGAAGTGGAGTCCGAGCCGCGACCGATCGAGATTTGCCGAAAGGATCCAGAGCAGCAGGCAAAGAAGAAAGAGGTCCAAAACCGACTTCTGGATCAACGCGTCATGAAAGATCGCTGGAGCGTAAAGCGCGAGCAGCCCCCCTGCGATCAACCCCACCCAGCTTGAGGAGAACCATCGTGCTGCGGCCAAGGCCAGCATTCCGCAGGCCATCGAGCCGAGGAGTGCCTGGATCAGGCGGATTTCCCAGAGACCGGGTGCGCCCAGGGAAGACACGAGCCCGAGGAAGTAGGGATAGAGCGGAGCCTGGTAGAACACTTCGGTTCCGAGCCATTCTCCCCCGGCGATGGTCTTTCCCCATTCGTAGTAGGTGAAGGAGTCGCCCCCGGGAAGGAGTTCGAAAAAGGGCGACTCGCGGAGCGACAACAGGTGGACGAAACGAATCGCAAAGGCCAGCGATGAGACCCCAAGGGCGATGAGGATGTCGCGATTTCGAGAGGTACCGGGCTGCCCGTGGCCGACCGGACGACTTGCATTCTCGTGCATCTGCGAGCGGCTAGTCTGCGCCTTCGAGGAGCGCAACAAAGGCCTCGGTTGCCCTCTCGACCTGCGAAGTGGAAATGAACTCGCGGGAGGTATGGGCCTGCTCGATCGAGCCCGGCCCGAAGACGATTCCCGGGACGCCGCAGTTGGAGAATTCTCCGGCGTCGGTACCAAAAGCCACGGCCTCGGTTTCCGTGGGAAGCCCCGTGCGCGCAAGGGCCGCCTGGCAAGCGCGAACCGATCGGTGTTGGGGGTCGGTTTCGAGCGCCACCTTCTCGACCGAGATCGACGCGATCTCGACGTCGCGCACCCCTGCTCTTTGCAGGGCCGTTTCGACCCCGGCGCGTATCTCTTCGGCGCCTTCGTTCGGGAGGAGTCGGCGGTCCATCTGGAGCCAGGCGGACTCGGGGACGATATTTGGTGCGCTTCCGCCGCCCGCGAGCCCGATGGAGAGAGTGGGAGGCCCCAGGAGGGGGTGCGGGCGGTTTTCGAGTTCGTCGGCGTGTTCCTGGAGGGCGAGTATGGCATGAGCGAGTTGAACCAGCGCGCTGCGACCGTTGCTGGGCTCGGAACTATGGCAAGCGCGGCCGTGAGACTCCAGGCGCACCAAGGCGACACCCTTGTGGACATTGACGACCCGAAGGTTCGTGGGCTCCGTGGCAATTACCCAGTCGGGTCGCATCGAAGTTCCTGCGGTCGTTTCGAAATGCGCGAGGGAGTCACGGACGCCAAGGCTGCCGAATTCCTCGTCGGCTTCTCCGAGGAGAACGACATTGCGTCGAAGCCGGCCGCTCCGGGTCACCCGTTCCAGGGCTTCGACGAAAGCGGCCATTCCGGCCTTGGTGTCGCAGGAACCCCGGCCCTGGATGCGGTCGTTTTCGATAACGGGGTCGAAAGGGTCGATCTCCATCCCATCGATCGGCACCGTGTCGATGTGCGAGGCGAGGAGCAGGGTGTCGATGGGTTGGGAGCAGCTGATTTCCGCGACCACGCTCCGGCGCGTTCCCTCTCCGATGCAGATGGCATCGAAGCCCATGGCCGTGAGTTGTTCCTGGAGGTGGGTTGCGAGGCGCGTTTCTCCAGCGATTTCCTGGGGGAGGTCCGTTCGGCCCATCGGGTTTACGGAAGGGATGGCGATGTAGTCGCGGAGGTATTGAAGGCTCTTGGAGAGTGCCATCTCCCAACCATAGCCCCGGCGCTCCAGAAGGGTCGAGCGGGGACTCCCGGTCGAAGTCAGGTCGACCGCCGCAGGGGGTCCAGGGAGCCCTGGACGAGGGCGCTCCGGGCGATCTCAAGGAATTGGGATCGTATGGGGAGGCCGGGTTCCGCGATCGGGATCGGCAGTTGGGCCACGCCCAGGATCCGGCGCATGATTTCCGCACCGGCGTAGCGGGCCAGCCGGGCCAAATCGATCGCCCCGCCCGGGCGACCCTTGGAGTAGCCGTCGAGGAAACGATGCAGGGCTGTTGCTCTGTGCCCACCCAGGACGAGGTGCGCCGCAGCCACTCCGAGGTCGAATTCGGCATCTCCGGGGAAGCTGAATTCGAAATCGATGACGCCAATGCCGCGCTCGGTCCGAAGCCAGCTCCCCGGGAAAAAATCTCCGTGTAGCCGGGTCGTCCCATCGGCAAGGTAGCGCTTCCCGGTTTCCTTCAGTGCGGATCGCGCACGGAGATCGTTTCGGAACTCTTCGGCAGCGGCTTCCAGGCCCGGCTCGAATCCATCGAGGTCTCGTCCACGTTCCAGGGGGATCTTGAAGATGTGTTCGAAGTTCAGCTGGCGCATGGGTCGGTTGGTGTTCACAGGCGCATCGGGAGCCACGGAATTTTCGTGGAGAACGGCGAGGAAGTTCGCCAGTGCGTCGATCTCCGAAGGGGCGAGAGAAGCTTCGTCTGCGTAGAGGGATGTCATGTCCGTCGCCCCGGGGAGATCCTCGAGAATCAAGACGTGGGCGGCGGGGTCGCTGTAAAGAAGTTTGGGTAGGAACGCATCGAGCGCTCGAATTTTCGACGCATGCTCGTAGAAACGTCGTTCCACGGAGTCACGTTCCCAGGGGGCCTCGATCCAATCGTATTTTTCGACCCAGGGGCGGGATTGTTTCAGGATGAAGGACTCCCCTTCGAGGTGGATCCGCAGGGTCAGGTTCATATTGCCGTCACCCGCCGAGGAGCAGCCGAGAACCTCCTGGTCCGGAGAGATGAACGAGCGATTTCGGAGGTAACGCTCCAACACGTCGGGTCGATTCGGATCGAGCCAGGGGAAATCCGGGTGGCTTTTCAGCCAATGGTGCCGGAGACTGGGCGGATCAGTGGAGGGCATGGGGTAGGGACAGTTCGAACGCGGCGATCCGGGCGCGAAAAATGGAACCGTCTCCTCGGATCATCTCGTAGTTTCCTTCCATGGAGCCAAAGGGCGTCGGCAGGGGACATCCCGACGTGTACTCGAACGTATGACCGGGCTGGATTTCCGGCTGTTCTCCCACGACGCCTTCGCCCCGTACTTCCTCGATACGGCCGGTGCCGTCGCTGATGATCCAGTGTCGGCTCCGAAGGGTCAAAGCCTCGGAGCCCTCGTTCGAAACCCGAATCGTGTAGAGGAAGAACCAGCGTCCCTTTTCGGGGTCGGAATGCGGTGCCGAGTAGCGCGCCTGGACACGAACCCGAATCCCCTCGGTGAGGGCTTCGGAGACGGTGATCGGAACTTCTTCGTCCATGACTCCAACAATAGCCCACCGCGCGACACCGTCGTGGCTGCGTCGGCAGTTGATTCTCGGAAAGCTATCTTTGGGCGATGCCGATTCGAGCCGTGGTTTTCGATCTTTTCGATACGCTCGTCGATCTGTCGATGGAGGGATTGCCTCGCGCGGCGGTTCGGGGCCGGGAATTCCCGTCCACCCTGGGCCCCCTGCACGAAGCGGTCCTCGACCACTCCGAACTCTCGCTCGACGACTTTGCCACCGTCCTCTTCGAGGTCGACCGCGAGCACCGGGTTTCCCGGTATGAGAACTTTCGGGAATTTCCAACCATCGAGCGCTTCGAGATTGTCTGCGAGAAACTCGGGCTATCCCATCCAGGACTCCCCAGGGCCCTCACGGAAGTCCACATGGGCCTGTTGCGCGATTGTGCTTCGCTCCCGGCCCATCACCCGGAAGTCCTGGGGGAACTTCATCGTCACGTTCCGCTGGCCCTTTGTTCGAACTTCAGCGACTCGGCGACCGCACTGGGTCTTCTAGACGAGTACGGCATTTCCTCCCATCTCGATGCCGTGGTCATTTCCGAGGACGTGGGTGTGCGCAAGCCCGCATCGGCGATTTTCGAAGTCGTTCTCGATCGCCTGGGAGTCGACGCCGCGGAGACCTTGCACGTGGGCGACAATCTCGAAGCCGACGTGGGCGGTGGGGCCGGCGCGGGAATGAGGACGGGGTGGCTGAAGCGCCGGGTGAAGTCGCCGCGAGACCACCTGGCGTCCTACGAGGGGTCGCCTCCCACCTACGAAATGGAAGACATTTCGGAAATCGTCGAATTGCTCGAAGCAGGTACCTAGACCGGCTCGGGGGGAGGCGCGCCGGTGTCCGGGAGCGGTGGCGCATGGTCGGAATGCGGCGTCGGGGCCTCGCAGCACTCGCGCATTTCTTCGAAAGAAGACCGGATTGCCCGCACGAAGTGGTCTAGGTCTGGCACGAGATCGTAGTCGGCGTTGAAGCCCCAGAAGAGCTTGCCGTCGTAGCTCATCAGCGCGACACCAAGCCCAAGGTTGTCGGCGAGTGGAACATGGGGGAAGACCTCGAGCATTCGTGCCCCCAAGCTGTAGAGGGGAACCTGGGGACCCGGCACGTTTGTGACGACCATGTTGAAAGGGAGCATCCGCGTGGCTGTGCGAGCGCCGAGTGCGAGCAGGGTGGAAGAACTCCAGTCGGCCACGCGAGTCAGCATTTCTGCGGCGACCGCCTGCTTGGAGGCCTTGAGTTCGAGTGTTCGTTCGCGGATGAGCGCGAGACGTTTCCGCGGATCGGGTTCGCCGATGGGAAGTTCAGCGATCCACGCCGAAACCCTGTTTCCGAGCGTACCCGCTTCCTGGTCCGAGCGGACGCTCACGGGAGCCATGATCCGGAAGAGAATCTCTGACGGATCCACGCGCCTTCGTTCGAGAAATTGACGCACGGCGCCCGCGACAATCGCGAGAACGATGTCGTTCAGGGAGCCACCCAGTTTCCGTCGGACTTCCTTCACATCCGCGAGTTCGAAGGCGATCCAATCGAATCGCCGATGCGGTCCGATGGGTTGGTTGAAGGGAGTCTTCGAAACCTGCCGAAGGGTCCCTCCGAGCGTTTCAAGCAGGGCGCGCGCACGGACGGATAGTTCCTGGCGCGTGTCCTCGGCCTCTCGGAAAAAGCCCTGGGCATCTCGGAAGATTTCACCGGGGAGGGAAAACCGCCTCGTCCACTCGTCTCGAAGAAGTTGGAGGGAGCCAGGGGCCGGGCGGGGTTCGAAAACTGGCGTTGTCGGGATTTCCTGTTGAGGGTCAATGCTCATCAGGATGTTCATCAGGTCCACCCCGGAGACTCCGTCGATCATGCAGTGGTGGACCTTGGAAATGAGCGCGAAACGGTCTCTCTCCAACCCTTCGACGACCCACATCTCCCACAACGGTCGATCCCGGTCGAGGTGCTGCTGCATGATCCGCGCAGAGAGTCGCTTCAGTTGCTCGTCGGTACCGGGTTTTGGAAGAGAGGTGTGCCGAAAGTGGTAGTCGAGGTTGAAATCGTCGTCGTCACGCCAGACGGCCCGTTGTTGAAAGGGGATCCAGGCGAGTTTTTGTCGGTAGCGGGGGATCCGGTGGAGAGAGGCCTCCGTGAGTCGCCGGATTTCCTCGGCCCGAATTCCACCGCTCGAAGAACGCAGGGGTCCCGCGTCGAAGATGGCGGTGGACGCCACGTGCATGTAGGCGTCGGGGCCTTCGAGGAGGAGAAAGGAGTTGTCGAGAGCGGTGAGCCGGTCGTAGTCCTGGGGCGGCAAGGCAAACCTCGGTCGAAAGCGTTCCGAAGAAGTCTAGTCGACCCGGGTCGGAGATGGGGGTTGTGCCCGTGGACTCAAAGTGGGCGAACGGGGATGGGCTCGGCGAATACGTACAGGAAGAGGTGGTAGACGAGAAGAAAGGAATAGAACGTCATCAAGCACCAGAGTCCCCAGCGAGCCAACTGGAAGTTCTTGTGGACGGTCAGGATGAGGAGCCATGTGCCGACCGCCAGGCACTTGAAGGTGATGAATGCCATCTGCCCATGACCGAGGAGCCAGTCCATGAGGGGGTTGCCCTCGGTTCCGCCCCGGGCGATCCAGTGCAGCGTAAAGAAGACGTCGGCGATATTGATCAGGAAAATACCGAGCAACAGGGCGGCATCGCTCGCCCGGTACTGGTCGACATAGAGGCGGTCCCCTTCGCCTTCCCGGCGTGCCCCGGCGCGACGCAGGGGTCTCGTCCAGGTGTCACGGAAGCGGGTTGCGGAACGCCTCCGGTCGTGGCGATGGCGATTGTGACCCTGGGATGCGATCTCGAAAGGAAACGTTTCGGGTTTCGCGGTCGTTTCTTGCGAAATCGTGGATTGGTCGCGTAGGTACACCCTTCCCCCCTCTTCGCTCCCTGATCGGCACAAGGGAGGTTGGACTCAAGTCGTTTCTGGGGTTTTCCGGGATGGACCGGGATGGGCCGGGGAGGAGGGAGTCAGGCGTCTCCGGGGATCAGCACCTGCCGGGCGTGCTCGGTGTCGAAGTATTCCTTGATCTCGGAGAGCTTGCCGTCGCGGACCACGAGAAGAAAATGGTACTGCTGGTGGTAGGGCTGGCCGCTGGCATGAAGTCCATGCCCTTCGGCCTCGATCGCGACCCGGTTGCCTTCGGCCGTCATGGCGACGACTTCGAAGCGCAGTCCTTTCGGGAACGCACCCAGCAGTCCTTCGCACAGGGCTACGACGGCCTCCCGGGGGTGGGTGCCGGAGATGGGAAGTGAACCGGCCGTCCAGACGGTTGCATCCTCGGTGTAGAGGTCGAGGATTCGTCCGGCATCACCGCTCGAGAGGGCGTCGATGAAGTCGCTGGCGAGACGCTTGTTGGCCTCAAGATCGATCGGGGATTGGCTCACGGGGGGCTCCTCTGCGTTGTTGTCGCGAGACGGGGTCTTGTGCCGTTGCGAGGCTCCATCTTGGATGGCTCGACCCCGGGACGCAACCCCGGGAGAGGGTGTGTCCTGCGACGATCCGGCAGGGCGGCAAATCGCGTTATGCTCTCCAGCCAGGGGCGGGGAGCCCCGCCCGTTTTCCGGTGCGAAGCGAGCGAAGGAGAGTGTCTTGGCAGCGCGTTGGTTCCTGGCAGCAAGCGTTCTGATCTGGTTCCCCTATGGGCTCTGGTGCTTTCTCGACCCCGGAACCCTGGCCAGCTCGGCCGGGGTCACAGCGACGACACCCACAGGTGTGACCGAGTTGAGAGCCATGTATGGCGGCTTGCAGATGGCGATTGGTTTGCTCGCCGCCGCGGGTTTTGCTCACGTTTCGGCGCGGAGGCCGGCCCTGCTGGCGCTGGCTTTTCTCGCGGGGGGGCTCGCGGTTTCGCGATTGATCGGCGGGATCGTCGACGAAAGCTTCAGCGCATATACGACGGGCGCCACGATTTTCGAGTTTGTCACGGCCCTCCTGGCCGCTCGATTCCTGGGGCAAGAGGACGCCACCGGGTGAGGTTGCTGGCCCCGTCTCGACCGCTTTGGCAGAAACCATGAATTTCGTGGAGAGCGGGTTTCGCCCCGTGGCCGATGCTGTTAGCGACTTCGTTTTCTTTGCCCTGCCCCTGGCGGGCGTGGAACTTCCCTTGGTGGTGGTCTGGCTGGTGGTGGGGGCCTTCTATTTCACCTGGCGCTTTCGGTTCATCGGTGTCTGGGGGTTTCGGCACGCGCTCGAGATCGTTTTTGGGCGCAGGAGAGAGACGTCGGGGGTAGGCGAGGTCTCGCATTTTCAAGCGCTGTCCACGGCCATTTCGGGCACGGTGGGGATTGGAAACATTGGCGGGGTCGCGATCGCGGTTGCGGCCGGAGGTCCCGGGGCTGCGTTCTGGATGATCGTTGCGGGTTTTCTGGGGATGTCGACCAAGTTCGTCGAATGCAGCCTGGGCGTGATCTACCGGCGCGAGAACCCCGATGGCAGCGTGTCGGGGGGGCCCATGTATTACCTCGAGCGCGGGCTGGGCGAGCGCGGGCTCCCGCGCCTCGGGCGATCCCTGGGACTCTTCTACGCCGCGGGGATCGTGGTCGGCTGCCTGGGTATTGGCAACATGTTTCAATCCAACCAGGCCTTTGTCCAGTTGGTGAGCGTGACGGGGGGGGACACGGGCTGGCTGGCCGACAAGGGGTGGCTCGTGGGCGGCGTGCTCGCCGCTCTCGTCGGCGCGGTCATCATTGGTGGAATCCGCTCGATCGCGCGGGTGACAGCAAAGCTGGTGCCCTTCATGGCGGTGTTCTATCTCGTCGGAGCCTACGCCGTGATCGCGATGAATTACGAGGCGCTTCCCTGGGCCATCGGCGCCATGGTGGGAGAGGCTTTCGAGTGGCAAGCCGTGGGGGGCGGGGCACTCGGCGCGATCGTGGTGGGTTTCCAGCGGGCTGTGTTTTCAAACGAAGCGGGAATCGGCTCGGCCACGATCGCCCACGCCGCGGTGAAAACCGACGAGCCCCTGACCGAGGGGTTCGTTTCCATCCTGGAGCCCTTTCTCGACACCATCGTGATTTGCAGTGCGACGGCGCTCGTGATCGTGACCACGCAGTACTACGAGCCCGGTTTTTCCGACGGGCTCGGGGGGATCGCGATGACATCGGATGCCTTCGAGCGCAACATCCCGTGGGCTCCGGCTCCGTTGGCCGTGGCCGCGATCCTCTTTGCCGTATCGACGATGATCGCCTGGTCGTACTACGGGCTGAAGGGGTGGACCTATCTCGTCGGTGAGAATCCGGCCGCGACCATGGGCTTCCAGGCGGTCTTCTGCCTGTTTGTCGTCCTCGGTGCGGTGATCGAACTGAGCGCCATCCTCGAAATTTCCGATGCGCTGGTCTTCCTGATCTGTTTCCCGAACATCCTCGGTCTCTACCTGCTTGCGCCCGTCGTCCAGCGCCGGCTCGACAGCTACTGGTCGCGCGTCGAGGGCCGAGGCGGGGGCTGAACCCGGCGGGACTCCACGAAAAAGACCCCGCCCGGCGGTCCAGTATCCGCCGGGCGGGGTCCCGTGGAACCCGGTGTGCGCAGAGAGGCGCTCAGGCCGCTTCGAAGAGAGAGGCCAGGCCCTGGCCACCGCCGATGCACATCGTGACGATGCCGTAGCGCTTTCCGTCTCGCTTGAGGTGTCGCAGCAACAAGCCGGTCATTCGCGATCCGGTCATTCCGAAGGGGTGCCCGATCGAGATGCTGCCACCCGAGAGGTTCAGCTTCTCGTTGGGAATGCCGAGCTCGCGCTGGCAGTAGAGCAACTGCGAGGCGAAGGCCTCATTGAGTTCGACGATGTCGATGTCGTCCATGGTGAGGCCGTGGCGCTTCAAGAGCTTCGGCACGGCAAAGACAGGACCGATTCCCATCTCCTCGGGGCCGCAGCCGGCGACCGCCGTTCCCCGGTAAATGCCCAGAGGCTCGATGCCGAGCTGCTTCGCGCGATCCGATGACATCAGCACGGTGGCCGAGGCTCCGTCGGAAAGCTGCGAGGCGTTGCCCGCGGTGACCGTTCCGCCTTCTTCGGCGGGCTTGAAGACCGGCTTCAACGAGCTGAGACCTTCGAGGGTCGTTTGGGGCCGGTTGCACTCGTCCTTTTCCACGACGAAGTCTTCTTCGTAGGGCTCTTCGCCCTTCTTCATCACCTTTCGGTTGACCTTCATCGGGGCGATTTCTTCCGCGACCTGGCCGGCTTCGACCGCCGCGGCGTAGCGCTGTTGGCTTTGGAGGGCGTAGGCGTCCTGGTCCTCGCGGGAGACGCCGTAGCGCTCGGCGACGATTTCTGCCGTGATGCCCATCGGGAAATACAGGCCGGGGAAGCGCTCGCGGGCCGTGGCACTGACGAGACGGTTGGTGTTCTGGGTTCCGTCCTGCATCATCGTGATGGTTTCGACGCCCGCGCCGATGGCGACTTCGGCGCCTTCGTTGACGATGGAGTGGGCGGCCATCATCACCGCCTGGGAACCGGAGGAGCAGAAGCGGTTGACCGTGGTGCCGGCGACTTCTTTCGGGAAGCCAGCGGCCATGGCTGCGATCCGAGCCATGTTCATGCCCATGCAGCCCTCGGGGTGCCCGGTGCCGACGATGACGTCTTCGATTTCCCCGGGGTCCAGCCCGGGAACCTTGGCGACCGCTTCTCGTAGGGCGTGAGCGGTGTAATCGACCGGTTCGGTGTTGTTGAATGAGCCGCGATGGGCCTTGGTGAGGCCAGTGCGCAGGCTTTGAACGACGACGGCTTCGCGCGCCATGGTGGGGGTTCCTCCATTTTGAATTTGGTGCCCATCCGTGGGGCGGCGGGAGGATAACGCGTTGCGGCCCGCGTGGGCGAGGGGGCCGAGGCCGGACGAATCCCCGGGGATTCAGCCCAGAAGACCGAGAGGGGACGCCTCGAAGCCCGGAAAGGTCTCCCGGGGCGGAGCCTGGCCCAGGTGTCCCCGCAGGACCTCCCAGGCGACACTCCGGTAGTCCGTCGTGACGGCCAGGTCGCGACCTTCGCTCAGGTCGGCCTCCCGGAGGCCTGGCCAGTCACCGTAGAGCCCTCCTCGCACGCGCGTGCCCGCAACCAGTGCCACGCTCCCGTGTCCGTGGTCCGAGCCCCGGCTGCCGTTGGGAGCCACCGTACGCCCAAACTCGGTGTGGACCATCAAGAGCCACTCTCGTCTCTCCTGGAGTCCCTCGGAGAGCTTCTCGATGGCGGTCGCAAGGTCGCGGAGCGAATTGGCCATCGAACCTTTTTCGGTGCCCTGGTTCTGGTGGGTATCCCAACTGGAGGTCTCGAGGAAAACGGCGCGCACGGGGAGACCGGAGGCTTCGATTCGGAGCAGGTTGTCGACCTGGTGCGCAAGCTTCCCCCCGCGGCGACGACGCTTTCCCTGTTGGGAGCGCGGGCCCGTATCCCGGGGGCTTCCCATCCGTTGCTCATACTCGTCCAGGGCTTCCAGGGCACGGGCGCCGGAGCGCGAGAAAACCGGGTCGGGATCGCTCGTGTAATCGCGGAGCAGGGCCTCCCGTGCACGCCGGCTGGCTCCCGGCAGTCCGAAGTCCTCGGGTTCGCCGATGGCGAAACCCCCGGCCCCGTGCATCGCAAGGGGGAGTTGGGAGGTCAGGGCCAGCGACGCAAACGGGCTCGGGCCCCCCGCGCCAGACAGCCCGCGGGCGAGCCAGCCACTGCTTGCGCTTCGTCGGCCGACTTCACCGGCTTCCACGCGGTCCTGGGCTTCGAAGTGAGAGCGGTTGATTTCCGGTGAGCCGCAGGCGTGTACGACTGCGAGCTGGCGGCGCTCGATCAGCGGCTGCAGTGGTGCCATTTCGGGGTGCACGCCAAAGCCCTTGACGAAAGGAAGGGTTTCTCGAAGGGCCAGGGTTTTGCGGGTCGAGGCGTAGAGCCGGTCGCCGATGGGAGGCAGCACGTGGAGACCGTCGGCGGCACCGCGAAGGAAGACGACGGCGAGCAGGGGGGGACGCTCGCCGCGTTGCAACGCCCGGGCGAGGGAAGTGTCGAGCCAAAGCGGTGCCGTGGCTGCGGCGAGCACGCCTTTTGCGCCCGCGTCGAGGAAACCCCGTCGCGTCAAGCCCATTGGAAACTCCGCGAGGCGATGGCCATGGCCTGGGCCTCCCGGCGCCCGTCGAAGCCGCGGATCGAAGCGGTCGGCGGTTTCGGCCCGAGGCGGGTGCCCGGGATGCGTCGCTGGGCCAGCGCAAAGGCGAGATTCATCCGTTCGAGAAGAGAGCCGGGGTCCGTCCATTCGCGGGCGGTTTCGGGGTAACCGGCCGGGGAGCGTGCGCCGAAGGGGATTTCTCCCATGCGCTCGAGGGTCCGCAGGACGCCCGGCCCTCCATCCGTCGTTCCGCCGGTGGCGCGCAGGGCACTGGCCAGGAGTCGAAGCGGGGTCTTCAGCTTGCGATTTTCTTCGCTCGTGAACTCGGGGGAAAGCAGCACCAGGCGCAGCACGTCGCGGATCGAGCCGTCGCTTTCGATGTAGCGCGCGGTCGCGCGATCGACGAGCGCGGGGGGTGGAGAGTCGGCGACGAAACGCTGAACGATCTTGGTGGAAAGGTGTCGGGCGGTCGAGGGATGCCGGGCCAGTTCGCGAAGAACTCGCCGGCCTTCCTTTTCTCCGGCTTCGCGAATGCGCATTCCCATCACGCGTTTTTCCCCCTTTGAATGCAGGAGTTCATGAAATTGGAAGGCCGGGTTGCTTCGGCTGACGAGCGACCAACCCGTGAATACCCGGGCCACTTCGACGACGTCGCGCTGGTCGTAGCCTCCGTGGACGCCCAGCGTATGGAGTTCCATCAGTTCCCGCGCGTAGTTTTCGTTGATGCCCCCGGGACCCCGCTTCATCTGCCGGCGAAGTCTTCGCTCTCGTCGCCCGAGATCCTGGGCCGGGGCTGTCGAGTTCCAGTTGTCGAGGTAGACGAGCATGGCGGGGCTGTGTGCATTGGCCTGGAGCAGTTCTTCGAAGCGTCCCAGGGCATGGGGGGCGATGGCCTGGTTCAAATAGTGGGGAAGAACGGGGCCAATCATGCCCTTGCGCGAATCCACGCTGAAGTGGTTGGCCCAGAAATCGACCATCACTTCGTGAAGTCCGCCGGGCCCATGGACGGCGCGTACCACGCGGGCTCCGGCGACTTCGCGTCCCACCCGCCGCCCCAGTTGCTGGATCTCTCGGCGATCCTCCTTGCTCATCCGACCCATGGGTCCGGACATCCCCATGGGGTCGTTCGAGGCCCCGGTGTGGGCAAGGATCTCACGAGCGCTCCGGTCGAGGTGTGGAAAACGGGCGAGATGGCGCTGGATTTCCGAGTCCCTGCCTGGCGCCGTGTCGCTCGTTGGACCGGCCAGTTGGCGTTCGAGCCAGGCGCGTCGACCCTCGGTCTCGAGAGCCTCCCGGTCCCCGGGGCGAGCGCCGAAGGTGGCCCGGGACAAGAGGCGGTCGGCGACAAGATACTTCGACATACCCCATGAAACCGTGCCGGGGCGAAAGGGTTGCGCGGGAAGTCACGGGCTCCCGGGGCGAGTACCGCGAGTGGGTTCAGGGAGCGCCAGAGCCCGTGATCATGACCCCCTCCACCTCGACGGGGGAGTCGAGGGGGAGGGAGGCGACTCCCACTACAGCCCGGGCCGGGAAGGGTTTTTCGAAGTACTCGGCCATCCCTTCGTTGACGGCCGGGTAGTTTGCGAGGTCGGTGAGGTAGATCGTGATCTTCACCACGTCGGCCAGGTTTCCACCCGCGGCCTCCGCGACGTTGCGGAAGTTTGAAAAGACCTGGGAGAGCTGCTCTTTGAAACTTCCGTGAACACGCTTGTTGGTGGCCGGGTCCAGCGGGATCTGGCCCGAGAGAAAGACCAAGCCGTTCGATTCGACAGCCTGGGAGTAACTTCCGATGGCTTTCGGCGCCTTGTCGGTCTCGATGATGTTGTGGCTCATGGTCTCCGCTTTCTCTTGGGGCGCGCTGCGATGGGTAAAGAGGTTCTTCTCCATCGCATTGCAGTGGGGCGGCTTTTGCCACGCTAGCCCGTTCGGGGCTTGCTCCCTAGCCAGGAACCGTCCAGACTGGGTTTGGGCGCGCCCGTCGCGCGATCCGGGAGAACCGCTTGGCCATTTCTGTCCTCACCTTGAACCTGTGGCACGACGCGGGTCCGTGGGAGCAGAGGCGTGCGCGGATCGCCGAATGGATCCAGAGACTCGATCCGGACCTCATTGGCTTCCAGGAGGTGCTGGTGGGTCCGGGCTTCGACCAGGTCTCCGAGATCCTGGGTGCGGGGGCGGCGTACCACTGCGATTTTGAACGCGCGAGCGATTTCTGGGGAGAGCGTGACGCAGCATTCGGAAACGCGGTCGCGAGCCGTTGGCCGATCCTGGAACGAACGCCCTTGAAACTTCCCGACCGCGGGGACGGAGAAACGCGGGTGGCCCTCGGGGTGCGAGTGGACGCGCCGTTGGGAGCCATTGATTTCTGGTGCACGCACTTGAATTGGCGCCTGCACCACGGGGATGTTCGCGAGCGCCAGGTCGAGGCGTTGGCCTCCCAGGTTATTGCATCCCGCGTGCGAGATGGATTCCCCCCGAGTGTTGTCGGCGATTTCAACGCCGATCCCGATTCGGACGAGATTCGTTTCATGACCGGCCGCCATTCACTGGGCGATCGCCGGGTTCTTTTCTACGACGCCTGGGAGGTCGCCGGAGATGGGGGAGCCGGCACCACCTGGTCCAATCGAAACGACTACGCGCGGAGCTCTCTCGAGCCGGATCGGCGAATCGACTACATCTTCGCGGGGTACCCGGCGTTGAATGGGAGCGGCCGCCTGCAGAGTTGCCGTGTCGTCTGTGACGACGTGCGCTCGGGAGTCTGGCCGACCGATCACTTCGGCGTCTACGCCGAGTTCTCCGATGAATCGCGGTCGTCCTCGGGGCTCGACTCGTCCGCCGATTGCGCGTGATGGCGGCTTCGGGATTCGCGGTTTTTCGCCACGAGTAGCGTTGCGATCCCCGCGATGATGAAGAGGACTCCAGCCAGGTTGTCGCGTTGGTTGTCCCCGACCATGTCGTTGCCCAACATGAAAAGCCCCAGGATGCCCAGTATCCACCCTGCGATGCGCAGAATACGAACCGACCGGTCGGTGCTCTCGGAAGGCATGGAGTGTGTCCTCGGAGTGGGCTTGGCGGCGCATTTTGCCACAGCGGTGCGGGTGTCGCAGGTACGGTTGGCTTTCGACGGGCGAGGGATTTTTCCCTCGGTTTAAGATTCGTGGACCCGGCCCGAAAAGGCGGGCTCGTGCACAGTTGCGGCGCGGACATCGCGAGTTGGGAGCCGTTTTCGTGGAGTTGCGGCCTAGCATCTTGCGCAAAGAGCGAACTGTGCTATATTTTATCCACTGCGTACGAAATTTATAACCCGCCTCCTGGCGGGTTTTGTTTTTTCAGAACTTTTCGCCTTTTCTTCGCCACGCAGGAACCCTCCCCAAAGTGTTCTCGTGTAGTTTTGAGTGCCGGTTTCGTATCCGGTATCGGCTCCACTACGGCTCCACAGCCACATGGAAGGACACTCCCATGGCCAAGATCGTTGGCAACCTCAAGCCCGAAGACGATTACACCCATGCACTCGGCCCCGAAGAGAACTTCAACGAGAGCATGTATTTCAATTTCTTCGATCGAGAACGCTCGATTGGCGGATTCGTTCGCCTTGGAAACCGGGCGAACGAGGGCCAGGCCGAAATGACCGTGACGGTCTACCTGCCCGATGGGCGGGTGCTCTTCGTGTTCAAGCGCGCCCCGATCGAGAACAACGACGCCTTCGACGCAGGAGGGCTGACCTTCGAAGTGCTCGAGCCCAGCCAGCGCCTGCGGACGAGCTACGGGGGGTCCGTGGTCGAACTCCGCGAACCCCGCGAGATGGCGGATCCCAAGGCGGCGTTTCGAGACAACCCGATGTCGAAAATCTCGCTCGACCTCGTTCACGAGGCCGTGGGGCCGATGTATGGAAGTTCGGGAAGCCGCGAAGAAGAGGGGCGAAAAGCCGACCAGCAGTTTGGCAAGGCGCACTATGAGCAGCATATGCATGTCGCAGGAAGCCTTGAAATCGCGGGCGAATCGCTGGCCATCGACGGCTACGGACTGCGGGACCATTCCTGGGGGCCGCGCTACTGGCAGGCGATCCAGAGCTACGAGTGGCTGACCATGAACTTTGGTCCTGATTTCGGGGCCATGGTCTCGATCATCCAGCGAGACCCGGACAACATCCGGCGCGGCGGGGTCATCGTTCGCGGCAACGAGTTGGAGTTGATCACCGACGCCACGATCGAGGCCGAGTACGAGGAGAATGGACTCTTTCACCGGCAGGTGAGGGCGCAGGTCGAGACCCAGAAGGGCGAAACCCTTGCGATCCAGGGGGAGGTCAAGTCCTTTATTCCCCTGCGCAATCGCAGGGAGGGGCTCACGACCTTCATCGGAGAGGGAATGACCGAGTGGCGCTGCGGCGACCGGGTCGGTTTCGGCCTCTCCGAATTTCTCCGCCAAGTCTAATTTCCCCTAGGGGATAGATCTCAGGACCCTCTCGCTTCGCCCATTCCAATTGAAATTGGTATTCATTTTCGTTAAAACCTCTTCTCCAAAAGAAAACGACTTTCAATTTCGTATTGCGCGGCGGCTCCATGCTGTTGGACGGGCGCGCGATCGGGTCGTTCGAGGAGGGGTACCGATGCCGAGCCGATTGAGATTTTCCATGACCTGGGCCGCCAGCCTGGCCCTGGTCTTCGCGTTTGCCGCCGCGCCCGCGTCGGCCGCCGCCGATGATTCCGATCGCATCACGGCACTGGAATCGCAGGTCCAGATGTTGATGGACGAGATCAAGAAGATGCAGGCCGAGAAAGAGGTTGAAAAAGCTGCCGAGGCCGCGGCCGAAGACGTGACCGTCGCACCGAACCCCGAGTTGCAGGAGAACATCGGGGCCCTGGCGCGCGAGATGGAACGCATCAAGCGAGCCGTCGCCATCCCCGAGGAGACGGGGTTGAAGAGCATGTATGGCAAGGGCCCTGCGGCCTCCAAGGTCTACACCAAGGACCAGGGGCTCTCGATTGGCGGCTACGGCGAGGGGAACTTCTCGGCGCTCGTGGCGGACAAGCACGGGCGCGACAACGTGGCGGAGTGGCTCCGCGGGGTGATTTATGCCGGCTACAAGTTCAACGATTGGATCGTCATCAATACCGAGATCGAGTTCGAACACGCTTCCACGGGGCGAGGCGGTTCCGCTTCGGTCGAATTCGCCGAGTTGGATTTCTTTATCGACGAACGAGTCAACGTCGCGACGGGGCTCTTGCTCACGCCCATGGGTTTTATCAACGAGATCCACGAACCCACCGAGTACTACGGGGTTTCGCGGCCCTCTCCGGAAACCCAGATCATTCCCTCGACCTGGCGGGAGATCGGGGCAGGCCTCTTCGGAAGCTTCTTCGACGACACGCTCAGCTACAAGCTCTACGCGATGAACGGGATGGATGCCTCGGGCTTCACGTCCAGCGGCTATCGGGGCGGGCGTCAGAAGGGACGCGCGAAAAAGGCCAACGATTGGGCGATCGTGGCTCGTCTCGATTGGATTCCCACCGATGGGCTTCTCGTCGGTGGATCGGTGTGGTCGGGCGGTTCAGGTCAGGGCCGATACGACTTCGGGAACGTGTGGACGACGATCTTCGAGGTTCACGCGGAGTACGAGTGGCAGGGTCTCAAACTTCGGGCTCTGTACACGCAGTCGCACGTTGCCGACGCCGGAGATCTAACTAACGCTTTGGGCACGTGTAACACCCTTGTGGTCGACGGGAAGAACAATGACTACAAAGGCTGCATCGCCAAGCGAAGCCTGGGCGGCTATTTTTCAGTCGGCTACAACGTTCTTCCGTGGATCTTTCCGGATACCGAAATGAGTCTGGAGCCCTTTTATCGCTTCGAGTGGACGGAAACCCAGAATAAGATGCCCTCGGGCGTCTTCAAGTATGGATACCAGAACTTCCGCGTAAACATGGTGGGTCTCCAGTTTTACCCCCACCCCCAGGTCGTCATCAAGGCGGATTATCGCAATGTTCATGCGTTGGGCCGCAATGCCAGCAACAATCAGCGACCGCATGAGTTCCAGTTGGGTGTCGGTTACGTCTTCTAGGTCGACGCACCGGTTCGGCATCCCGGGTGCGCTGCTTGCGTGCCTTGCCTTCGCCTCGGCGGACCCCGCCGGGGCGAAGGTATTTTTTGCCCAGGACGAGGCCCTGGAACGGGCCTTTCCCGGCGCCGATCGCGTCGAGGAAACGAACTACATCCTGAAGTCGGCGCAGGTCGACGCCATCGAGAAGGGGGCCCGCGCCCGCCTGCCGGGTGAACTGCTCACTATCTTCACCGGTTGGAAGGACGGGCGGGTGTTGGGCTACGCCCAGATCGAGATCCACCAGGTCCGGACCCTTCCCGAGGCCTTCATGATCGTGCTCTCGCCCACGGGTGAGGTCACCCGGGTGCTCGTGCTCGCCTTTTATGAACCCCTGGGTTACCTGCCCCGGGAGCGTTGGTACGAGCAGTTCCTCGGGGTCTCCAAGAAAGACGATTTGCGCCTCGGATGGGACATCCACGGCGTTTCCGGCGCTACTCTCTCGGCGCGGGCGGCGACGGCGAGTGTGCGTCGTTTCCTGGCCGCCTACGACGTCCTGATCGCCGAGCCGGGGAAATCGGCCGACGAGTCACCGAGCCTCCCCCAGGCGAAGCCAAGCGCGGAGTAAATCGAGAAAACGCCATGCGCTTCATCGTGACCGGAGAATGGAGCCGAAATCGGCTCCTCCAGATGATCGTGGTGCTCTACAGCGTCTACGTGGCCCTGCTCTGGGTCACGAACCTGCTCCTCTACTTTCAGAAAATGACTCTCGCTCCTTCTTCGGTGGTGGCCTATTACCTGGGAAACCCCGAACAGTACCTCTCGCCGCGGAGTTACCAGGGGCTCCTCGAAGTCTCGCACTTCCACCTGTTCGCCATGGGGATGCTGCTCCTGGTGCTGACCCACCTGGTGCTCTTCTGCCCGTTCAAGACCTGGTTGAAGATCACGCTCATCACGACGCCCTTCGTGGCGGCGCTCGTGGACGAGGGGTCCGGGTGGCTGGTTCGCTTCGTGAGCCCCGACTTCGCCATTCTCAAGGTCGCCGGCTTCGTCGTGCTCCAGGCGAGCCTCGCGGCGCTCGTCATTCTGTCGATCTGGGCGATCTTCGGGGGCTCCCAGCGCCATTACGACAGCGGTGTGGCCGAGGACGAATTCGATTTCGACGACGACGATGACCTCTAGCGCGCGTGCGCCTCGCTTTCGAGGCTATAGGAGCATTTCGAGCGGATCTTCGATCCGGCGACGAAATTCCGAGAACCAGCGCGCGGCGGTGGCGAGTTCGACGCGGGTCGTGTCCACCGAGAGCGTGAAGTAGGCTCGGTCGAGTTCTCCGTCCGGGTCGCTCGAACAAGGGGCCCCGATTCCCAGCGCGGCCGTGCCTCCCGCGGAGACGGGCGCCTGTACGCGGTGGATTCCGAGGCCGCCGAAGTCGAAGATTTCGATGTCCGGCGCCTCGGTCGTCTCTTCCGAGTCGTCGCGCAGTTCCTGGGCAAGGACGCCGAGGCTTTTGCGCTCCGCTTCTTGAAGCGTCTTGGGGGCCCCGCTTGCGGCGTGGACCCGCACTCCGAATCCGTTCTCTTCACGTTCGGGGCGGGCGGCGAGGTCGGGAACGTCGTTGAGCGCCAGGACCGCCGCGCGGACGGCGAAGGCCACGAGATCGATTGGGTCGTCGCGTTCGCTGGCCTGCCGGCAGACATCGAGGGCCTTGGAGACGTCGCATTCGACGTCCAAAACGGCGAAAGCTGGCGCTGCCGGGGCCATTGCGCCCGAGGCGGCGGCTTCCACGTCGGCCTTGGTAACGCGTCCGCGCGCCCCAGTGCCCCGCAACCCGGAGAGATCGATCCCCGACTGCTCGGCGACGCGTCGGGCGAGGGCGGTCGTTGCCGATGGAGATGCGGGAGGCGGCGAGGGCGTCTCGGCGACGGGAGGAGTAGGCGGGGAATCAGCCGGCTCCTCCAAAGGAGACCCGGAATCGATCGGTTCTGCAGCCGAAGCCGGTTGCGAGGCAGACGTCTCTACGGCCTCTGGAGGAAAGGGGGCTTCGGCCTCCGCAGCGTCGATCCGAGCCACGACCGCTCCCACCTTCACGCCCGTGGTTCCCTCGGCGACGCAAATTTCTACCAGGGTTCCGGAGACGGGAGATTCGAGTTCGCCCGTGGCCTTGTCCGTCTCGATTTCGGCGATGGGATCGCCTTCGTGGATGAAATCTCCCGGCGCGACGAGCCACCCGACGAGGTCGGCTTCCTCCATGTTGTCGGAGTAGGAGGGCATCGGGATGTCAGTTGCCATCGCGCAGGGCCTTGCCCGGGAGCGAGTCGCAGTGGCGACCTGCGTGCCTCCCGGTGGATTTCAGTTTCAGTGGGTGCCGCCGGGGATGGACACCGTTTCGGTGTCGCGTCCCGAGCGGAGGACGGTTCCCGGGTAGGCTCCGGTGTGTTGGCCTTCGCGGACGATCTCTTCGCCGTTGACGAACACGTTTTCGATTCCCAGGGCATCGGCATACAGGCGCGACGCCCCTCCGGGCAGGTCTGGCTTCGTGTAGATCGGGGTTGGAGCCACGCGGTCGGGATCGAAGACGGTGACGTCCGCACGCCAACCCTCGGCCAGTCGGCCCCGTTCGCGGATCCCGTAGAGCCGGGCGGGAACGTCGGTCAGTTGGTGGACCGCCTCCTCGAGTTCGATCAGCTTGCGCTCTCGGACCGACTCCAGGAGCGCGGTCGTGTAGAGGAACGTGTTGATCATGTCGAGGTGAGCGCCGGCGTCCGAGGCGCCGACCACGCAGCGGGGATCTCTCCAGATTTCGGCGCGAATCTTCCAGCTTTCGTCGTCGTGCCCAAGGGACATGGGCCTGAGGGAGGTACGGAGGTCGTCTGCGAGCACCATGTCCAGCATGGCGTCAAAGGGGGCCTTTCCGACCTCCTGGGCGATCTCTCCCACCGTTCGCCCCTGGAAGGGCGCGTTTTCTTCGCAAAAGGTCTCCGCGACCGTGATGTTTTGCCAGTTCGCCAAGGCGCGAAACACGCCGGCTTCCTCGGAGTTGGCCGATCGGTCGAGTTGCTCGCGGAACACGGGGTCCGCGAGGGCTTTCTTGCGTTCCTCGAGGGGTTGCCCAAAGAGTTGGGCCCATCCGGGAAAGGCGTCGAGAACGAAGCCGCTCACGAAGTTGAGACGCACCTCCATCACCACCGGGGGCGTCAGGGCCAGGACGCGAGCGCCGCGCTCGGCGGCGTAATCGGAAGCGGCGAGTTGGCTCTCCCAGAGTTCTCGGCCCATCTCCTGGGCCACGAGTACATTCCAGTTGAGGGGCCGGCCGGCCGCCAGGGACATGTCGGCGAGCATCGCCCGATGCTTGTCCTCGAAGGGACCCACGGTGGGAATGAACTCGAGGGTCGTACCCTCGTGCTCTCCCGTCGTTCGGCAGAGCGCGAGAATTTCCTCTCGGCTGGCCGACCGAGAAGGCACGGGAACGCCGGCGCCGTCGTTGTGGGTCGTTGCCCAGGAGGAGGAAAACCCCATTCCTCCCGCTGCGAGCGACTCCGCGAGAAGTCCCTGCATGGCGGCGACCTGTTCGTCGTTGGCGCTCTCGCCGGTGGCCGCTTCACCCATGACCACGCGTCGCAGGGCACAGTGTCCCACCAGGAAGCCGGCATTGACGGCCAGCGTGTTGTCGAGGCAATTGAGATAGTCGCCGAAAGACGACCAGTTCCAGGGGACGCCCGACTGGAGACTCTCCAGCGGCATGCCTTCGACCCGCGAGAGCATTCGCATCAGGTAGTCGCTTGCCTCGGGGACCAGGGGCGCGATACTGAACCCGCAATTGCCTCCCACCACCGTGGTCACCCCGTGAAAGGGCGAAGGACTGAGAGTGGGGTCCCAGAAGGCCTGGGCGTCGTAGTGGGTATGGATGTCCACGAAGCCCGGAGACACGATCTTGCCCCGGGCGTCGACTTCGGTCTTGGAGGGGCCGGGAACGTCGCCGATGGCTTGGATGCGGCCGTCCGCGATCCCAACGTCGGAATCGCGGCGTTCGGCCCCGGTGCCGTCGATGACCGTTCCGCCTCGAATGATGCAGTCCAGCACGTTGGATCTCTCCCTTGGTTCGAGTCCCCATTTTACTGCGACGGGCTTCTTCGTCGAAGCGCCTGTGCCCAGGGGAAAAGTGGCTAAAGAGGCTAGTGGGGTTGGCTTCGCACGACCTGGCCCGGCAGCGCCCCGTCTCCATCGACGCAGTCTCGGCCGTCTTCTCGGAGAAGCGTGCCGTTGACCACGACGGCGTGGATTCCCGTCGCCTCCGAGATGAGGCGGTCGGCTCCGCCCGGCAGGTCGTTGACTCGGCGCAGCGGCGAGCAACCGACGGTTTCCGGGTCGAAGACCGTAATGTCGGCGGCCAGTCCCACTTCGAGACGACCCCGGTCGCGAATGTCGAAGACCTCGGCCGACCGAGAAGTGAGCAGGCGCACGGCTTGTTCCAGGCTCAGGACCTGCTTGTCCCGGACCCAGTGCGAGAGAAGATGGGTGGAGAAACACGAGTCGCAGAGTTGGCTCGCATGGGCGCCGGCATCGGAAAGGCCCAGCACCACCGCCGGGTGGGTGATGAGTTCTTCCACGATCGCCTCGTCGGTATTCATGATCGCCATGCGAAAACGCGCTTCGAGGTTCGAGGCCAGGCCGAGGTCGAGGGCCAGGTCGACGGGGTCGACGCCCCGCTCCTGGGCCACTTCACTCACGCTGCGTTCCTCGATTTCCGGCTCCTGGGGACAGCTTGCGATCACGGTGTTTTCCCAGCGGCCCACGATCGAGCCGCGAGTTCCGCGATCCTTCAGGGCCTGGCGAAACTCCGGGTCGGCGTAGATCCGTTTCTTCTCTTCGAAGTCGCCCGCCGAAACCGGCTTGAAGAGCGACAGGCTTTCGAACGGAAAGGGCGCCTTCCACTGGAATTCGAAGTTGAGAGGTCGGCAGGTCACCTGGGGAAAGACCAGGGTGCCTTCTTCCTGGAACTTCCGGTGCATCTCCAGGACGGAACGGTGCCCTTCGGGACCAAAGGCGCCGCCGAGAAGCGCCGTCCAACTCACCTGGCGGCCGATCTCTCGCTGGATCTCGGACAGTTCGTTGAAGAGAAGTTCCGGGCCGATCGTGCTCTGGAGCATGCCCCGTTGGGCATCGCCCAGGGCACTTGCGAGGGCCTTGATCTCGGCAAAGGAGGCGGCGCGGCTGGGGACGGGACGGCCCGCGTACCCCACGTGGGTGGGCGCCTTGGAGGTCGCAAAACCGATCGCCCCGGCCTCGAGGGCTTCGTGCACCAGTGCTTTCATCTGGGCAATTTCGTCGTCGGTGGCTTCGCGCTCGGTCGCTTCTTCGCCCATCACGTACATGCGGACCGGTGTGTGACCAATCAGCGCCCCGACGTTGATGGCGCTGCCGCGCTTTTCGATGGCCTCGAGATACTCGGGGAACGTCTCGAAGGGCCAATCCGGGCCCAGCCCTTCGTGCAGGGCTTCGAGCGACATCCCCTCGACGTTTTCCAGTGTGCGCAGGATCAGGTCGCGATGTTCGACCCGGGTGGGGGCGATGCCAAACCCGCAGTTTCCGATCACCACGGTGGTCACTCCGTGCCAGGGAGAGATCGTCATCATGCGATCCCAGAGGATCTGGGCGTCATAGTGGGTGTGGATGTCGACGAATCCTGGGCTGACGACGCGCCCGTCGGCTTCGAGAACCCGGTCGGCACTTCCGGACACCTCGCCGAGCGCGGCAATGCGACCGTCGCGAACGGCAATGTCTCCGCGTGTCGCGGGGGCACCGGTGCCGTCGATTAGGGTGCCCCCCCGGATCAGCAGGTCATATTGTTCCGACATCGTCTCACCTCGTAGGGATAAACCAAGCGGCGCCTCCGGATGCTGCTGGATGCAGCCGTTTTCTGCCAACCTTCTCGTCGGGCCTGCGCAGAAGAGCGCTCCCGCATCGATGAGCGCCTTCCCCTGGGCCCCCTGGGCGTTGGCAGCCCCCGGGGTGGGATCCTAAGCTGGGGCCCGTGCCGCAGAAGTACTTCGATATCGACGGTGTGGCGACCTTCGTCCACCACCCGGGAAAGACCACCTTGCCCGAGGTGGCCCCGGATCTTGGCCGGGGGGAGGCGCTTCTCTGTCTCCACGGCGCCGGCAACAACGGCCACCTCTACTCCGAATTGGCGGAACACCTGGCAACCGCTCACAGCCCGGTTTCCTTTGATCAGCCGGGCCACGCGCGCTCGGGCGGTATCGATAGCCTGGGTTCGGTATCGGCGATGGCCGACTTTTCCCTGGCGGTGCTGGAGCGCCTGGGAGTCCCCGGACCCGTGGTGTGGGTGGGGCACTCCATGGGGGGCGCCGTCGCGATGGAGGTGGCGTTGCGCGCTCCCGACCGGGTGCGCGCCCTGGTGGTGTGTTCCACGCCCGCGACCTTCGGAGTGCCGGATTTCATGCTCGACGGACTTCGCCGGGTGACCGAGGGAAAGGACCGCCGCCGATTCGAACGAGCGGTCTATTCGCCTGCGACCCCCGAT
>JAZAOF010000006.1:0-5998 GCA_036228265.1 Myxococcota bacterium | reverse complement strand
GTCGACAACCTGGCACGCTTTGTTGCACCCGGTGTCGTGGTGGCTGTGGTGGAAGAGGATGCCCACGACCCGAATCACGACCCCCTTCGTGGGAATCTCACCCGATTGCGAGCAGCCAGCGACGCCACCGGAAAGAAGCTGTCCGTCGTCACCCTGCCCATGCCGCCGCCTATCGTCATGGATAGCACCCGCCTTCCGGCCAGCTACGCCAACTTCTATGTCGCCAATGAGGTCGTTCTCGTGCCGCTATTTGGCGTACACAGCGACGCTCGAGCGGTGGCGATTCTGGGTGAACTCTTCCCCGGGCGCGAAGTCATCGGGATCCCCTCTCGCGACCTCGTGGTCGGCCTCGGGTCGGTGCATTGCCTCACCCAGCAGGAGCCGTCCCTCTAAGCCCCAGGGAGCGCGGAAGACAGAGAGGGCTGAAAAGTGGCCCCCAGATCCCGCTCGCGGCTACCGGCGGCGTCAAGAATTCGTTACAACCCCTTCCGATTCCAAGGTAGGAGGGTTGGGAAGCCGTGATCGATGTCTTCCGGCACGATATCGTCATCGTCGGTGGAGGCGCCGCAGGACTGCGGGCCGCCATCGCAGCGGCGGAGTCCGCGCCGGGCATTTCTGTCGCTCTCGTCTCGAAGGTCTACCCCATGCGGAGCCATACGGTCTCCGCAGAGGGAGGCGCCGCCGCGGTGGCACGCGAAGACGACAACTTCGAGTTGCACGGGTATGACACCGTCAAGGGTTCCGATTTTCTCGGCGACCAGGATGTCATCCAGTACTTCGTCGAGGAGGCCCCCAAGGAGCTCACGCGCCTCGAGCACTGGGGTTGTCCGTGGAGTCGGAACGAGGATGGCTCCGTGTCGACTCGAGCCTTCGGCGGCATGACGACCAAGCGGACGTGGTTCGCCACGGACAAGGTCGGCTTCCACATGTTGCATTCCCTGTTCCAGCACTCCATGCGTTTCGACTCCATTGTTCGCTACGACGAGCAGTTCGTGACGAAGTTGCTCGTGGATGACGGCAGCGTCCGCGGCGTGTCGGCACTGGACATCCGAACCGGAAAGGTCTCCGCGATTCTGGGCCGTTCGGTGATTCTCGCGACCGGCGGTGCCGGCAAGATTTTTCCCTTTACCACGAACGGCATGATCAAGACCGGCGACGGTATGTCGTTGGCCTACCGGGCGGGCGTGGCGTTGAAGGACATGGAGTTCGTCCAGTATCACCCGACGGGTCTCCCGGGCACGGGGATCCTGATCACCGAAGCAACGCGTGGTGAAGGCGGGTACCTGAAGAACAGCGACGGCGAGCGGTTCCTCGTGGAGCGCGACTACGGCGTGGGAACCAAGGCGGAGCTGGGTCCGCGGGACATGATCTCGCGCGCCGTCATCCAGGAGATCGAGGCGGGTCGGGGTTTTTCGGGCCCCTACGGCGAGTACATGAACCTCGATCTCACGCATCTCGGGCGCGAGAAGCTCGAGTCGCGGTTGCCCTTCGTCCTCGAACTCGCGCGAAACTACGCGGGCGTCGATCCCGTTACCCAGCCAATTCCGATTCGACCGGTGGTGCACTACATGATGGGGGGCATCGATACCGATATCGATGCCGTGACCTCTCTCCCCGGGCTCTACGCCGCGGGAGAATGTGCGAGCGCCTCGCTCAACGGAGCCAACCGCCTGGGCTCCAACTCGCTGACCGAGTGCCTCGTCTTCGGCGCCCGGGCTGGAGTCAACGCCGTCGCATTTTCAAAGGGAGCGAGCGATGGCAACGCGGCGCCGATCCGCGATCAGGCCGAGGAAGAGGCCGACCGGATCGCGGCCCTTCGCAAGCATCGCCAGGGAGCCGAGAAGATTTCGACGGTGCGGAAAGAACTCAATGTGACGATGGAGGAGGGCTGCGGTGTCTACCGGGAGCAGGGTTCCATGGACGCGACGGTTCAGACCGTCGCGAGCCTGCGAGACCGGGTCAAGGACGTCCGTGTCGAAGACGACAGCATGGTGTTCAACACCGAGCTGGTGGCGGCGTTGGAGTTGGTCAACATGGTCGATATCGCGGAAACCGTGGCCCAGTCTGCGGCCGTACGGGCCGAATCACGCGGAGCCCACACCCGCAAGGATTTCCCCACGCGCGACGACCAGAACTTTCTTCACCACAGTTTGTGCTACTTCGGCGTCGACGGTCCGAGAATGGACACCAAGCCGGTGACCCTCGGCCGCTGGGAGCCTGAGGAGAGAAAGTACTGATGAGCGAAGCAACCAAAAAGTTCGTGATTTCGCGCTTCGATCCGGATCAGGATGAGGAGCCGCGTTCGCAGCAATACGAGATTCCGGTGCAGTCCGACTGGAAGGTTCTCGACGCCATCAACTTCATCAAGGACGAGATCGACGGATCCCTTTCTCACCGTTGGTCCTGCCGGATGGCGGTCTGCGGGAGTTGCGGGATGATGGTGAACGGGGAGCCGAAGCTCACCTGCAAGACGTCCCTCGCCCAGTACGGAGGCACGGTCCGCATCGAACCCCTGGCGAATTTTCCCATCGTTCGAGACCTGGTGGTCGACATCGACGGCTTCATGAACAAGTTCGAGTCGGTGAAACCCTGGATCATCTCGGCGAAGGAACGCGCGGTAGAGGAGGGCACCCACGCCCAGAGCCCCGCGGAACTGGACGCCTTCAAGCAGTTCAGCATGTGTATCAATTGCATGCTCTGTTATTCGGCTTGTCCCGTCGTGGCGAACGAGCCGGACTTCATTGGTCCGGCAGCCATCGCCCTCGGGCATCGTTACAACATGGATTCGCGAGACGAGGGGCAGGACGAGCGGAATGAGATCTTCCGCGGGGAGGGGACCGTCTTTGCTTGTTCCTATGCCAACGAATGCAGCGAGGTCTGCCCGAAGAATGTCGATCCGGCAGCAGCCGTCAACCAGGCGAAGTTCAACGCCGTGATCGACTGGGCGACGGGCCTGGTTCTGCCCCGGGGAGGAGATTAGGATGGCGGGTGCCGCGCATCCCGGCGCCATGGCGCCGCCGAAACCCGGCTCGACGCGGACCGCCGCGCCGCGCAAACCCGGTTCCTGGGGTTCCAGTCGGCGCATGCGGGTCTACACGCTCTTCGGAGCGACGGGTCTGATCTACCTGGTGATCAGTTTCCTGATCCTCGAGATGATCTGGGAACTTGGCGCAGGGCCCGAGGCGTGGTCGCAGCAGATTGCGCGGCTCTACAACCCCTTCTACATCGCCTTTCATTTCCTGGCCCTGGCTTCCGTCCTCTTCGTCGGCGTTCGTTTCTTCCGGTTGTTTCCGAAGGCCCAGCCGGCGCGGATCGGTCCCCTCAAGCCGCCGCCGGGTGGGGTCATTCTCGTCATGCTCTACGCGGTCTGGATCGGGCTCACCGTGGTCTTCTCCCTGATCCTCGCGGGGGTGATCTTCTGATGAAAGAGCTTTTGCTGCGCATCGAACCCGTCATCTGGTTGCTTTTCGGCCAGGGGATCCTGATCGGGACCATCTTGTTGACGGGCTGGATCCTGGTGGTCGGGATTCTGATCCCGCTCGGATTGGTGGCTCCCGAGGCGCTCGACTATTCCCGGGCCTACGCGTTGGCGGCGAATCCCCTCGGCCAGATCGTTCTGCTTGCACTCATCGCGCTGCCGCTCTGGAAGGGTGCACACCACCTTCGCCACCTGGCCATCGATCACGGGGGTGCGAATCGCGATGCGATCGTCGCCCCACTCCTATACGGGGTCGCCGCAGTCGGGAGCGTGATGGCGATCGTCGCCGTGATTCGCCTCTAGTTCTTGGCGGAATCACCTTCGCTGCGAGGTCCGATGCCGAATCGCGTTCTCGAAGGGGTTCGGGTCCTGGATCTGACGCGCGTCGTCGCTGGGCCCTTTGCGACCGCCATCCTGGCAGACCTCGGGGCTGATATCATCAAGATCGAGCGGCCGCGAATCGGCGACGACTACCGCCACGGTCCGTCCCCGGTCGGAGAGACCTCGCTTTCCTTCCAGAACAACAACCGGGGCAAGCGCTCCGTGACGCTGGACCTTCGCATGGACGAGGGGCGCGACTTACTGCTCCGCCTGGTCGAAGGCGCGGATGCGCTGGTCGAGAACTTTCGGTCGGGCTGGATGGAAGCTCACGGTCTCGGAGCCGAGGTGATCCAGGAACGGAATTCGCGCTGCGTCGTGGCTTCGATTTCGGGTTTCGGCGCCACGGGACCGCGCGCGGGCCAGGCCTCCTACGACATCATCGCCCAGGCGACGGGTGGCTTCATGTCCCTCACCGGGTTTCCCGATGGCCCCCCTCTGCGCGGCGGAGGCGCGCTGGGAGACTTCCTGGGCGGCCTCTACCTGGCGGTAGGCCTGGTCTCGGCGTTGCTCGATCGGGAACGCAGCGGCCGGGCCCGCGTCCTCGATCTGTCGAACCAGGACGCAGTCTTCGCGGCTACCGATTCCGCGGCGACGATATTCGCGACCCTGGGAGCGCGGGCGGAACGGCTGGGCAACCAGCATCCCTATGCCGCCCCGTATGGGAGCTTTCCGGCCGCGGACGGGTGGATCGTGGTGGCGACTGCCAGCAACCGGCTGTTTCGCCGTCTTTGCGGGGCCATCGGGCGTCCGGAACTTTCGGAGGACGAGCGGTTTCGCAACCACCGGGGCCGTGCGGCCCACCGGGCCGAAATCAACGAGCTCGTCGGCGACTGGATTTCGTCTCGCACCTGCGCGGAGGTGCTCGCGTTGCTGGGACCGGAGGGCGCGGACGTTCCCTGCGCGCGAGTGACTTCGCCCGAGGAACTCATCGACGACCCACAGCTACTCGCTCGTGACATGATCGAGCGTCATCCCCACCCCTCTCTCGGCGAGGTGCTGTTCCACGGCAACCCCTTGCGTTTCTCTGATGCGCTCCCGCGGGCGCGTCCGCTGGCGCCGCGCCTCGGGGAACACAACGTAGAGGTCTACAGAGAACTCGGGGTGCCAGAAGCGGATCTCGAGCGTCTAGCAAAAGAAGGCGTGATCTGAAGCTTGCGTCCTTGACGCTCCTGGCGCCGTGCTTATCTCTTTGTTCGACCCATCAAGGGTCATGAAACAGGAGGTAATGAAAATGGCGTTTGCAGTGATTCCGAGGAAGAGGCTTTCCAACAGTCTCATGGGCATGCATGACGCAAACCGCCTCTTCGACGAGTTTTTTGGCGGTGCGTCGAGATCCCCCTCTTTTGGAGCCGGGGATCAGCGTCGCTCGTTCGTACCGAGCATCGACGTGGTAGAAACCGATGAGGCTTATCGCGTCACGGCAGAGCTGCCGGGTCTGAGCGAGGAAGACTTCACGGTAGAAGTCGAAGACGGAACGCTCACGTTGAAGGGCGAGAAGCGCGGCCGGGAAGAGACCGAGACCGAAGGCGTACGCCGCAGCGAAACCCACTACGGCAAGTTCGAGCGTCGTATCCGCTTCCGGGAACCGGTGTCCGAGGACGCGGTCGCGGCCAGCTACCGCGACGGAGTTCTCACCGTCACGCTGCCGAGACCCGAGGAACCGCAGCCCGCTGTGCGACAGGTTCCCGTCGAAACCGGGTAGTTGTTCGTCGCAATTGCGATTCCCCCCAACCCAGAGAGGCGCCGGATCGAAAGGTTCGGCGCCTTTCCTTTGTGTGTCTCGTGCGACGCCCGGGTTGCTTGCCCGTGTGGGGGCTTTGACTACCCTGTTACCCGAATCACGGGATCCCCGTCGGTGGTGGGATCGAAGTGCCCGGAAAGGTCAGTGACGCGATGAATTTTGGTTTCACGGAAGAGCAGGAATTGCTGCGATCCGAGGTGCGCAAGTTCCTGGATGAGAATGCGACGATGGAGTCCGTGCGAGAGTGGGCGGAAGGGGACGCGGGTTTCTCTCCCGGCCTCTGGAAGCAGCTCGCGGAGTTGGGCTGGGTGGGTTTGGCGATCCCCGAAGAGCACGGCGGTGCGGGTCTGGATTTCGTCACGCTCATCGTACTTCTCGAAGAGACCGGGAGGAGCCTC
>JAZAOF010000005.1:0-15476 GCA_036228265.1 Myxococcota bacterium | reverse complement strand
TGGAACCCACGAGGTAGAGAGCACTCTTCTCGTCGATGATGACCCGAACGCCGAAGGCGGCGACCTGATGGTCGGCCTCGTCCACCGAATCGTCGAAGGAGAGTTGGTACTGCAGCCCCGAACAACCCCCGCCGACGACCTTCATGCGCAGGCCGTGGCTCTCCACCTTTTCGTCCGCTTCCAGGAGCGAACGGACCTTGGTGGCAGCCGACTCGGTGACTTCAATCATGACTTCCTCGCGTACTCCAACAGCTCGTCCCGAGGGAGACTCGCTGGACTCCCATCATAGCGCAGAGTCGCCGCCCACGGCGTCACGCTAAGCCCTCACGCCTCCGCGGGGGGCTTCAAGCGCACGAAAATCTCCCGGTTTCCCTTCGGGCCGGTAAGACGACTGTCGGCGCGCCCGTGTTCCGCGTATCCGAGCCCCCGGGCCGCCTGGACCACGCGCTCCACCGCATCGTATCGATCCGCGTCGTCGCGGACCACGCCGCCCTTCCCCACGCGCCCCCGTTCGAGTTCGAACTGGGGTTTCACCATCACGAGAACTTCGGCGGACGGCACCCGTTGCGCCAGGACCGGCAGCAGCAGGGTCACCGAAATGAACGAAACGTCGATCACGACCAGGTCGATCGGATCCGGCAAAAGCTCAGCGTCCAGGAGCCGCGCGTTGGTCTGCTCGAGAACGCGGACCCGGGGGTCGTTGCGCAGTCGGAAATCCAACTGGCCGTAGCCCACGTCGACCGCCGTGACGCCGATCGCGCCCGCCTGGAGCAAGCAGTCGGTGAAGCCCCCGGTGGAAGCCCCGAGGTCCAGGCACGAGCGCCCCGCCGGATCGAGCCCCAGGTCCTCGAGCGCCCCGGCCAGCTTCTCACCGCCCCGGGACACGAAGCGTCGCTCGTCGCCACGAACCCGAACGCGGGCTTCCAGGGCGACCGGCGCCCCGCACTTGTCCACGGGCACGTCGTCCACCAGGACCCGCCCAGCGAGAATCAACCCGCGCGCCTGGGAGCGCGTCGGAGCCAGTTCGTCGGCGACGACGCGTTCGTCGAGGCGTTGGCGCTTCAGCGGGCTTCCCCGCTCGCCAGACAACTGCGAACCGAGGCGACCACGTCGGCGACATCGAGTCCGAGGGTTTCGAGGGTCTCTCCATGCTCGACCAACCGGTCCGGAACCCCGAGGTGCCGACCCGGGATCGCGCACTCCGCGGTCGCCAGCACCTCGAGCACGGCCGCTCCAAATCCGCCCAGGGCACTGTGTTCCTCGAGGGTCACAATCGCACGGCAGCGTCGGGCGAGCCCGGTGATGCGCTCGACATCGAGCGGTTTCACAAAGCGGGCGTTGAGGACTGCTGCATCGATCCCCTGGGCGTTCAACTCGTCCGCGGCCTCCATGGCGACCGGCACCATGTTTCCGATGGCCAGGAGCGCGACATCGGATCCGTCGCGGAGCAGCTCCGCTTCTCCAACAGGAAGCGCCTTGATCTCGGGGTCGAGGGGGACCCCGAGCCCCGCACCACGGGGGTAGCGAATGGCCGCTGGCCCCGCGTACCCAACGGCCGTCGCGAGCATGTGCTGCAGTTCGTTCTCGTCCTTCGGAGCCATCACGACGACGTTCGGAAGCGTCCGGAGATACGAAAAATCGTACAGCCCCTGGTGGGTCGCTCCATCGGCCCCCACGAGCCCCGCGCGATCCAGCGCGAGCGTGACGTCGAGATTCTGCAAGCACACGTCGTGCACGACCTGGTCGTACGCGCGCTGGAGGAAGGTGGAGTAGATCGCCGCTACCGGCTTCATCCCCTCGGTGGCCAGCCCGGCCGCAAACGTGACCGCGTGCTGCTCGGCAATCCCCACATCGTAAAACCGCTTGGGGAACTTTCGCTGAAACCGGTCGAGCCCCGTCCCCCCGGCCATGGCCGCGGTGATCGCGACGATTCGGTCGTCCTCCTGCGCCAGGCGAATCAGCGTGTCGGAGAAAACGCGGGTGAAGGAGGGCGGCGCTTCTTTCGCCGGGGCGAACTCGCCGGACTCGACGTCGAATTTCGATACACCGTGGTACTTGAGCGGATCGCGCGCGGCGGGTTCGTAGCCGTGGCCCTTCTCGGTGAGCGCGTGAACGAGGATCGGCCCGTCGCCGTTGGCAATCATCTCCTTCACGTTCTCAAAGGTCTCGAGGATCACGTCCATCCGGTGTCCCTGGATCGGTCCCACGTACTTGAAGGCCAGCGCCTCGAAAAGAAGGCCGGGCGAGAAGAAAACCTTCAACGACTCCTCGGCCTTCCGCGCCCAGTGGAGCATGTCGCCGGGCATGCCACCGAGGAAATCCCGGGCCCAGCCCTTCATCCGGCGAGTCATGGGGGCCGAGAGCTTCCTCGAGAGGTAGGAGGACATGGCTCCAACGTTCGGCGAAATCGACATCTCGTTGTCGTTGAGCACCACGACCAGGTTTTTCTGCTGGAGGTGACCGGCGTGATTCAGGGCCTCGAAGGCCATGCCGGCGGTCATGCCCCCGTCCCCGATCAGCGCAATCGCGAGCCGGTCTTCGCCGCGGAGAGCGGCCGCCTCCGCCATCCCGAGAGCCGCAGAAATAGACGTACCCGCGTGTCCCGCTCCGAAGTGATCGTGCGCCGATTCGGAACGCCGCAAGAACTTCGCGATCCCGCCGGCCTGCCCGATCTGGTCAAAATCCTCGCGACGCCCGGTGAGCATCTTGTGCGGGTACCCCTGGTGCCCCACGTCGAGGACCAGCCGATCGTAGGGGGTATTGAAGACGTAGTGGATCGCGGTGAGCAGTTCCGTCGACCCGAGGCTCGAAGCCAGGTGCCCACCCGTTTTCGAGACGCGGTCGAGGATCTCCTGCCGAACCTCGCGGGCGACCTGTTCCACGCGATCGGCGGGCAATTCCCTCAGATCGGCGGGAGAGTCGATCCGGTCCAGGAGACGTTCGTCGCTCACGTGTCCCTCCGCACCGAAAACCGCGCCAACTCCCTCAATACCTCGGCCGGACTTCCCAGGCTCTCGACGCGGTCCAATGCCCGGGTCAGCAGCCACTCGGCGCGCTTCTCGGCGCCCTCTCGCCCCAGCACGGTGAGCGAGGAACAGGGATCGTCCTCGCCCTCGTCCAGGAGGTCGTCCGCAATCTGAAAAGCGACGCCAATCTCGAAACCAAAACGAGCCAGCTCGGCGAGTTGGGCGTCCGAGCCTCCCGCCAGGCGAGCCCCCCCAACGATCGCCGCAGAAATCAGCGCCGCCGACTTGCGCTCGTGAACCGACTCGACGCGCTCGTTGGAGAGCGTGGCGGGGTCAAACGCGAGGTCGTCGACCTGCCCTCCCACGAGTCCCTCCGCCCCAACCGCCCGGGCGAGGTCGAGTGCCGCCGCAGCCGCCAGTGCCGGAGAGTGCGTATCCGCCGCACGGGCCAGTACTTCGAAGGCGAGGGCCTGCAACGCGTCACCGGCCAACACGGCCACCGCCTCTCCAAACGCCACGTGGACACTCGGGCGGCCCCGGCGCTCCGCATCGTCGTCCATGCAGGGCAGGTCGTCGTGGATGAGCGAATACGTGTGAATCAGTTCGACCGCCGCCGCCGCCGGAAGCGACTGCTCCGCCGACCCTCCCACCGCCTCCGCCGACGCCATCGCCAGCAACGGCCGCAGTCGCTTGCCGCCGGGAAAGACGAGGTGCCGCATGGCGCCGTGGAGCGCCTCGGGCGGCCGGTTCGCCGGGGGCAGGCAACTCTCGAGAAAGGCCTCCACGAGCGGCGAGCGCTCGGCCATGTACGCCCGGAGATCCAAGTCCTAGCCTTCTTCTTCCGCTTCGGGGTCGAGGGGAGCGGCCGTCCAGCCCGTTCGGTCGCGGGTCAGTACCTCGATCCGCTTTTCCACGGCATCGAGCTGCTTCGCGCATTCCCGGGACAGCCGAATCCCGTCTTCGAAAACTTCGAGCGACTCCTCGAGCTGGAGCTCGCCTTCCCCGAGCCGTTCGACGACTGCCTCGAGGCGTTCGAGAGTCTCCTCGAACCCCGGCTCCTCGGCGGACTCTTTCGGCTTTTTCGTCGACTTGGCCATGGTCCGCCGATGCTACCGGCACGCCCTTCGAGCGTCAACGCGGCAATCGAGCGAAGACCGCTGATTCATAAGGACTTTCTACCTGCTCGACGACTCACTCGACTTCGTCCGATCGGACCGCGGTCGCAGTAATGCGCGCGTCTGCAACGCGAATCGAGAGCGCGTCCCCGGGCGACACCTGGGAGGCCCGCCGGACCAGGGTGCCGTCGTCGCCCCGCCTCACCAGGGCATAGCCGCGGTCCAACACCGATAGTGGCGAAAGGGAGTCGAGGCGCGCGGCCGCCTCGGCCAGCCGGGCGCCATGCCGACGCTGGTGCACCGCGATTTCGCCACGCAACGCGCGCACCGCCGCCCGCCAACGCTCGCGCTGCGCCTGCACCTGCGCAGCGGGAGCCCACTGGCGAAGGCCCTCGGCTTGCCGGTCGAAGCTCGCGCGCGCCCGTTCCAATTCCGCCCGCATGACCGCCAGCAGGCGCTCGACCTGGTGCTCGAATGTCTCGACCAACGTCTCCCGCTCGGGAAGCGCAAGGGCGGCCGCCGCCGAGGGGGTCGCCGCACGGGCATCCGCCGCCGCATCGGCCAGGGTAAAGTCCACTTCGTGCCCCACGCCGGAGACGACGGGCAGTGGACAGTTCACCAACGCCCGGACCACGACCTCCGTGTTGAACGCCCAGAGGTCCTCGAGCGACCCGCCGCCGCGGACCAACAGCACGACATCGATCCCGGGGACATCCGCCACGTCTCCGAGCGCTGCGGCGATCTCGTCCTCGGAGCCGTCGCCCTGGACGCGTGTCGGCACGATCCGGAGGGGAATGCCCGGAAATCGATCCGAGGCCACCCGCACGACGTCGCGCACCGCCGCCCCAGTCTCCGAGGTGACGATCCCCACGCCCCGCGGAATCGCGGGCAGCGGTCGCTTCCTGGCTTCGTCGAACAAGCCCTCCGCCCCGAGTCGCGCCTTCAACTGCTCGAAGGCACGCTGCAGCACGCCCTGCCCGACGGGTTCGACCTCTCGCACGATGAGTTGGAGATCGCCCCGGGCTTCGTAGAGGCTGACTTCGGCGTAAACCCGAACCTCCATTCCCTCTTCGAGGTCGAAACGCAGGGTTCGGGCCGCTCCTCGAAAAAACGCCGCCCGGAGTTGCCCCTCGTCGTCCTTCAGCGTGAAATAGCGGTGGCCGGAACGTGCCTCGTGGAGGTTTGAAATCTCGCCGGACACCCACACGCGTCCCACCCGGTCCTCGAGCAGGCGGCGCAGCCCGACGACCAGTTCGCCCACGCGATAGACGTGAGGCTCCTGGGTGGCGGGCGACGACGGATCCGTCATGGCTTCATCCACCGTGCGACCCGACCGCGACGTCATCCGCGCTCAGGGCTGCGGGTTGGAAGAGCGGCCGGTTTCCAGCGCCGCCGATTTCGAACCCGGTTTCAAGAGAGGCTGCTTCAACCGGTCGAAATAATCCCAACTCTTGAGAACCTCAAGTGCCCGGTTCAATTGCGGGTCCCGGGCCTCCGACTCCTGTACATCGCCCTCTTCTTCCGAATCCGGCTCGGCGTCCTGGTGACTGAAGTGCCCCTCGAGATCGCTCTCCCGGACATGACGAAGTTCCGGCGCACTCTCCGCCGGGTCGTCGGCCAGCCGGGAAGCCACCTCGATGTCGGGCACGATACCGACCTCCTGGATCGAACGGCCCGAGGGCGTGTAATAGAGAGCTGTCGTCAGGCGTAACCCCGACCCGTCTTCAAGGGGGTACACCGTCTGGACCGACCCCTTGCCGAAGGTAGTGGCCCCGAGGATCAGTCCGCGATGCTGATCCTGGAGGGCTCCGGCCACGATCTCCGAGGCACTCGCCGAGCCTTCGTTCACCAGGACGACAATGGGATAGGACCCATCGTGTTCGTCCGCATCCGCACGAAAGTCCTGGCGCTCCGACTCGTGGCGACCCTGGGTGTAGACAACGAGGCCCTCGGAGAGCCACATGTCCGCGACGCGAACGGCCTGGTCGAGGAGACCGCCCGGATTGTCGCGTAGATCGAGCACCATCCCGCGCAAGCCATCCCCGGACTCCAGGCGGAGTTTCTCGACCGTCTGCTCGACGTCCTCCCCGGTTCGCTCCTGGAAGGAGCGAACCCGAACGTAGGCGTACCCCGGCTCGAGCATTCGTCCGGCCACGGACTCCACCTGGACCACGTCTCGAACGATCTCGAAGGGACGCGGTCGTTTGAACCCCCTGCGCATGACGTCGATCGTGATCGAGGTTCCCCGCCTCCCCCGCATCAGGTCGACCGCCTCCTCCAGGGACATCGACCTCGTGCTTCGACAAGGAGTATCCCAGCCCTCGGGAACCTCGGTGGGACAGATCGCGACGATCCGATCGCGTGCGCGGATTCCGGCTCGAGAAGCCGGGGTGCCCTCGATGGGGGAAACGACTTCGATCGCCTCCCCCTGGCTCTTGGTGATCTCGATCCCGAGCCCGTGGAACTCTCCCCGGGTATCGACCTGCATGTCTTCGTAGGCTTCGACTTCCATGAAGGCCGAGTGCGGATCGAGTTCGAGAAGAAGGCCGTGCATCGCACCCCGAAGGAGGTCGCTCTCGTCGACGGGTTCGACGTAATTCGCACGGACGAGCGTCAGCACGCGGCTGAAGAGCCCCAGGTCCCGGTAGCGCTGATCGAGATCGACGGGCTCCGTCTCGGTCGCGAACCCTGCGACGGGCCATGCCATCGCGAGGATCACCATTGCGACAACACTTCGTCGGATTGCGAATCGGGCGGCCGAAAACGGGGCGGTCGAGAACTTTCTCATCGCTTCCTGCAACTCCTCGACGAATCGGAGCCGAGACCAGCCCGCGGCTCCTGCAACTGTATAGCCCCTCTCAGCGGGCAACCAACCACTGAGACGGATCCAGGGGCTGGGAACCCCGGCGAAGTTCGAAATAGAGACCCGGGCCCTCGAGCGAGCCCGTATCTCCTACGACGCCGACGGCCTGCGACTCGTTCACCCACTGGCCCACGCGAACACCGATGCGGTCCAGGTGCCCGTAAACCGAGAAATACCCCTCGCCGTGATCGAGAATCACGATCCGCCCGTAACCGCGAAACCAGTCCGCGTAGCGCACTTCGCCGAGCGCAACGGCACGGACACTCACGCCCCGGTCCGCGTCGAACTCGACTCCCTTGCGAAATGTCTGTGTCCCGAAGCGCGGATCGGTCACCCGACCGAAGGGCGCGCGCACCGGCGCACGGACCGGGGCCTCGAGTCTCCCCTTTCGAGCGGCCAGCCCGCCGCGATTCGGCGCCCTCCCCCGTTGACGGCTCATCCGCTCGAGCGCGCTCTCCAGGGCCCGGGCGGCGGATTCGGATTCGGAAAGCAACGCCCTTTCGCGATCTCCGTCCAAGCGCACGCGGGCCAGCAACTCTCGTTTTTCGACGCGCTCCCGCGCGAGAAGTTCATGGCGCCCCGCCACCGCTTCGAGCGCCCGATCTCGCTCTTCGGCCGCAACCGCCGCCGCCTGGCCCATCCGCCGGAGATCCTCGCTCGCCTGGAGGGTCGAGGCGAGCAGGCGGCGGTCGTAGTCGATCAAGGCGCGCAGGGTCGACGCCCTGGACAGCCAGTCCCAGGGAGACTCGGATGAAAAGAGCACCCGCAAGGATCCGGTTTCGCCCGTCTTGTAGAGCGCAGCCACCCGGCGGCCCATCGCCGCGCGCCCCCGGGAGAGCCGCTCCCCAGTCTCAAAACGCTCCGCTTCGATGCCTCCCAGGGCAGTCTCGGCCTTCGCAGCCCGGGCCTGCGCCCCGATGAGATCCTCGTCGATGCGCGCCAGGCGGCGATCCAGGCCCTCGAGGTCGCCGAGCAGGCTGCGCTCGGTCGCGACGTTCTTCTCCACGCGTTCGCGACTGCTCGCGACAGCCTCCCGCAGCCGCTCCAATTCTGCGGGACCCTCGGCGTGGGCCGGAAAGGACCCCAGGGCGGCGAGCACACACGCCCAGCCCCACCTCACTTCCGCCACCCAACCAAAGCGGTTGCGGCCCCGATCCCACCCAGGGCGGCGCCCCCTCCGAGCAACGCCATCGAGGCGCCCACGCCGAGAAATCGGGGAGGAGCGCTCCCGATCAGCAGCTCGAACCCCCCGCCGAGCGGCACCCGAAACGCCAGGAATCCGATCCCCAACAGAGAGAGCGCCAGGACCCCACCCAGCATTCCCTGGACCAATCCCTCGAGCAGGAACGGCGAGCGAATGAACGTTCGGCTCGCCCCCACGAGCGCAAGGATCTCCAATTCGTCTTCGCGCGCATAGATCCCCAGGCGAATCGTGTTCGAGGCAATGAGCAGGGCCGCAAGTCCGAGAACGGTGCCCAGCCCCCAGGAGGCCGCGCGAACGACCTGCAGAGCCCGGTTGTAGCCTTCGAGCCATTCGCCTCCATAGCGAACGTCATCAATCGCCTCGAACGCTTCGAGTTCCCGGGCGATCCGGTCCACCGCGCCTGGATCCCGTGCTTCCTTCCCGAGCGACACCTCGAGGCTCGCCGGAAGCGGGTTGCCCTCGACCCCCTCCAGCAGTTCCTCCCCCGCGGCGCTGCCACGAAACCGTTCGAGGGCTGCCGCGGAAGACACGAAGACGACCGCGTCGACTCCCTCGATCGACTCCGCCTGGCGCACCCAGCCCAGCGCGGATTCCTCGTCCACCGCCGAAGCAAAATACGCGCTGACCGGAATTTCTTCCCCGACGCGCTCGAGAAGCCCCCGCATGTTCACCGCCAGTAGCGCGAAGAACCCCACCACGAAGAGCGCGATCCCAATGGTCAACACGGTCGCCGCCGTCGTCCCCGGGCTCGCTTGGAGGCCTCGAAGGGCCGTCCGAACGAGAACACCGAGCAGTTGCAACCGACGCCTCACGGGGCGCCCTGCTCTTCGTCCTCGACCACGCGACCGCTCTCCAGGCGAATGGCGCGCCGGGCATAGCGATCGACCAGGCCCGCATCGTGGGTCGCGACAATCACGGTCGTTCCGCGATCCGCGGTCGAGGCGATCAGGGCCATGATTTCCAGCGTCAGATCGGGATCGAGGTTCCCGGTCGGCTCATCGGCGAGAAGCAAGGGCGGGTCGGTCACCAACGCCCGGGCGATCGCCACGCGCTGCTGTTCGCCGCCCGACAACGAAAGCGGGTGGTGATACCGCCGGTGCTGGAGGCCGAGTCGCTTCAGGACCTGGAACACCCGGCTCCGCGCCTCGCGCCCCGGCGTCCCCAGGACGTCGAGGGACATTCGCACGTTCTCTTCCACGGTCCGCCGGGCCAGCAGTTTGAAATCCTGGAAAACGACTCCCACGCGGCGGCGCAGCGCCGGAATGGCCGCTTCGCCCAGGCGCCCGACGTTGCGCCCCATCACCACGATCTGCCCCGAACTCGGCCGCTCCGCTCCAAAGAGAAGGCGCAGGAGCGTCGTCTTGCCGGCGCCACTGGCCCCGGTGAGAAAGACGAGTTGGCCGGACGCGATCTCCAGGTTGACGTCTTCGATGGCAAAGCTACCCGCGAGGTAACTCTTCGAAAGGCGATAGGTCCGGACCGCGCTCTCAGTCGCCGTGCGGACTCCCGGCCCGTCGAGCGCATCCCTCGCCTGCCCGCGTGACTTCGCCAACGGCCCCCCCCGTGGTGAGGTGCGAGTATGACACGCCCGGCGCCAAAGATCGGCGCCGCCCCAGCATCGCCAGCGCAACCAGCGCGACCAGGGGACCGCCCAGGGGTTCGGGCACGGGAAAGGGGATGGGAATCGCCGCCAGGCCGCCGGCGGAAAACCCTTCGACCGTCAGGGTCGGTGCCCGGTCAAACGTTGTGGGCACGGAAGCCGCAGCCGCAGCCGCAACGGAGGCCGCGTCGAAACTGTCGAAATACAGTCGCGTACCCGCTTCTCCGTGATCTCGCCAGCCCAGGTGATGCAAGCGGTCCGAGGTCGCGGAATAGGCCAACGAGGGGGACCGGCGGTAGAGCGTATCGGGCGTCTCGATCGTGGTTCCCACGGTGCACGTCGTCCCACAGGGCAGCTCGATCTCGCGCAACTGCCGGCCGGGCCGGACTACAACTTCGTTTTCAATCAGGGACGCACTTCGCGACGATGTGTAGAGCTTCGAACGCGTCGCGTCGTAGGCCATCCCCTGCGCGCCTTCGTCCAGGTCGTAGGAACATTGCGAGAGAACTCTCGGCGGCTCCCCGTTGCCATCCTGGTCCAGGTCCGGCCCTGGGACCACGGAAGCATCGTCGGGGTCGATCTCGACCAGGCGGCGACAATAGAAATCCTCCAGCTCCGGCGAAGCGGTCTGGGAGTTGTCTCTCGCCTGGTTCCACTCGATCGCCAGCGCGAGTAGCCGGTCGTCTTCAGGGTCGGCCGTCGGGCCCGGGTCGAACGCCAATGCCACCATCTCGTCGTAGCTATCGATCGTGCCGACGACGCTCACCGCTCCGGTGGTCGGATCGAGTTCGAGCAGGGTGTTCGTCGTCGTCCAATCCGGGTCTTCCTCGGGCGAGACGCGATCTCCCGGGGGAGGACGCGAGAGCAGGCGTTCGGGAGCGATGCCGTAGACAATATTGCGACCCGGCGAGTAGGCGAAGCCGCGAACCTCGAACCCTGACCCAAATGGCGCAGAAGAGGACCAGCCCCCGGTGACGCCGGACATCGCGATCCATTCGTCGGTGGTATCGCCCTGGGCGGCTGCGGTACCCGCGGCGGCGACGAGGGTGACCGACGCGTCGGAGCCCGTCTCGCCGCAGAGCCCCCCCGAGCAGAGGCCCTCTGGCGCGGTCTCGAGAGTGCACGCCGTGGCGTCTTCCTCGGCAACGCCCACCGAATCGTGGCATTCGCAGGAACCGTCCGCGGCGGCGTTGGCCGCAGCCCGGAAGCGGTCGCACTGGAGCGTGGCCAGGTCATCGAGACACGCCCCCCCGGAAGCCGGCGTCATGAGTTGGCAATCGCTCGCATCGACAAATGCAACGTGCTCCAGGCAGGCGTTGTGCCCGCGCTCGTGGGCCAACGTGTTGGCGAGCCGGTCGAACTCTTCATGGGCATCCAGCGTGACCGCCAGGATGATGTCGGGACTGGTCGCAGCGGTGGCACAATCGGGGCGCTCACCGCACCCGATGGCCAGGGCCTGGTCCGAACTGCAACTGGTGATCGAATCGACAAAGTAGGCCCGGCTTCCCGGGGTTCCGATCTCCCTCAGGGAGTTGAATTCCGCCGACGAACCGATGTCGAAGAGGATGCTGGCCGGATCCAGAAAGTATTCGACGGTACCCACCGCGAGGGCCGTGCAACACGGGAGATCGCCGGGTCCGTTCTTTCCCTGGAGCAGGGCGTTGGCCTCGACCGTCGCCTCCTCAATCAAGGCCCTCCAGTACCCGATGTCCTGCCACGACCCGTTCGGATCCCTCAAATCGGGGTGGACATACCAGTTGAGTTCGTGGATCGACTTCGCCGGGGGCGAAGCGTTCGCCGCCAACGCACCCAGGACGACAAGCAGGACCAGGGGAGCCGCAAGCGTTCGGCCGAAATTCAAGGTTTCGCCCTTTCCGCGCGGGGGGCTCGCCCCAGGTCTCGAAAGTAGGCCTCGGCTCCGACGGCACGGATCCGGTCGATACGGCCCTGGGCTTCGGTGGCCGCGACCGCCACCGACGGATCGGAATCTTCCGCGAGTTCTCCCAGGGTGTCCCAAGCCGAATCCGTGGCCGCCAGCGGCAGGCTGCGAAGCGCCTGGAGTTGCCTTTCGCGCCGCATGCGGTCCCCGCGAAACGCCCGAAAGGAAATCTCGGTTTCGGGCGCGACGCCTCGGGCGCGGGCCACCAACCAGGCCTCGGCGCGGGCGTCGAAGCGGGCGAGATGGCCCATCGCCTGGTAACGAGCGCGCAAGAGTCGCCATGTGCTGCGGGAAACCTCGCCGGACACACCCGGTGGGTCGGCCGACAGGATCTCGAAACTCCCGGGGTGACCAGCCATCCCCAGGGCGAGCATCACGTTGGCGTGATCCCGGGCCCGACCGGGATCATCGAGAAGCACCGCGAGATAGCCCACCTGCTCGAGGTCGAGCGCCCGGGCCTCTTCGTAGGGAAATCCCTCGTAGTAGATGGCGCTCACCAGGCGGTCCGCGGCGTCGAGAGCCGACTCCTCCGCGACCGCCGGAGCCACCGCGCACAAGAAGCCCAGGGCAAGCGCGCAGAGAGATCGCCTCCGCCGTTTCGTCCGGTCCACCATAACTCCCCTATCGGGTGTCCCCCTCCCGAATTGAGAAATCGCTGGAGCCGACCCTCACCCCAAGCCCCTATAGGCCCCGCGACGACCCCACGGGTTCCACATTTATCCGGTCGGCAAGGGGAGCGCAAACTGAGCGCAGCGAATTCGATTCCGACGGGCCCGCACGCCCAATACCAGGAGGCCTGCAACGACCAGGGCGCCGGTGCCGGGTTCGGGGACCGGGCGAAACACGGCCCATCCGGGAGTGGGTACCGAGAGCACCCCGAAGTCGTTGGCGTTGTCCCCGCTGTCCGCGTCGGCGAAGAATCGGGCCAGGCTGTGTCCGGGCGGCACATCGGGGGCGGGCATGCCCTCGGCGAACGAGAAGGTCCCGGGTCCGAAGACCCCGTAGCCCAGGGCATCCGCCACGCGATCCCGGTCGCGCAGTTGCACCGAGTCCGGTCCATTCTGGAGATCGAAGTTTGCCACCTGGTCGTTCCCGGGCGTGAAGGTCGTGCCGCCACTCGTCCGATCGACCAGCAAAAACAACCCGTCCTCGGCGATCGCCCCTACGAGGTCGACGGTGACGACGGTCTCCCCGTTGGCCCCGTTGATCCCCACCACTCGCCAACCGTCGAGATCGGTGCCCGGAGCCCCGGCGATCTCTACGAACCCCCAACCGTCGTCGGAGCCGATGGCGTCGTAGAAGACCTCGGACAACAACAACTGCGCCGGCGCTGGACTTGAACCGAGAAGAAACGCCGCCGCGAGCACCCGCCCCGCTTGTCCGAACACCCGCGAGAAAAGAATCGATCCCATCAATTTTTCCTTTTCGTTCGGGGGATTGGCTGGGACCGTGAATCCATCTGTTCAGGGGGTTCCGCCTGGCCGAGCGAACGGCGAAACCAGCCCCCGGTCCAGCCGTCGAGCCCGGCGGCGAGTTCGACGGCCCGTCGCTCGAGGGCAACCGCCTCCGCCGATCCGGGATCGAGCGTACGCAGGCTCGCGAGTGCGGACTGGCGTTCGAAATAGAGTTGGTTGACCTGGTCGAGGACGTCGTCGCGAAGCGCGATGCGCTGTCGCATCTCACGGGACAGGTCGATGGCGAGGGGGTCGAAGATCGTTTCGCCGAGATCCCAGTCCAGTTCCACGGAGACTTCGACGTCGCGCTGGGCGCGGGCTTCCCGGTCCCGGAGGGAGTGGAGTTCTCCGTAGGAAAAATGCTGATCGTCGTCCCGGCGCCAGTTTCGGCCGAAGAGAACACCGGCCCCCAGGCGGAGCGTGGGCCACCACCCGCGCGAGTCGACGCCGCGCCGCAGTCGACGAAACCGTTCGCGGCCCAGCCCGAGATAGCGAAGCGTCTCGCGCTGCACCGAGCGAATGTCCGGATCCCCCCCGGCAACGAGCCTCGGCGGCGGACCGGAACGATCCGCGGATCCCTCCAGAAGGCCCACGGCCGAGGCCAGCATCACCCGGCCCGGGCGCGCGGCCACGCGCGCGATGGGATGATCGCCCGCGGGCGAATTCGCCCGCCGCCACGGCCCCCCAACCCGGTCTGCCCACAAGAGTCCCCCCTCCGTCGCCAGCCAGAACCGGTCTGCGCCGCACGTGAGCCAACGCAGGGAAGCGCCGAGTGCCGGTGTAGGCCGGGCGATCTCGAAGGGCTGCGCCGGACCCCGCCGTACGGCCAGGGCCCGGGGATAGACCAGCACCACGTCGAACCCGATGGCGTCGAAGAAGACCTGGACCGGACCTTCGGCCACCGAAAGGCCCGGGATCGGCGGCAAGCGTTCGGTTTTCTGTGCCGGGCGTTCCGCACCGGGGTCCCGGGGAATCACGACCTGCCAGAGGCGCCCCCGAAGCGCCGCCCAGACCTCGAGAGTGGCCGCGTCGCCAACGCGTTCGCGAACCGCAAGCGCCTCGACACGCGCCCGTGGCAAGGCCCCGTCGAGCCGCGTAAAGGGGCGGCCGTGCCCACCGGCAAAGACCCCGGCATCGGTTCCCACGATGACCCACTCGCCGAGGGCCACCACGCGGCGAATCCGGTTGGCCCGCTCTCCCGTCTCGACGGAGTGATGTTCGAGCCCCTCGCCCTCGCGCCAACTCCAGAGCCAGCGGGGGCTCGCGATCCAAAGGACTCCCTCGGGATCAAAAGCGAGATCGTCGACGGCGCCCACCCGCGAGAGCCGCGGGAACCCCGCCTTCTCTCCCGGTACGTAGAAGGTCACTCCATCGGGCCCGCCGACGACCCACCGCGCTCCTTGCGGATCCGCGACCACGACGTCGACGCGTTCGCTCTCGACGCCCCGCTCGAGGGCAACAAATCGCCAACCCAGGTCGCCCGATCGTTCCACGTCCGCCGCCCGCGCCTCGAGCGCAATCCCTGCGAGGCCGAGAAACAGCCAGGCAGACCAGTCGGACCCGGTGGGTTGCATGGCGACGGACGAGAGCAAGAGCCGTGCCCGAAGCGCACCTTCGCCGGGCGGGCGAGGCGGGCCTCGCTCCACGAGGGGTGCCGGGGGCTGAAACCAGCCGAGACCGCCGGTACCGGCCGTCGTGTCAACCTGCGGACACGCGACCCGGGGCTCGCCTTGACGCTGGGCCACCCGTCGTCAAGAATCGCGCCGATGGCCCGACAAACCTTCCCCCGCCGCTGGCTCCACATCCTGGCCCTGTGCGGATCGATGACCGCGCTCGCGGCCAGCCCGATTGAGGCCGACGAGCCCGTGGCGCCCTCGCCCGTCGAAGCCGTGGCGCCCACGGCGGCCCCCGCCGTCTCGGAAACCCGGCGCTCGAAGCGGCTTCGAGAGATCGATCGGCAACTGGCACTCGACAAGAAGCGGATCACCGAGTTGCTCTCCCGGCCGACGGATCCCGAAACCCCGCCCCTCCGGCTCGACCCCGAACTGGGCGAGATCGCCGAGCGCATGCCGCAACTGCAAGCCGAGCGTCGCCGCTGGGTCTCGGACCCCCAAGGCGCAGCCCAATCCCCACCCGCCACGGAGAGCCCGTGACTCCGGGATCCATCGTGGCACTGGCGGGCGGCGTCGGGGCGGCGCGGCTGTTGCGCGGCCTGGTGCGCGCGATTCCCCCGGAATCGCTCACGGTGATCGTCAATACCGGCGACGACCGCGAATTCTACGGCGTCCATGTTTCGCCCGACGTGGACATCGTCCTCTACTCCCTGGCCGGAGTG
>JAZAOF010000004.1:0-7901 GCA_036228265.1 Myxococcota bacterium | reverse complement strand
AAATCTTCTACCACGGCGCGGTCAGTGAGTTGGATCGGACTCTCAAACCTCAAGAATTCGTTGACCGCCGTGGGCATGAGTGAAAGATCCTCCTGCAGCCGCTTTCGCTGATCGGGATGGCGAAGAAGCGTCACCACCGCGTTTCCGATCAGGTTGGCCGTGGTTTCGTGACCGGCGGCGAGGATCAGAACGCACAGTGCCAGGAGATCTTCTTCGTCGAGATGACGACCCTCTTCTTCGGCCTGGATCATGGCGGAGATCAAGTCGTCCCGCGGTTCCTCTCGCCGCTCGGCGAGGATCGGGCGAAAATACGCGTAGAGTTCGCGGGTTGCACGCCGCATGGACTCGGCGCCGTCGCGTCCCTGTAGGGGGTCGAGAATTTGCACGAGCTGAGACGTCCAGTGGTGGAACTGCGCACGGTCCTCGACCGGAACTCCGAGGAGTTCAGCAATGGCCGTCACTGGAAAGGGGTAGGCAAAGTCATGGACGAGTTCCATCTCTCCCGAAGAGGCGGCGGCGTCCAGGAGATCGTCCGCCATGGCTTCGAGGCGGGGGCGCAGCGCGGCCACCCGGCGCGGTGTAAACGCCCGGCTCACGAGCCCCCTCAACCTGCGGTGGTCGGCTCCCTCCAGCGAAAGAAGGCTCCGCCCCAGGAAGCTGCGAAACTCGGGCTGATTGCGATTGAACCAGAGAACGACCTTCATGAGTGCTGCGTCTTGGCGATTCGAGCTTGTCTGCGGTCCCGCGAGCACCGCCAGGCAGTCTTCGTAACGCGTCACAAAATGGGCACCGAAGAGCCGACTGTAGAAGATCGGGGAGCCTTCCCGGAGCCGGCTCCAGGTGGCATAGGGGTCATCTCGGTGCTCGGGCAGGAACGGATTAAGGGGGCCCATCGCGGGGGAGAGCGCGCGCATGAGTCGCTCGTTGCCCGCAGCACGCTGTAAGTATTTGAGCATCAAACCCTCCCGAGTTTCGCCCCCCTGGAGACCCGGTCGGAGAATAACAGCTGCCTCTGGGACACCGACAGCCGGAAACAATTCGGTAGATTTCCTTCGATGCCCACTTCTCCGATTCTCTCGGCCATCTTCTTCGTGTCCGGGGCCGCGGCTCTTCTCTTCGAGACCCTCTGGTTTCAACAAGCGGGTCTCGCATTTGGAAACAGCGTTTGGGCCTCGGCCATGGTTCTCGCGAGTTTCATGGCGGGCCTCGCCCTGGGCAACGGAATCGTCCTGCACCTCGGGGCGCGCATCGAGCGTCCCGTGCGACTTTACGCGCTGCTCGAAGTGGCGATCGCAGCTACCGGCTTCGCACTGGTTCTCCTGTTGCCGCTGCTCGGCAGCGCGATGGCCCCCTGGCTCGGAACGCTGCACGAATCCCCGTGGTTTCTCAACGCCAGCCGCCTCGGCGTGGGATTCGGCTTGCTCCTGGTGCCCGCCACGGCCATGGGGGCAACGTTGCCGCTTCTCGTCAAGGCCATGCACCGCCACGACACAAATTTTGGATCGACACTCGGGCGACTCTACGGGTGGAATACCCTCGGCGCCGTCGTCGGGGCACTCGCGGGCGAGTTCGTCCTCTTCGCCGCGGTGGGCATCCGGGGTTCGGCCGCGGTTGCGGTGGGACTCAACCTCGCGGCGTGCCTGGCCGCCTGGATGGTTTCGGCGCGAACCGAAACCGGTCCCACCGGTCGCTCCGAAACCTTGATCCCCGCATCGGTCGAACCGCTTTCCCCGGCATCCAAGCGCCTTCTCCTGGCGACCTTCCTGGCCGGGGGGTTACTGCTCGCCCTGGAAGTCGTCTGGTTCCGGCTCCTCTTGCCCTTCGTGAGCGGCACGGGACCAACATTCGCAGTGCTCCTGGCCACCGTCCTGGTGGCCATCGGAATGGGCGGTCGCTTGGCCGGGGCCTGGCTGAGTCGCCGCCCCGAGGACGACGTCGGCGCGAGTGCCCTCGCCTTTGTGGGCGGATTGAGCGTGGTCGTGCTTTACGCGGCTTTCCCTTCGGTCGTCGAGATTTACGGGTCGCGACAGGTCTCTTCACCGGACCATGTCCTGGCCATCACGATGGCTCTCGTCTTTCCCGTCGCTTTCATTTCGGGTGTGCTCTTCACGCTGACTGGGACGGCTTTGCGCAGGCGAGTCTCTCCAGAAACCCGCGCCGCGGGCTGGCTGACCCTGGCCAATACCGTGGGCTCCTCCCTGGGATCCCTGCTGGCTGGCTTTGTCCTTCTTCCCGGACTCGGGGTCGAGCGTTCCCTTTTCTGGCTCGCCCTGGGATACCTCGGCGTGGGCGGTCTTCTGGCCAGCGGAATTCTTCTCGGAAAAGCCCGTCGCGTTCGCCGTGCCAAGGCCGCGGCTGCCATCGCCGCAATCGCCCTGGTGATCTCACTCTTTCTTTTTCCATCGGGCCTGATGGAGAAGACATTCGTCCAGCGAATCGCCACGCGATACGGATCGCCACAAGACCTCCGCATCGCCGCCGTTCGGGAAGGACGCTCGGGCAATCTCATCTACCTGCAAGAAATGCTCCTCGACGAGCCTCTCTTCACGCGCATCGTCACCGATGGGTTCAGCATGGCGGGAAACAAGGCGTTCTCCCAGCGGTACATGAAACTCTACGTCGCCTGGCCCATAGCCCTGCGCCCCAACCCGCGTTCGGCACTCCTGATCAGCTACGGCGCCGGCTCGACCGCCCGGGCGATGACCGACACCCGCAGCCTCGAGCACATCGACGTCGTCGACACCTCTCGCGACATTCTCGAATTGAGCGCCGTCGTCCACGGAGCCAACGACCCTCTTCTCGACCCTCGCGTACAGGTTCACGTGGAGGACGGCCGGTATTTCCTGCAATCCACGGACCGACGTTACGACCTGATCACCGGCGAACCTCCTCCCCCGCGACTCGCCGGTGTCTGGAGTCTCTACACCCGCGAGTACTTCCAATTGATCTACGACCGCCTGGCCGCCGGGGGGATCAACACCTACTGGCTCCCCGTCCATGACCTGAGTCCAGCCAGTACTCTCGCGATCGTGCGCGCCTACTGCGACGTTTTTTCGGATTGCTCGCTGTGGAATGGAAAGTGGGCCGACTGGATGCTCGTGGGATCCCGAGAAGCCGACTGGCCCCGGGACGCTGAGGGCTTTGCCGCGCAATGGAGCGATCCCGAAGTTCTTCCCGAACTCGAGCGCATCGGCTTTGAGAACCCCGCGCAACTGGGCGCCACGTTCCTGGCCGACGCGGATCAACTCCGGGAATGGACGAAAAATACCGCCCCACTGGTCGACGACTTTCCCTCCCGCCTCGAGAGCGCGCGCGAACCCGTGCACGTGGTCTGGCGCTTCTATCGCGACTGGACCGACACGGCGAAAGCCCAGAAGTCTTTCGAGAAGAGCCCGTTCATCCGTTCCTCTTTTCCCGACACGTGGCGAAAAGCTTCTCTCCATGCGTTCGAGAATCAGCGTCAACTCAACGACCTTCTCGTCCGAAAATTTGAAACCGCGGAAATTCTCCCTGACTTGCACGCGATTCAGTCCAGGACCGACCTTCGAACCCTCGCCCTCTGGAGACTGGGATACACGACCGATGAAGCCGAAGCCCTCGAGCGCATGAACTCCCGGGGCGATAACGCCGAAGCCCTGCTGGGACTCCGCGCCGCCCTGGCCCTGTCCGAGCGCGACTACGAAACCGCCCGGGTTCTTTACGAGAAACTCCGGGGCTCCAACCCTGCGACCACGAAGGCCCTCTTCCTCCAGGCCTATGCGACAGCCATGTCGGGCCGAGAACAGGAAGCCAACGCGCTGCTCTTGAGCCACCGCGCGCGACTCGACCAGGATCCCGCCTCGGGGCGGGTGCTTCATTGGTTCGCAGAAACCTTCGAAAATCCGCAGCCCCCATCGCGCTCGGTCACTCCCACCCCGGCGGACACCCGCCGTTGAAGGCCCGCCCCACGGCGATCACGGTGACCCCTCCCCGGCCTGCGATATACTCGCTTTTCCTGTTCTCGTGGAACGGTGCGGATATTTTCGATGCTGAATGGACGTTTATTGCGCTCGCTCGTGGTTGTGCTCGGGCTGACGACATCGGCTGAAATCGCACTGGGGCAGACCGCCAAGATCGACCCGGTCGAGACCGCTCTCGACCACCTGCGCGCCGAATCCTTCACACGCAGCGCTTTGGCTGCCGACGACACGACGATCGAGGCACGCGACCTGAGCACCACCCGGCGCGGCGAGGTCACCTCGGTGTGGGTCCGTCAGCGACTGGCCGGGATCGAAATCCACGGCGCCGACGTCTCCATCGTGATTTCTCCCGACGGCCGGGTACTCCAACAACACGAGTCCCTTTCGGGTCACAGCCAGAAGCAGGCCCCTTCCCCACAACCGACCTTATCCGCACGAGATGCCATCGAGGCCGCCGCCAACCACCTGCAACTCGAAAGGGCCGCCCCGCTTGAAGCCCTCGCACCCCCGATGGGCGCCGAACTCGCGACGCGCTTCAGCCGAGGCGGGCTGTCGCTCGACGAAATCCCCGTACGACTCAACTACGTGCCCACCTCCGACGGCCCATTGAGACTGGCATGGAACCTCGTCCTCCGTGTGCCCAGCAACGAGCACTGGTGGAACCTGCTGGTCGACGCAGAAAACGGGGCCATCCTCGAACAATACGACTGGGTTCGACGAGACAGCTACCGGGTCTTCGAACTTCCCCTCGAAAGCCCCGACGAGGGGGGCCGTACCCTGGCCACCGATCCGGCCGATGCCACGGCGTCTCCCTACGGCTGGCACGATACCGACGGTATCGCTGGGGCGGAATCCAGCCAGACCGTGGGAAACAACGCCGAGACCCAGGAAGACACCGACGGCAACGACTTCGGCGGCCTTCGCCCCTCCGGCGGGTCCGGGCTGGACTTCGATTTCCCACTGGACCTGAACCAGCCTCCGAGCGACTCCCAGGAGGCCGCCATTACGCAACTCTTCTACTCCACGAACAAGGCCCACGACATCTTCTACGCCTACGGGTTCGACGAAGCCAGTGGGAATTTTCAGCGCAACAACTATGGAAAGGGGGGACTGGCCGGCGACCCGGTCATTGCCGATGCCCAGGACGGTGCCGGAATGAACAACGCCCGATTCGGCTCTCCCCCCGATGGAACCGCAGGCCGGATGGAAATGTTCCTTTTCGACGAAGGCAGCAGCACGGCGGTCGTCGTCAACAGTCCCGTCGGCTTCGGAAGCCTGGCCGCCGGATCCGCCGAATTCGGACCCACCGCCGGCTCCCCTGGACACCCGGGGCCCGGCAACCTCGTTCGAGCCGTAGACGAGGCCAACACCGCCGGTTCCACGACCCTGGACGGTTGTTCGCCCCTGCTGAATGCCGCCGAAATCTCCGGGAACATCGCCCTGATCGACCGGGGCGAATGTTTTTTCGTCGAGAAGGTCGTGAATGCCCAGAATGCCGGCGCGATCGGCGTGGTCATCGCGAACAACGCCGGCAACTCGGTGATTACCATGGCGGGCAGCGACCCCTCGATCGCAATTCCGGCTCTCTTTATCGGCCAGGGTAACGGTGCGGCCTTGGCCTCACAGCTCCAGGCCGGGAACTCCGTGAACGTGACACTCCAGGCGGGCGTGTACCGCGACGGCGCCTTCGACACCGGAATTGTCGTGCACGAGTACGGCCACGGCGTATCCAGTCGCCTGGCCGGGGGGCCGTCAAATGCCAATTGCCTGTTCTCGGCTCACGGGGGCGGCATGGGCGAAGGGTGGAGCGATTTCTTCGGCCTCGCCCTGACCGCGAAACCGGGGGACCAGGGCAGCGACTCTCGCCCCATCGGGACCTTCGTTTTGGAACAGACGTCCTCGGGCGCCGGGATTCGGAGCCATCCCTACGACACGGACCTGGCGGACAACCCGCTCACATTCGCGGACATCGCAACGCAGTTCCAGCCCCATGGGACCGGCGAAGTATGGGCCGTGACCCTCTGGGATCTTTACTGGATCCTCGTCGCGGCGTACGGCTTCGATGCAGACCTGGTCGCAGGAGACGGCGGAAACAACCGGGTTCTCCAACTCGTAGTCGATGCCTTGAAGCTCCAGGCCTGTGAACCCACGTTCCTCGAAGGTCGCGATGCCATCCTTCTCGCGGACGCCGCGGCCGGTGGAGCGGACGAGTGCTTCATCTGGACCGCTTTCGCAAAGCGCGGCATGGGAACGGACGCGTCGGACGGCGGCGTCGAGAGTTCGCTCAGCGTCACGGAACATTTCGGCCTGCCGGGCCAGTGCGCGGAATTCTGTGGGGATGGCATCGTGCAGGCCGGCGAAACCTGCGAGGACGGAAACCTTCTCTCCCTCGACGGTTGCTCCGCGTCTTGCCAGGAGGAGATCCGCTTCGAATTCACGGGAACGGCTTCCGGTGGAACCGTCGCATTCACCATTTCCGGAGAGACGGTTCAGATCCTCACAAGCCCCGGAGAGAGCGCGGCAACGGTCGCCACCCATCTCGCGGCGGCTCTCGCCTCGAACGCAGCTCTCCAGGCGCTGGGCGTTTTTGCCGCGGCGGTCGACAACGAACTGGTCACCGACGGAACCCTCGACTCCTTCGAGATCGACGACGAAGGCCTCGCACCTCCCGTTCCGGGATTGCCACCGTCCGGGGTGGCTTGGCTGGCGCTGGCAATGGCAACCCTGGCAATCGGGCGACTTGGACGGCATCCAGATCGCCGGAGCTTCGTCGCCTAGAAACGCCTCGCAGACGCGCCCCCACCGCGAAAACGGCGGGGGACCGTCAGCGGGGAGGTCGCCGGCTGCGTATAGCGAGCCGGAGTGGCCTTCGGCTTCGCCGAAGATCTCGCCAGGCGCGGCAACCGGGCCGCCAGGTTCTGCTCGCTCTCGGCCTGTTCGATCCAGCCCTGAAAATCGGCGGCCCGCTCGGGGGCCAGTTTGAGACCCTTGCGTTAGCTCCGCAGGGCTTCGTCCACGCGCCCTCGCACGTGGTGGGCATTCCCGATCATCAGGTGAAGATCCACGGGATCCGGATCCATCGCGGTCTGACGCTCGGCCAGGTGTTTGAGAGCGGCTTCGAACTTCGCCAGCGCCTCGTCGACCTGCCCCGCTTGAGCAAGGGCGACGCCCAGCCTGTACTGGTAGTACGAATTTTTCGGGTCGGGAGCGACCGCCTTGCGAAAATCCTTGATCGCCCGACGCGTATGCCCCTGGTCGAGATGGATCTGGCCGAGCCCGATGTGGGCGAGACCGAACCCCGGGTGCGTCTCGAGAGCTCGCTGGTAGAACTCCTTCGCCTCCTTGTAGTTGCCCTGCCGAGCCAGGTGCGCGGCTCCGGAGACCAACATCGTCGGGTTGCCCGGGGTGACTTCGATGACGCGACGGCTCAGGCTCTGGCCATCGGCCCAGTGTTGCGACTGCAGGTAGGAGGCCACTCCCGAAGCGGCGAGAAGCAGAACCATGGCGGTCGAAACCGCGACGCGACCCAGTCGACCCGCGCGGCCAGCCAGGTCTCCCGCCGCCCAGACGAAAGCGACGAACAACCCGATCAACGGGATGTAGGTGTAGCGATCGGCCATGCCCTGCATGCCAATCTGGATGAACCCGATCACCGGAAGCAGGGTCCCGACGAACCAGAGCCACCCGACCAACGCATAGGGACGGCGGCTGCGAAGTCGTATTGCGACCGCCGTGATCACCAGAAGCAGCGCCAGGGCCGCGAGGGTCTCGGCAACACTCCAGGGGGCAACCCCACTGCCGGCCATGAACGGGTGCGGGTAGAGCGGCGAGAGTTCCGCCGGCCACAGCGTCTTGCCGAGATATTGAACGTAGGAGACGATGCCATTGGAAACACGCAGCACGAGAGGCATCGTACCGACCGCCGAATGCGCCGCCGTGTTG
>JAZAOF010000003.1:0-5418 GCA_036228265.1 Myxococcota bacterium | reverse complement strand
ACCCCATGAAATCCCAGTGCTGTGTCCAATGCGGTCACGCACCGAAGGCTTCCATCCTTCCCGAGTTCCGTTACCGTCGAGAATCTGTCCAAATAGAGGGGGTGCCAGATGAAAAGCAAGACTCCGCCAATGAAGAAGGGGCTCATCTTGATGGGCGGATCGACGCGCGCCGACGTCGAACTGGCGGTGCGGGCCGAAGCGGCCGGTTTCGATTCCTGTTTCAGCGTGGAGTTCTTCAACCGGCACGGCTACGTGCCCCTGGGAGCCATCGCCCAGGCGACCCAGCGCATCCGCCTGGGCACGGGAATCGCCAACGCCTTTACGCGAACCCCCTTGCTCCACGCCAGCGCGGCCATGGACCTCGACGAACTTTCCGGCGGCCGCATGGTGCTGGGCCTCGGCTCCGCAACGCGCCGCATGAACGAAGACTGGTACGACGTGCCCTTTTCCGCGCCGGCGTCTCGGATGCGGGAACTCGTCGAACTGCTCCGCGCCGCCTTTGCCGCCTCCAAGGGCGGGGGACTGCGCTGGGAAGGCGAGCACTGGAACCTGAAGGTTCCGCTCTACGCCCGCCCGGGGGCGGCCCGGGATTCCATCCCCATCTGGATCGCAGCGGTCAACCGGGGGATGATCGCGAGCGCCGGGGCCGTCGCCGATGGCCTCGTCGGCCATCCCATCGCGACCCGCCGCTGGCACAGCGAGGTCACCCTCCCGGGGCTTCGAAAGGCCGAGGAGTCCACGGGTCGGGCCACCGGTTCCTGCATCCTGGCGCCCTATATCCTCACCTCCATCCACGAATCCCGGGAGGAGGCGGTCCGCGATGCGAAAAGCCAGATCGGCTTCTACCTGACCACGGAGCTCTACCACACGATCCTCGACCTTCACGACCAACGCGCCGTCGGAGCAGCTTGTCGCGAGGCGTTCCGCAAGATGGATTTCGTCGCCCTCGCCGACGCCGTCCCCGACGAACTCGTGGACGAGATTGCCATCGCGTGTACCCCCGACGAAGCCCATGACCGCTTTGCCCAATGGGACGGGATCGCGGACGAAGCGCTTTTCTACCCTCCTTCGGTGGGTGTGGGGCAACGTCGCCTGGAGGCCAACCTACAAACCATTTTCGAACTGTTTGGAAACCCACGATGAGCGACAAGCCCGACCCGAAGCAGCGTTACAAGTATTGGCTCGACGCCACCGGCGAGGGCACCGAGGGCCCGTGGACCGAAAAGCGCCGACTCGCCAGCGCCATGCGGCGTGTCATCCAGGGGCTGATCGAAACCGACGCACCCCAGGACGAACTCGCCGCCGCAGCCGACTCCCTCGAAATTTTTGGCGATCGACTCGAGGGTCTTCCCCTTCGCGACAACTACGAGGGCTGGGCGGAGACGTCGCCGTCGGGAAACGTCAGCGCCTTTTTCGACAAGAGCCCGATCATCGGGCTCTCGAACCCGCTGGCGCCGCCCATTCGCCTCGATGCCGACCCCGAAAACCGGCGCGCGTTCGGTTACGCGAATTTCGGCTCGCCCTACGAAGGCCCCCCGGGCTGTCTACACGGGGGATGGGTCGCCGCTTCCTTCGACGAGGTGCTCGGATTCGTCAACTCCCTGACCGGAAATCCCGGAATGACCGCGCGGCTCACCGTCAACTACCGAAAACCGACGCCCCTCTACACCGACCTTCGTTTCGAGGCGTTCATCGATCGCGTGGAAGGACGCAAGACCTTTACCCACTGCCATCTCTATGCCGGCGATGTCCTCACCGCCGAGGGAGAAGGACTCTTTGTCGGCGTGGACGGCGCAAAATTCGTGGAGTGGATCCAAAAACGACGAGGCGCCAAAGACTGACCGGCCTCGGTCGCGCCGCTCAACGCAACTCGCGCTTGAGAATCTTCCCCGTCGGCCCCTTCGGGAGTTCGGGGAGAAACTCCACGACTCGCGGATACTTGTACGCGGCGAGATTCTCCTTGCAGAAAAGAACAATCTCTTCTTCGCTGGCCGACTGACCGGCTCCGAGGGCCACTACGGCCTTCACCTCTTCGCCATGACTCTCGTGGGGGATTCCCACGACCGCGGCCTCCACGATCGCCGGGTGGGCATAGAGAACCTCTTCCACTTCCCGGGGATACACGTTGAATCCCCCGCGGAGGATCATGTCCTTCTTGCGATCCACGATCCAATAGCAACCGTCCTCATCGCGGTAACCGATGTCGCCGGAGTGGAACCACCCGCCTTTCAGGGCTTCCTGGGTCGCTTCCGGCCGTCCCAGGTACCCCTTCATGATGTTGTGCCCGCGAATGCAGATTTCGCCGCGCTCTCCATCCCCCAGCGGCTTGTCGTCGTCATCGACGATGCGCATCCCGATCCCCCACACCGGGTAGCCGATGGAGCCGGCCTTTCGCGGTCGATCGAGCATGCCGAAACTCGCCACGGGAGACGTCTCCGAGAGACCGAACCCTTCCTGGACCTCCACGCCGAACTTCTTCTCGAAGGCCCCCATGACCTCGACGGGCATCGGCGCGCCGCCGGTCAAACAGGATTGGAGGGACGACAGGTCGTACTTTCGAGACGTTTCGAGATGAAGCAGGGCGAAATACATCGTCGGAACGCCCGCGAAAATCGTTACCCGGTCCCGCTCCATGACCTCGAAGGCTTTTTCCGGCTCAAACCGTGCGAGCAGCGTAAAGCAGCCTCCCGCCGCCAGCATCCCGTTCTGGATCACGGTCTGCCCGAAGCTGTGAAACAGGGGCAGGGTCGCCAGCGCGACGGATTCGGGGCCCAGTCCATCGACCAGGCGAGGAACGACCAAGGAGCAGTTCAGGAGAAGATTCGAGTGGGTGAGTTCTGCGCCCTTGGGCTTTCCCGTTGTCCCGGACGTGTAGAGAATCACCGCGGTGTCTTCGGCCGAAGTCGGATAGATCTCCTCCTGCGGCACGCCCTCGGCCATGGCCTCCAGGGAATCGGCTCCGCCCCCCCCACCCGCGACCAGGCAGCGAACACCCGCCGCCGCGGCGCCCTCCCGGGCGGCGTCTTCGAAGAGCGGGTGTGCGATGAGGAGTCGTGCACCCGAATCCTCGAGGAAATAGGAGACCTCGGGCGCAGCGGCCAGGACATTGATCGGCACCACGACGGCCCCGGCGTAGAGGATGCCGAAGGAGGCCATCGTGAATTCCGGCACGTTGGGAACCAACAGGGCCACGGTATCCCCGGGTTGCACGCCGCTCTCGCGAAGGCCGGCCGAAATGCCCTGGGCGCACCGGTCGAGTTCTCCGTAGCTGAGACTCCGCTCGCCAAAGACAATCGCCGTGGCTTCCGGTCGATTCGCCGAACTCGCACGAACAATGGTTCCGAGATTGAGGCTCATCCTTTGTCCCCTCCATCGGATGCGGCGACGAGCCCGTGCGACGCCACGATTTCAGTCAAACCCGTCGTAGTCGAAAGGAAGATGAGGCAAGCCATCGGTCGCGACGGCCACGGCCACGACCGCCGCGGCGAGAAGCAGGAACAGGACCACCGCACGCCGCAGGGCCCGAGCCCAGTGAGACCGAAGTCCGGTCGATCCAGGCCGGTCAACTCGTTCGGGTTCAGCCATCTGCCCTCCAACCTTCCAGCGTCGAGTATAGTCGAGGAAAGCCAAGACTCGCTTCGAACGGTAGAATGGAACGCGTCATGGCGTCCCCTCCCTCGCGCCTCCGCCGACTGGCTCTCGATGGAATCACCACCGTGCTGGTGCTGGCCTTGCTCCTCGCGATCACGGAAGGACTCTTCCGGATTTTCTCCCCAGGACTCTCGCTTCCCCAGAGACCTTCGACAGAAACTCCCGGTGTCGAACCGGGGCTCCCCCGTCTTCACCTGGAGGAAGACTTTGCCCAACCCGGCGTCCGGGGGTTGACCGCCGGAGCTCTCTACACGGCGAATCGTGACGGCTTCCGAGGGCGTGAACGTCCCCGTGTGAAACCGGAGAACGTCGCTCGAATCGCAATCCTCGGGGACTCCACGGCCATGGGATGGGGTGTCGAAAACGACGAGACCTACGCGGCGCGGTTGGAAGAACGGCTCGAAGAACGGTTGGAAGAACGACCGAATGACGGTGAGCGATCGGGCCCGGTCGAAGTGTTGAACTTCGCCATTGCCGGCCTCAACTCCACCGGCGTGCTCCAACGCCTGGAGGATCTCGCCATCGATTTTCGCCCGGACATCGTCGTCTACGGCTACTCGATCAACGACATTGAAGGGCCCGCCTACCGCCGTTCTCTCGACCGCGAGTACGCGGCTAGCCTCTTTCGGCACGATTCGCCGAGCCAACTCTGGCGCTGGCTACGGCCGCGCTGGCTGGCCTTCCGCGAACTCGTACTCACGCCCCGGGGCAGCTTTGCCTTTGAGCTCGATGAAAACTACTTCGAGAACCCGGAGGCCTGGGCGGTCGTCCGGGAAAATTTCGACCGTCTCGCCCGGCTCGGCCAGGAATTCGACTTTTGCGGTGTCCTCCTGGTCCACACGCAGATGCAGGCCCTCAACACCCTCCACCCCTACAAGAGACACTACGCAGCCATTGCTGGCGCGGCCCGAGAAAGCGGCCTCGTCGCCGTGGAGAGCCTCGAGCGCTTCCGCGCGGAAGACGCTTCGAGCCTCTGGGTCAATTCCAACGACCGACACGCCAACGCCCGCGGCCACGCCGTTTTCGCCGAAATTCTTGCCGACGCGCTCGACGATCTACCCGCCTCGTGTTGGGGTGCGTCCGCAAATCCCGATTCTTCCCTCTCGAACGCGGACAGCGTCAGGGGCGCGAAATGAGAAGACAGCCCGCGATCGGCCCGCCACCCGCCGCGGCCACCGCGACCTGGGGATCGCCGGCGACCTGGCGGTCGCCCCCCTCCCCCCAGAGTTGCACGCAGGCTTCGTGAAGAAACCCAAATCCGTGAAGCCGACCGGCGGAAAGTTGGCCGCCGTGCGTATTGAGGGGAATCTCTCCTTCGAGTGCGATGCGGTCCCCCCCTTCGATGAACGCCCCGCCGTCCCCCACTCCACAAAAACCCAACCCCGCCAGCCAGGAAAGCGTAATGAAGCAGAACCCGTCGTAGAGTTCGGCCACGTCAACAACCCAAGGCCGTAGGTCCGTCCTATTCCACAACATCGCGCTGGCGTCTCGCGCCGCCATCGTCGATAGATCGTCGAACTGGTCCCACGACGGTCTTCCCCGGAGCGCCGATCCCACCGCTTCGACCCGAAGCGGCGGCCGCTTCAGGTCCGGGGCCGCAACGAGCGAGGCCACGATGAACGCCGGCGCGCCATCGACGGGGACGTCGCAATCGTAGAGGCAAAACGGGGTGCTGATCATCCGCACGGCGAGGTAATCCTCCAACGACATCGGATCGCGGTAGATCGCCTGCGGATTTCGGCCCGCGTTCCGACGGGCGTTCAGCGC
>JAZAOF010000002.1:0-15043 GCA_036228265.1 Myxococcota bacterium | reverse complement strand
TCGGCTGTCCGGGGGGAGAAAAGAAGTAACTCTCCGAGGCGGTGCTGATCAGTCGCCCATAGATCGCCCCCCCTTCGCTCTTCGACTTCTGCCGCCAGTAATCGGCCGCGAACTTCATGGGGCAAAAATGTCCCTTCAGGTGTACGCGAACGACCGAGTCGAACTGCTCTTCGGTCATGTTGAAGAGGGTCGCATCTCGCGTAAAGCCGGCGTTGTTCACCAGGATGTGGAGATCGCCAAAGGACTCGACGGCCGCCTGGATCATCGCCTGGGCGGAGTCCCAGTTGGCCACGTCGCCGAAATGGGCCATGGCCTCGCCCCCGGCCTCCTTGATTTCGGAAACGACCGCCTGGGCCGGTTCCTCGTCCCGGCCGGAGCCATCCACCGCCGCGCCGAGGTCGTTGACAACGACCCGGGCCCCGCGCGCCGCCAAAGCGAGCGCGTGGATGCGTCCGAGACCGTGAGCGGCGCCGGTAACGACCGCAACTTTTCCTTCGAGTGACATTTCCTTCTCCTCTGAGTCTCGCCCGTTGACCTAGAGGCGCTCGATGACCGTCGCCGTGCCCACGGCGGCGCCGCAGCACATGGTCACCAGTGCCGTGCTGGCGTTGCGCTTCTCCAATTCGTGAAGCGCGGTAATGATCAGGCGAGAGCCCGTGCATCCTACCGGATGTCCGAGTGCGATGGCCCCGCCATTGACGTTGACCCGGGACATGTCGGGCTTCATGACCCGTTCCCACGAGAGGACGACCGCGGCAAAGGCCTCGTTGATCTCGAAGAGGTCGAAGTCCGACATCTCCATCCCCGTCTTCTTCAGGATCTGCTGCGTCGCGTCGATCGGGCCATCGAGGAGATAGTAGGGGTCGGCCCCGGCAACGACGCCGCTGACGATCCGCGCCCGGGGCTTCAGGCCCTGGGCCTTCGCCCGGTCTTCGCTCATCCACAGGACGGCGGCCGCCCCGTCTGAAATCTGCGAAGAATTACCCGCCGTGTGAATGCCCCCCTCGCTCACCGGTCGCAACTGCGAAAGCCCCTCGAGAGTGCTCTCGCGAATGCCCTCGTCGGTGTCCACGACCCGCGTTTCGCCGTTGGGAGTTCCGTCATCGCCAAAGAGCGGCGCAGCAATCGGAAGAATCTCGTCCTTGAAACGCCCCTCGCCGCTGGCCTTCGCGGCCTTCTGCTGGCTCTCCAGGGCGAACTGGTCGACGTCTTCCCGGGTGATCCCGCGGTTATCCGCGATGCGCTGGGCCGCGTCAAACTGGCTCGGACACTGGTCCCACGGATATCCCTCGGGCAGAAAAAATCCCGGCCCGTTGATGACGTTCGCCCCGAGGCCCACGTGGCTCATGACTTCGACTCCACCGGCGATCCCGCAATCGATGTTGCCGGACTTCACGAGCGCCTGGACCAGGTGGTTCGCCTGTTGGCCCGAACCGCACTGGGTGTCCACCGTCGTGCCCCCGGTATGCCAGCCGTTGCCGCGAGACAACCACGCGTGGCGAGCGATGTTTCCGGCCTGTTCTCCGGCTTGGGTGACGCAACCCGCAATCACCTCCTCGACCTGCTCCGGCTCGATTCCCGAGCGGTCGACGACGGCCTGCTGGAGGGTGCCGAGGAGCGTGGCCGGATGGATTCCGGAAAGCCCCCCCTTGCCCATCTTTCCCCGGGCGATGGGGCTGCGAAGAGCTTCGATGATGACGGCTTCAGACATGCTGGACTCCTTGTTCGGAAAGCTCAGTCGAGCTTGCCGAGAATCATCGCGCTCGTGGGGACCCCGACTCCGGCGGTCACGAGCACGCAATCGTTCTTTTCGGGCTGGTTGACGGAAGTGCCGCGAATCAGCCTCACGCCTTCATTCACGCCGTTGATCCCGTGGATGTAGGCCTCGGAAAGTTGCCCACCGTGGGTATTGCTCGGAAGCCGCCCCCCGACTTCGAGGGCGGCGTCCTTGACGAAATCCTTCGCCTCGCCCACGTCGCAAAAACCGAAGGACTCCAACTGGAAGAGGATGATCGCGGTGAAGGCGTCGTAGATGACGGCCGCCTCCACGTCCTGGGGCCCGAGGCCCGACATCGAGTAGACCTGCTCGGCCACCAGTTCCATCTCCGGCAGGCGCGCGATGTCCTTCCGGTAGAAACTCGTCATCTGCTCCTGGTCATCCGTGGATCCCTGGGCGATGCCGCGGATGATGGCTCCCGGTTGCTTCAGGTCCTTGGCACGTTCCGGGGTCGTCACGATGAACGCGCAGCCCCCGTCGGTCTCCTGGCAACAGTCGTAGAGGCGAAGCGGGTCGGCGATCATGCGCGCCTCCTGGTGATCTTCGATCGTCAACTCGCGGCCGTGATAGAACGCATTCGGGTTGTTGATGGCGTGGCGCCGGGTGGAAACCGCCACCTGGGCCAGGTCCAAGCTCGTGCAGCCCGTCTGGTGCATGTAGCGCTGGGTGAACATCGCCACCCAGGAAGCCGGCGTCAGCAGGCCGGCCGGCATGTAGTAGCCCCAGTGAACGAGATCCGACGTCACGATGTCACCGGAGACGCCCATCGAATAGCGCTGACCCGATCGACCGTTGAGCGCCCGATACCCCACGACGTACTTCGCCGCCCCCGTGGCCACGGCCATCGCCGCCTGGTGAACGATCCCCACCGCAGCTCCGCCGCCATAGGGAATCCTCCCCCAGAACGTGAGCTTGGGGATCCCCAGGGTCCGCGCAATTTCGATTTCGTCGCTGGTGTCCAGCGTAAACGCGGACATCCCGTCGATGTCGTTCACGCTGAGACCGGCATCGTCGATCGCGGCCTTCACGCACTCCACCGCAAGCTGCAGTTCCGAGCGACCGGAATTCTTGCTGAAATCCGTCTGGCCGATGCCGACGATGACCGCCTGATCCTTGAGTGTTCGATCCATCATGCCCCTCGCTAGCGCGGTAGCGCCACGCGCACCGTTCCGGTGACGTGATCGCCCCACGAATTCGAACCGGACAACTCGACCGTGGCCGTGTCTCCAGACATCTCCACCACCTGGCCCGTGAACTTCATCGTCTCGCCCGGGGTATTCGGGGTGCCCAGGCGAATGTTCACGTTCTCGATTTTCGCGTTCGGCCCCGCCCAATCGGTGACGTAACGACCTACGAGCCCGTTGGTCGTCAGGATGTTCATGAAAATGTCGGGCACGCCGGCCGCCTGGGCCGCCGCCTTGTCGTGGTGCACCGGCGTAAAATCGCGAGAGGCCAGCGCCCCCCCGACGATCAAGCTCGACGTAATCGGAATCGAGAGTTCCGGCAGTGCCGTACCCACCTCCACCTGTCCAAGCGTCACCCCAGTCTCACTCATTCGAACTCCTCGGGCCCCGTTCGGGCCATGTCTTCACCCAACTCGAGCAACTGCTTCGTCGCCGAACCGAGCTCCAATTCGAGCGCCTTGCTCCAAAAGAAATAGCGGTGGATGGCGTAATCCATGTCGACCCCCATACCACCGTGGAGGTGCTGCACCGCCGACGCAATCTTTGACCCGGCGTCGGCGGCCCAGAACTTCGCGCCCCAGGCCTCCCGTGCGGCATCCACGCCTTCGTCGAGGCGCGAAGCCGCCATCCAGGCCATCCATCGCATGGCATCGAGGCCAATGTAGGCATCGGCGCAGCGGTGCTGGACCGCGGTGAGCGAAGCCAGGGGCGCGCCGAACTGTTCTCGCTCCGCCAGGTAGGATGTCGTGATCTCGAGGGCACGTTCGCAAACACCGACGTGGGTGACCGCGAGGGCCACCTGCATTCGCTGGTGGGTCCAGCGCACGATGCCGGGAGCTCGTAGGGCCTCGGTCGCGTCGAGGTCGACGCCGTCCAGGTGGATCGCAAACACCGGCTCCCGTCGAGACGTAAGACCGCGCCGAAGCGAAACGCCATCGGCCAGAGGGTCGACGAGCGCGAGAAAATCGCCTTCCGCGTCCCGCACGCGGAGAACCACCCGCTTGGCACGATGCACCGCCGCCACGTGATTGCAGGAGCCCGAAAGAACCCAACCCGCTCCGCCGGGAGTCGCGTCGATCGGGGACGCGTCCAGGGCGCCGGCCGCCAGCACAAGCTCCCCTTTCGCAAGCGGGGCCAGCCAACGATCGCGCTGATCCTCGGTGCCGAATTCGGCAAGGGGGCAAGCGGCGCCCACCAAAGACGAAAGCAGCGGCACTGGGGCCACCGCGCGGCCCATCTCGTGGAGCAGCACGCAGAGCTCAAAAAAACCCATGCCCATGCCGCCCTGGTTCTCGGCGATGGCGAGACCCAGGAGATTGGCCTCGGCGAGGCGTGTCCACAACTCCTCGTCGATCCCGTCGCCTGCCGCCTCGATGGCCTTCAGCCGTTCGGGCGTGACTTCGTTTTCGAAGATCTCCCGGGCCAGTCCCTGGAGGGCTTCCTGCTCTTCGCTAAATCGAAAATCCATGATGCTCTCTCCGGCGCTTCTCAGGCGGCCGGGTAAAAGAAGGGCAACTTGACGGTCTCGTCCGCGTCCTCGACGCGGCACTCGACCTTCATCCCGATGTGAATGTCTTCCTCCCGACAGCCGGCGAGATTGGCCACGATTCGCGTGCCCTCTTCCAGTTCGACGAGCCCGATCGGAATCGGAAGGTCGTATCCCGGAACCGGCGGGTGATGCACAAGCGTAAAGGTGTGCACGGTCCCGCGTCCGCTGCTCTCGATCGACCCCCAACTCGTCGACTGGCACTCGGCGCACGCCGGGCGGGGCGGATGCCTCAAAGCCCCGCAGTCGCTGCAGGCCTGGATCCGCAACTGGCCCTCATCGATCGCTTCCCACCACCAGCCATTGTCGAAACCGCGCGGACTCTGGATTCTCGCGGGTTTCGCCGGCGCGGCTTCCGTATCCGACGACGCCTGGGCGGGCTGGCTGGGCTTGAACTTCAGAACGCGGAAAGTCATCCAACCGAGGTTTTCCCCGTGCTGGTTCGTAAAGACCGTGCGCGTCACGATGAAATAACCGACGCCAAGCCCGGTGGACTTCTGCTCGGAGATGCTCTCGATGACCGTGTCCGCGGTCACCTCGTCGCCCGGTCGCAGGTAGCGCGTGTACTCCTGCTCGGTATTGGTCGCCACCACGCCCGTGTAGCCTTCGGCGTCAAAGATCGCGTGCAATTCGAGCTGGTTGTTCTCGCCTTCCGTCTCGGAGCGGTCGCTCATCTCGAAACCGGGCAAAATCCATGCCTGCAGCATCGAGGGCGGGGCCACGAGTTCGCCGTGGACGCTCTTCTCCGCAGCGCTGCGGTCCGCATAGATGGGATTCCCGTCGCCCATGGCATCGCACCAATGGCGAATCATGGCCTCGTTCACCGGATCCGCCCCGGTCACGGGAGGGCCCTCCGCCAGCCCCGCGAAGGACTGAATCTTCTGTTCGAATTCCTGCTTTCGCTTTTCCATCTCGGACACGATCTGTCTCCTTCAATCAAGCCCGCGGTCGCGCTCGCGGCATTCCCAAACCAGCCATGGCAATGATGTCTCGCTGCACTTCGTTTACACCGCCGCCAAACGTGTACGTCACGGCACTGCGATAGGCGGCCTCGAGTTTCCCGTCGAGGAGTGCCGTCTCCTCTCCCTTGATCACCAGGCCTGCGGCCCCCGTGATTTCGAGCAGTAGATTCTGGCACTCGACGAAGAACTCCGAGCCCATCACCTTGAGGGCCGACGCGTCCGCCATGTCGGGGACGCCTTCGGTGAGAGCCCAGGCCGAGCGCCAGTTGAGAACGTGGAGCGCCTGGAGCTTCGCGTGCACCCGCGCCAACTGCACCTGGACCCACTGCTGGTCGCTCATGACCCCGCCGCCCGGGGCGGGCGCCTGGCACGCCCAGCGCCAAACGTCTTCAAACACGGTCTCGGCAAATCCCGGAATGGCGAGAACGATCCGCTCGTGGTTGAGCTGCGAGGTAATCAGGCTCCAACCCGCGTTTTCCGGACCGACCAGGTTCGAAACGGGCACCCGCACGTCCTTGTAATACGTGACGTTGGTCCGCTCGCGCCCCACCGTATAGATCGGCGTGACCGAAAATCCGGGATCGCTCGTCGGAACGAGGATGATCGAGATTCCCTTGTGCTTGGGGGCTTCGGAATCGGTCCTCGCGGCCAGCCAGATGTAGTCCGCCGCCTGCCCGTGAGTCGTCCAGACCTTCTGCCCGTTGATCACGTAGTCGTCGCCATCGCGAACCGCGCGCGTTCGGAGGGAAGCCAGGTCGGTTCCCGCTTCGGGTTCGCTGTACCCCACGCCGAACATCAACTCGCCCCGCTGGATTCGGGGAAGAAACTCCCGTTTCTGTTCCTCGGTCCCGTACTGCATGAGCGTCGGGCCGATCGTCGTACACATGATGATGGGAAGCGGCGCCCGCGCCTTCCAGGTTTCATTCCAGAAGATGAACTGATCGAGAGGCGTCCGGCCTTGTCCGCCGTATTCCTTGGGCCAACCGACCCCGAGCCAACCGTCCTTTCCCATTTGCTCGACGATTTGTCGAAAAATCGGGCCGCCCATCTCCTCGTGCTCGGCGTCGTAGGCCTTCCGCAACTCGGGCGTAAACATCTCCGCGTAGTAGTCCCGGATCTCCTGGCGGAGTTTTTTCTGCTCGTTCGTAAACTGGATATCCATGAGGTCTCAATTCCGGTTCCGCGCCGAAGCGGATTTTCAGTGACCCGATCGGGAGTCGGGCAGTATCTGGGCCGCCGCTTTCCGCATCTGGTCGATCACGGCCTCGCGTCCCTGCAGTTCGCCGGACCAGGCCACCAGGGACGCGAACCAGACGAGTTGCAACGTCGAAGCAATCGCCAGGTCGGCCTCGTCGATGTCCGCGCCGACCCGAACCGGGCGGCCCCGGAGCGCCGAAACGACGAGAGCCTCTACGCGATGCTGAAAGCCCGCCACCCGTTGGGCCAATTCGGGATCGCCGGAAGCGGCGGCCCGAATGCAAGCCCGAGCCAGGTTCGGACGACGGCAAATTCCGCGGGTAGCGACCTCGAAAAAACCGGACACGCGCTCCAGGGCGGTGGAACCTCGGGGCAGGCGAGCCCGAATCCGCTCCTCCAGGGAGGCGGTTTCGGCCTCCAGGGCGGCGATCAGCAGATCCTCTTTGCTTCGAAAGCGGCGGTAGAGGGTGCCCAGCGCCACGCCGGCGTCGGCGGCCACGTCCCGCAATCGGACGGCCTCGAAACCGCCTCTCTCGGCGAGTTCGATGGCCGTGTCTACGATTCTCTGGGCTCGCTCTTCCATGGGGGGCGGTATTGAAACACGTTTCACTAACGGGGTAAAGACTTCGGACCGCCCGATGGGCGCTCCCGACCGAGCCTCTCGACGGCCGTTCTATACTGTGAAGCACCGCCTTCGAGTCCCCCACCGCGAAAAGCGAGCCGCAACCGAATGAACCGATCCGCCGAAACCGGCTCTCCGACGCTCTCTTCGCACTGCGCGCGGATTCTCTCCCGCGGCGATCTCGCCACGAAGCTCGCGGCGATTCCCGGCGACACGCCAGATCTCCCCGAGCCGGGACCGCGCCCGCCCGCCCGGCCAGCCCGCAGCCCCGAAATCGCCATGCAGCCCGGCAGCGACCCCCTTCCGAAACCGCGAGACCTTCACGACCCAAAAGCGCGAGCCCGGTGCCTGGCGCGCTTTGCTCACCACGAGCTTGTCGCCGTCGAACTCCTGGCCTGGGCACTTCTTCGATGGCCCCAAATGCCCCCCGGCTTGCGCGGAATGTTGGCGTTTACCCTCGGCGAAGAGCAGGACCATTGCCGGCTCTACCTCGAGCGACTGCGCGACCACGGCGAGTGTCTCGCCGACCACCCTCAATCGGATTATTTCTGGCGCCAGGTCGCGGGGATCGAACAATCCGGCGCGGGCCCCCGGGCCTTTCTCGCGGCCTTGGGGCTAACCCTGGAACAGGCCAACCTCGACTTTTCCCTCGTCTACCGCGACGCGTTCCGAAGCGCCGGCGACGAGGCCACGGCCCAGGTCTGCCAACGCGTTCATGACGACGAGATCGGCCACGTGCGGGCGGCCGCAACCTGGCTCGAGCGTCTCTCGGTAGAGGCATCGACGGACCTCGAGGCCTACCTCGATGCCGTGCCCTTCCCCCTTTGCCTGGCCCGGGCGAAGGCGCGGCGGTTCGACGCAGCCGCACGACGGAAGGCCGGACTCAGCGAGGAATTCATCGAGGCCGTGCGCGGGGCGCGCTCGACCCAGGAGTCCGGAATCCCCGCCCAACCCGGCAAAGCCAAACCCGCGAACGCCTCCCGCACGTGAGCCCCCGGTCCCGTTCGCCCGGAGTTCGATTGCTGCCGAACCTGGGAGCCGAAGAAGGTTCCGTGCCCCCTGCGGCCCTGGACAAAGCCGCGCCGCGAACCGTTCGGCGTCTCTGGCGCCTGCTCTTCGCGTCGACCGCCACCGAAATCGAAATGACAGACCCGCCCCCCTGGCCGCCGGAACTGGGTGCCCCCCCCGACCGACCCGCTTTCGCCGGGCTCGAAAACGACGGGGGCCTGGTGCCCTGGCTTTCCACTCCCGAAGCCCAGCGGCGCGCCGAGGAGTCCGGCCTGGCCTACGGCGCCGCCCAGCCGCTCACAACCGCGCAACTCAACGACAAGGGATTTGCCCAGCGCCTGGCCCGCGAGCACGGAGCCCTGCCGGATTGTCTCGTCGATTGTGTCGACGTTCTCGATCCCGAAGAACTCGATGAACCGGTGCGCGCGTTTCGCGCCATCGAAGACCGACTCCGAAACTGGCCGACCTGGGCCCTGCAATCCTTCGTCCTGAAACCGCGGTACGGGTTCAACGGACGCGGTCGCGTGGGATACGACGCCGACTCCTGGCGCCAGTCGAGCCCGGCCGCGCTGCGCAGCGCCGCGCTCCGGCTGGCAAAGCGCGGCGGAGCCCTGCTCGAGCCGTGGCTCCAGCGTCAAGGGGACTTCTGCACCCAGTGGTTCATCGGAGAACGCGACGAGACCCGGTTGCTCGGAAGCCTGGAACAAATCGTGAGCCCAGCCGGGCTATGCCTGGGGCACCGCGGCCGCATCGACTCCCGGGGGCGAGTGGGCTCCGGGCAACCGCCGGATGAGGTCCTGCGCGAATCGTCGATCCTGGCCGCCGAGGCCGCGCAAAAGGCGGGCTACCGGGGCCCCCTCGGAGTCGACAGCTTCACCTTCCTGGAACCCCGGGACCGTGGACGCGAACTCCTGCGCCCGATCGTCGAAATCAACGCGCGGTTCAGCGTCGGCTGCATCGCCCTGGGCATCGTGCGGCGCGCCTTCGAGGCCCACAAGACGCGCCTGGGTCTCGAGCCCGGCACCCAACGAAGCTTCTACATCGGCCTCGACGCTCCGCCGGGCGGCTGGCCCAGGGCCCGCGCCGCTGCTGGAGAGAACGCGCTGTGGCTCCCCCTGGATTCGGAGGCCGGAGGGCCTTCCCCGGGGCTGCTCTTCGCCCCCTCGCCGGAATCGATCGACCGGGCCCTGGCCCCTCTGCGGACCCCGGAAGCCTCGAGAACGAAACGCGAGGCCGCGTGGGACTAGACGCGTTCGAAGCGCGGCTTTCGTTTCTGGAGGAAGGCGTCGACGCCTTCCTTGAAATCCGGTCGTTCGAAGCTCTCGAGCATCAATTGAACCGAGTCGTCATGGGCGGTCTCGAGAGTCTCCGTCAGGTGCCGGTAGACCTCCTGTTTCATGACCTTCATCGAGGCCGGGGAACTGTGCGCCGCCAGGTTTTCGATATACGAACGCACGAACGGAAGAAGCTCGTCATGGGGCAACACCCGGTTCACCACGCCCATGCGACACGCCTCCTCGGCATCGACCTTTCGACCGGAAATCAGGAGGTCCATCGCATGAGCTGGCCCCACGAGCCGGGGAAGAATCCAGCTGATCCCCCATTCGGCGATCAACCCGCGGTGTGCGAAGGCCGTCGTAAAAATCGCGCGATCGGATGCAAAACGCAGATCAGAAAAAAGCGCGATCGGAACCGCCATGCCCGCGCAGGGTCCGTTGATGGCCGAGATGACCGGCTTCCTCACGGAAAGGAAGTAGGTGTAGGTTTTCTGGAAGGAGCGAGGGGCCTCGGGGTCCCCCGGCTCGGCACTGAGATCCACCCCGTCTCCATCTCGCCCGAACGCGCCGCCACGGTCCCCGTCACCGATCGCCTGGAGCCCCTTGAGGTCCGCACCGGCGCAAAAACCCCTCCCTGCGCCCGTGAGCACGATCCCCACCACGCTCGGATCGGCTTCGGCCTGCGCGACGGCGTGCCGGACTTCGTCGCCCATGCGATTGGTCCAGGCGTTGAGTTGGCCGGGCCGGTTCAGCGTGATCGTCGCAACGGGCTCTTCGACTTCGTAGAGAATCTGCTCGTACATTGAAACCTCCGTGAAATTCCGTCGGCCCGATTCTACAGCGTTGCCCACCGCGCGCAGGCGTCGGGGTCCGTGTGGTAGCGTCGCCCCCTGTGCGATTGCGCGTCCTCACGCTGAACGTCTGGGCCCTGCCCCTGGGCATCGCTCCCGATCCGGAAGAACGCATCCGGGCCATCGGTGAAAAACTGCCGGAATGGAAGGCCGATATCGTCGGCTTCCAGGAAGCTTGGACCCAGCCGGCACGCGACACCCTGCTCTCCCTGGGAGCGCGGGCTGGCTACGGCCACACGTGGCTCCGGCCCCAGGCCTTCGGTGGAAGCGGCCTGCTGGTTCTGTCCCGGTTTCCAATCGCCGAACGACGCTTCGAACCCTTCGCCGTCGAAGGGGCCGCCGAGCGGATCGACCACAGCGACTACTACGGCGGCAAGGGGTTCGCTCTCCTTGGCATCGACACCCCTCGAGGTCCCATCACCCTGGTGAACACCCACCTGCATGCCCGTTACGCCCCGAGTCTCGCGAGCGACACCTACCTCGAAACCCGTGTCGCCCAGGCCGTGCAGATCGCGGCCGCCCTCGAGTCCGTCTCGGATCCCCTGGTTGCGCTGGGTGACTTCAATCTTCGGGAAGGCGAACCCGAGTACGGGGTGCTCACCGGACTGACCGGCTGGACCGACGTCGCCGCAGCCCTCGACCGGAGACAGGCGACGATTGCTCCGGGCAACGCCTACCGCGAGGCCGACTCGACAGCGCTGGGCGATCGCATCGACTACGTCTTTACGAGAGACGGCGACCGCCGGGCCCTTCGCCCGGTGACGGTACGGCGTGCCTTCGACTCGCCGATCTCGATCGCGGACCGAGCCAGTTCGTACTCCGATCACGCGGGAGTCTGGGCGGAACTCGAACTGGGCGGACCGCCCGTTTCACGACCGGCCGCGAATCCCACAGCCCTCGCGAACGCCCGCACCCTGCTCGAACGAGGGCTCGAAAAAGCCCGTACCCGCCAGGACTACGAGATGGTCTCCGCCGCGGGCGCCGGCGCATTGGCAGTAGGGGCGGAGATCGGAGCCCACCGCGCCCAGCGCCGAGGATTTCTTCGGGCCCTGGCCGTCCTTGGGTTGGCGGCTTCCGGGGGATTGGGCTGGCTGGCCTGGAAACCCTCCTCGGAGCGGATTCTTGGATTCCAGAGCGCGCTCTCGGACCTCCGCACCTGGGAAAAGCCCCCTCCCGGCGCCGCGGGAGGCGTCCCGGAGCCTCTTTTGCCGACCCGAACCCCGGTTTGAGTCCAACTCGGGGTCGCCCCCCCGCGCGCGACGCCGCGGGTCGGCCTAGAGTTGCCGCCGACGATGCCGTCGTCCCCAGAGGCCAGGAGATTCGCCGATGCCCGTTCCGATTTCCCAAATGTGGACCGTCGCCAGCTACGTAATCGGCCAAAGACTGAAGGGAAACCGCCGTTACCCCCTCGTCCTGATGCTTGAGCCGCTCTACCGCTGCAACCTGGCGTGCGCCGGCTGCGGAAAGATCCAATACCCCTCGAACATCCTGAAGTCCCATCTCTCCGTGGAAGAATGCCTTCGTGCCGTCGACGACTGCGGTACGCCCATGGTGAGCATCCCCGGCGGCGAACCGCTGATGCACCCGGAGATCGACGTCCTGGTCCGCGAACTCGTGGCACGACGCAAATACATCTACCTGTGCACCAACGCGCTGCTCCTGGAAGAAAAGCTCTCGCTCTTCGAACCCAGCAAGTACCTGTCCTTTAGCGTCCACCTCGACGGCCTCCAGGAAGAACACGACCGCTCGGTTTGCCGGGAGGGCACTTTTGAAGTCGCGTACCGGGCTATCCAGAAAGCCATCGATCGGGGCTTCCGAATCACCACGAATACCACGCTCTTTGACGGGGCCGACCCGGCGCGTACCCGGCAGTTTTTCGACGAGATGATGGATCTGGGAGTCGAAGGAATGATGGTCTCTCCGGGATACTCCTACGACAAGGCCCCCGACCAGGGGCACTTCCTCAAACGACAACGCACGATCGATCTCTTCCGCCGAATCTTCGACGGCCAGGCGAAGCGCTGGAGATTCAACCAATCGCCGCTGTTCATTGAATTCCTGGCCGGGGAACGCGACTACGAATGCACTCCCTGGGCCATGCCCACCTACAGCGTCTTCGGTTGGCAAAAACCCTGCTACCTGCTGCAGGAAGGCTACGAGAAGAACTTCGAGGACCTCATCGAAAAAACCGCATGGGCGGACTACGGACACGCGAGCGGCAATCCCCAGTGCCAGGACTGCATGGTCCACTCGGGCTTCGAAGGAAGCTCCGTGAATCACGCGTTCTCGTCCCTGGGCGGCCTCATGGCCATGGCCCGGGCGGTCTTCTTCGGTCCGCGGTCCACGCCGCCCAGCCCCGACGAGCATGCCACGACCCCGGAACCCGCCGTTTCCCCCGCGGAGACCGCAGCCGCCCCCACCCGGGGATTCGCGTCCGAGGCCAACGCCTCGAGCCTACGCGCCGCTTTCGAGTACCGCGGCGACGTCACGCTTCAACTCGATGACGGCGACTCCGTGGAGGGGTACGTGGCCAACCTCGGCCACGACGAGTTGGACCTCTGGAAACGCGGGCAGACGGCGACGCGCAAGGTCGCCTTGAGCGAGATCGCCCACATCGAGTTCACGGGCCGCGACACCGCCGACGGCCGTAGCTACCAGACCTGGCTGAAGTCGCAGGAAAGCCGGGCGGCGACCCCACCCGCGTGAGCGGCGGACGACGAGGAGGCCCTGAGCCGTGTCTATCGAGGCCGTGATCTTCGACCTGGGGGGGGTGGTCCTGGGTTCGCCCCTGCATGCGATCGCCGATTACGCGCGCGACAACGGGATCCCGTTGGGCACCATCAACCGCGTGGTGGTGGATACCGCCCCGGGCGGAGGATGGTCGCGACTCGAGCGGGGCGAAATTTCGATGGAAGAATTCTTCGACGCCTTCGAGCACGACTGCGCCGAAGCGGGACACTCCATCTCGGCCCGAACGATGATGGAGCGAATCGCGGAAACAAGCATTCCTCGAGCGGCCATGCTCACCGCCATCGGGCGCATCCGGGAACGCGGTCTCCGGACCGCGGCCCTGACCAACAACTGGAAGCCCGAGTCAAAAAGCGAATCCGCAACTCCGGGGCTGGAGCGGCTCTTCGATGTCTTCGTCGAATCGAGCGTCGAGGGACTCCGCAAACCGGACCCCCGGATCTACGAACTCGTCTGTGACCGGCTCGGTGTCGCCCCTGCGGCCGCGGTGTTCCTCGACGACATCGGAAGCAACCTGAAAACCGCCCGGCAACTCGGGATGACCACGATCAAGGTCGAAGCTCCCGAACCCGCCCTGGCGCAACTCTCCGATCTCCTCGGGTTTCCCCTGGAAGGCTGACCCGCGCTAGGCGAGTCCCTCGGGCACGGTGCCGATGACCTTGGCCTCCTCGAGGGCGGCGATCCGAGCCTCGTCGTAGCCCAGTTCCGCAAGAATTTCGCGGCTGTGCTGGCCCAGGGTCGGCGCCGGGTTGCGAAGCCAACTGGGGACCGAGGCGTACCGGAAAGGCAAGGTCGGGTGGGCCAGGGACCCAGCGACGGGATGGTCGAGGGTTTCGTGAAACCCGCGGGCCCGCATCTGCGAATGAAGGCTCGACTCCCGGGGGTCGGCCAGGACGGCCGCGGGAACCCCGATCGCCCGAAGCGACTCGGCGACCTCCTTTCGATCCCGGTCGGCCAGGTGCGCCGCCAGGTGCTTGTCGATCTCATCGTGCCGCTGGCGGCGACCCCGGAGGTCGTCGAGGCCGGGTTCGGCACTCCACGCGGGATCGCCCAACCACTGGCGAAGAGCCGCCCATTGATCCTCCGTGGCCACCGAAAGCGCGAGCCACTGGGGGCTCTCCAGGCTGTGGCCTCGACACGGATAGAGGCCCTGGGGCGCGGCGTTGTAGGCGCGATTGCCCTGGCGCTCCATCCGGTTTCCGTAGGCGGTGAACTCGACCAACTGTTCCGATGCCGCGTTCAACGCCCCCTCGACCATCGTGCATTCGACGTGGACGCCGCCCCCCTTTTGGCGTTTCTCCTCGAGGGCCACAAGCAGTGAGAACACGGCATGCAGACCCGAGAGTGGATCGCACGGTCCTCGCTGGATTCTAGGTTGGTCGTCGCGTTGTCCCGTCAGCCAGGCGAGACCGCTCATCTGCTCCATCGTCTGGGCGAATCCCGTGTGGTTCCGCCACGGCCCATCGAGGCCGAATGCCGGCATTCGTACAAAGATGGCGTCCGGGTTGAGCCCCGAGATCGCCTCCCAATCCAGACCGAAACCCTCCATCACGCGCGGCGTGAAATTCTCGATCACGATATCCGATTCACGGATCAGGCGTTGCGCCACCTCGAGGCCTTCCGGCCGTGTGAGATCCAGCGTGATCCCCCGTTTGTTGGTGTTCGAAGCGAGGAAAAAGGCGCTCTGCTCCCACCACCGGTCGCGATCGTAGAAAGCTCCACCGGCCATTCGCATGCCATCAGGACGCTGGATCGACTCGACGTGGATGACCTCCGCGCCAAGCGATGCCAGCATATGACTCGCCGCCGGCCCGGCCCACCAAGCCGTGGCGTCAAAAACGCGAACACCCGCGAGAGGCAAATCCGTCGAC
>JAZAOF010000001.1:0-10528 GCA_036228265.1 Myxococcota bacterium | reverse complement strand
TTCTGGCCTATCTCATCGAGTGGTCGCGGCCCTACGAGAGTCCTCTCAGCCGCCAGCGTTGCCATGCCAACCGGATCCGCCGGAAGCCTCGCTCGAGTCGAGGAATCCTGCGCCGGCCCAAGGTTCTCCCGTGGCGGATTTCCTCTACCCACTCGCCTTCGACCCGTTGCTCCAAGCCGCTGGGCAGGAGCACCCGGTAGGGCCGCGACGCATTTTCGGCGTCTTCAGCCCGCGTGATCCGCACGGGGATCGTCTCGCGAAACGAGTCCGCAATTTCTCGCAACCGTGGGGACGACTCGAAAGTCCCTTCGCGCAACTGCCGAATCCCGAGGTACGCCGGCCCTTCCCGCGTCGAAAGATCGATCACGGCTCCCAGTCGATCCGGCCGGTCCGCGGGGCGTAGCCCCCCCTGGAGCCACAGGCAGCGATAGGCCCGGCAGATCCCCGGACGGGTCGCGTAGATCCCGCAGCCCGGCCCGGCTTCCCCCTGGTGCGTGCAACGACGACCGCCCAGCTTTCCAAGAGCGTCGACACGAAGGACGGTGCAACACAGGTCGCACTCGCCACAGGATCGCCCCTCTTCTTTCACGGAGCTTTCAACGCAACCGCGCGCAGCAAACCATCCAATCGATCCATCATCTCGGAATGCTTGGCCTCGCGAACAACGCGCGCGCGATTCAGCGTGGCCGCCTCGCGACGTAGCTCATCGTCATCCAGGGCCTTCTCGAGCGCGTTGGCCAGGGAAACCGGATCGCCCACGTCAAACAGAAGCCCGGTGCGACCGGAATCGATCCAATATTCGTTGGCCCGAATCCCCGCGACCACGGTAAAACAACCCGAAGCCATCGCCTCCAGAAGCGACGCACTCGCCCCATCGCTCCGGGAGGCCGAGACATAGATCGCCGCACTCGCCAGGTACTCCGGAATTCGTTCGTGCTCGACGTGGCCCGGAAGAAGGACCCGGCCTTCGAGCCCCAGGCTCGACACCTGGGCCCGCCGCTCTTCCAGCAAGGGCCCGCCGCCGAGCAACGTACCGCGCACCTCGCGACCCCGGTCGCGCAACACCCCCAAGGCCGCGACAATCACGTCGTTCTGGTAGACGGCGTCGTGCTTGCGACCGCCCAGGATGTGCCCCTCGCGCTGTCCCCCGACCCCGGGCGAAGCGAAGCGGTCGGGGTCGACCCCAACCGGGAAACACTCGATCTTGTCCCGGGGCACCTGCTGGTCGACCAGCGCATCGACGAGATTTTCGGAAACCGCGTGAACGCAAACCGCTCGGGCGCAGACGCGCGCCACGACCTGCCGCTGCGCCCAGGTTCGAGCGGCCAGGACATCGCTTCCGCACGCGGACACCACCACGGGGCCGCGCCAGGCCAGGCAAGCCACCAGCCCGTTCGACGAGAGAAAAGGCGCAAAGACGACATCCGGGCGAAAACTCCGCAACAACCGGGCCGCCCGGCGCACACCCCAGAGGTAGTCCGTCCGGTTTCGACCGGGAAGAAACGGACGCGTCCCCAGGAATTCGCAGTCGAGGCCGGCGAGCTTCGCCTCGTGAAAACTTCCGATCTTGATGACGTGGCCCCGTTCCTGGAGAGCGGCGCCGTAGAGCGGCGTCCAGGGAGCGTCGCTATGAGCCAGCATCGCGACGCGCAAGCTCATTTCCCCAAGCGCTCCGCCAGTTCCACTTTCCCCCTCTCTCGAAGCAGATCCACGTAGAGCGAGCGCACGGAATCAATCATGACCTCGTCGCTGAAATAGCGACCGACGTACTCCCGCCCACGTCGCCCCAGGGTCGCGGCTTTCGACGGATCGCCCAGGAGTCCCGCCAGCGCATCCCGAAAAGACTCCGGATCCTGGGGCGGCACGACGATCCCCGCGTCCGATTCCGCCAGAAGATGGGGCGCCTGGCCCACGTCGGTCATCACCACGGGCAAGGACTCGGCCATGTACTCCAGGATCGAGACGGGAAGACCCTCGGTATCCGAAGTCAGGACCCCGACGTTCGCTTCCCGCAGTCTCTCGCGAACGTCGCTGCACCCGCCCACCAACTCGACGCAACCCTCGAGTTCGAGCGCATCGAAAAGTTCTCTCATGCGACCCGTGTACTCGAGATTCTCCTCCAGGGCGCCGACGCAAACCCACCGGAGACCAGGAATTTGCTCCCGAAGCAGAGCCGCTGACCGGAAGGCGGTGTCGTGCGCCTTGGCCACGTGAAAATTGGCCACCTGGATAACCGTTGGACGCCCCGTCCACGGCGCCCCCTCGGGTCCCAGCGCCACCCCATTGGGCAACCGGAGGGCGCGGTCGGCCCCCAACCCGAGAAGCCGGGCAAAGCGCACGCGAACCGGCTCGGTCACCGTGAATACCGCGTCGAGAGAACCCAGGACCACCCGATCCAGGGGGCCACGCCATTCGTCGTAGGAGCCGCAATGATCGTGCAGCACGTGAACCGGGCGGGCCGACGAAAGGCGAAGAGCCGCCCAGACCTGGTAGGCGGAGACCCAATTGTGACTGTGGACCAATTGGATGTCGTGTTCTTCGAGATAACGTCCCAGCCGGCGAATCGGGGAAAGATCCAACGGCCAGGTCCGGCGAAAGAACTCGACCCGAACCTCCCCGAGCATCTCGTCAAACAAGTCGCCCGGCACCCGGGAAGTCACGAGGAGGTGAGAATCGCAGTCGGGCTGCACGAAGGCCTGTGCGAGACGCGAAGCGACGTACTCGAGACCGCTTCGCCCGAGAGAGTTCATTACCTGGGCAACGCCCGTCATTCCCTACCTCGCTCCCCCAAGGCCGCGAGACGCGGCACTCCATCGCCCGCTCGACCGCTCCCCCTCGCCCGGGATCGTCGCATTTCGCTCCGAATCGCGTCCCTCTCCAATCGCACGAACTCGATCCACCGGGGGGAAAGAAGCCACGGAGAGTATAGGGGCTCGGATCCAACCTGCTGCCCGGCGCGCACCTCCCCGTGGAGACCGTTATACTCGGCGCGACGCCAACCCCCGGCACGCTTCGAGAACCGCGGCCGATTCACCTTCGGATAAAGACCTTGAGCGACTCCGTACATGTCGTCACCGGTGGAGCCGGGTTCATTGGATCCCATATCGTTCGCGCCCTGGTGGAACGGGGCGAAACGGTTCGGATCGTCGATGACTTCTCGAGCGGTAAACGCGAGAACCTCGCGGACATCGCACCGGGGAGCTTCGACCTCTTCGAGGCCGACATTCGAAACGCCGAAGACCTTGGCGCGCCCTTCCGTGGAGCCCACTACGTCTACCACCAGGCCGCGTTGCCATCGGTTCAACAATCCATCGAGGACCCCGTCTCGACCGTGGCGACCAACGTCAACGGAAGCCTGAACGTGCTCCTGGCCGCCCGGGAAGCCGGCGTCAAGAAAGTCGTATGCGCCAGCAGCTCCGCGATCTACGGGGACGGCCCCGAGCTGCCGAAGCATGAAGACCTGCTGCCCAGCCCGCTTTCTCCCTATGCGATGAGCAAGGCCTCCGGAGAGATGCTGACGAGCATTTTTGCGCCCCTCTACGGGGTGGACGTCATCGGCCTGCGCTACTTCAACGTCTTCGGTCCTCGCCAGGACCCAAACTCCGAGTACGCGGCCGTCGTCCCCAAGTTCATCACCCGGATGATCGACGGGAGCCCCCCGGTGATCTACGGGGACGGAGAACAGACGCGAGATTTCATCTACATCGACAACATCGTCAACGCCAACCTCGAAGCGGCGCAATCGGATGCGCGGGCCATCAACGTCAACGCCGCCTGCGGACAACACGCAAGCCTCAATCAACTCGTCGAACTGCTGAACGAAATCCTCGGCACCCAATTCGAACCCGAGTATGTCGAGGTACGCCCCGGCGACATCCGGGACTCCCAGGCCGACATCACTCGCGCGAGAGAAGCATTCGATTTCAACCCCGCAATCGACTTCAAGGAAGGACTTCGCCGCACGGTGGAGTGGCACCGCGCGCAGAGTCCCCGTTGAAATCGGGTCGAACGTGAGAGAAACACCAAGAATGAAATCCAATCGCTTTGAAGGAAAGGTGGCGCTCGTCACCGGAGTCGCCTCCGGGCTCGGCCTCTGTGTCGCGCTTCGACTGGCCTCGGAGGGCGCGAAGATCTTCGGAATCGACGTCGACTCGGCCGGCCTGGAAACCGCGCGCAAGACCGCGATCGAAGCGGGCGGTCGCATGGAAACGGCGACCACCGACGTCCGCCGGAGTTCCGAGTGCCGGGCCGCTGTCGCCGCCTGCCTTGAAGCCTTTGGTCAGCTCGACATTCTGTGCAATTCGGCGGGCGTGGTCCGCTTCCACGAGTTCGAAAAGATGCCCGAGGCCGACTGGGATCTGATTCTCGGTGTCAACCTGACGGGAACCGCCCTCATGTGCCAAGCCGCCCTTCCCGCGATCGTTGAACGCGGCGGAAACATCGTCAACATCGCCTCGGTGGCGGGACTCCAGGGCCAGGCCTACACGGTGGCGTACACCGCAAGCAAGGGAGGAGTCGTCCAGTTGACCCGCTCCCTCGCGATGGAGTACATCGACAGGGGCATCCGGATCAACGCCGTCGCACCCGGCGGGGTGGATACCCCGATGAACACCCGCCTCGATTTTCCCGAGGGCATCGACTGGAGCCTGGTTCAGCGCTACTCCGGACGCCGTGGCCTGGCCCAGCCCGAGGAAATCGCCGACGCCGTGGCCTACATTGCCTCCCCCGAAGCGAGTGTTCTGCACGGGGCCATCATTTCCCTGGACCATGGAATGAGTGCCGGCTGAGCCTAGGCATTGACGGCCACGCCTTTCTTGACCGGATCGCCCGTCACACCCGTACCCACCGAAACGAGGAGAGAACCCGTGCCCCCGAGAAAACGACATCAAGCCCCCTCCGCCCCGGCCACGCGAAAACTCACGCTTGCCTTGCTTGTGGTTTCGGCGCTCGCCCTCTCCTGTGCCTCCACGGCCCCTCCCCTAGCCCCCAACCTGGAAGCGCTCGTTGACGAATCCCGAAACCTCGAAGGCCTCCTCAACCGCTACTCCACGACCAAGGGAAAATTCCGCGATGACGTAAGCGCCACCTCCTTCCAGGCCTGGTTCAAGCCGCCGGAACTCCTGATCGTGCGCGCGGTGACCAAGGGTTTTGACGGGAACAACCGCGAGACCCACGCCTACTACCGCGACAACAAGCCCTTCTATGGCATCGAGTGGACCCAGATCCAGTTCCAGGAGCGGACAGAACTCCAGGTCTTTCTCGATCCCTCGGGTGCGGTCATCGGCTCTCGCAGCCAGAGCAACGGCCACCTCGTGCCGATGCCCGCCGGGCAACCCGAAGCTCTCGCCGCGCGGATCCGGGGACTTCAGAGGGATGCCGAGCGCACGCGGGGCCCCGGCCAAAAGATCAAGTTCGACCTGGGGAGCCTCAACGAACTCGGACTCCAGGGGCCTCCGCTTCGCGCAATCCGCTACGTCTACTGCATCCCGGCCTCGGACTCCGACGCCGAAACCGTTCAGGGCATCGACCCGTCCGCGCAGGTCGATCGCGACGGCGGCTCGCCCTGCATGACCGACCAATGGCGCGTCACGGGAAGCACCCACCAGGCCGGTTACGCCGACATCCTGAAGCGGCTTGCAAAACTCGACTTCGTGGACCAGATCACCGAAGTGCAGGCGGCGAAACCCGCGCCGGCCTCCGAAGCGGGCTAGCGCCGGTAGCGCAACCAGAGCGCCTCTCGGCGATCCCGCAGCATTTGCTCGCGTTGAACGGGGCTCACCCGGCGAGTCCCCGCTGGCAACTCCGACCGCAAGGAGTCGAAGGGGACCACCCGTGAAACCGGCGGCTGGAGTTCCTGCTCGGCGAGAATGAAGCGCAGGGCCAGCGTTCCGGTTTCGTGCCCACAGGGGTCGAGCCAGTTCGGGACCCCGGGATCGTGGTGAGAGATCACCGCGCGAAAGACCCCGTCTTCGTCGAGTTCGGCCTGGGCCCCGTTGAGCGAACCCTGCCGCGTCATGAAATCGACCGCTTCCCAGTAGAAATTGGCCAGGCTCACATTCCAATGCCGCGCCGGCGGCGGGACGGCTTCAAAAATCACGGCTTCGTCCGGACGGCACCGAAAATTTCCCTGGCAATAGATCTGCCCCTTCAAGCCCGAATTCCCCTCGGATTCACCCGGCGCATAGGTCACCGTCGTATTGGGTTCGAGCGAAAGCATCCCCCGGCTCATGGTTTCCCACAACGCGCCGCCCTTCTCGACCCAACTCCGAAGAACATCGATCCGTTCGGCGATCTGGTCGGTGCGAATGTCGGGTTTCTCCACGGGCGCACCCACTCTCTCGATCTGAAAACTCCCGGGGCGTTCGGTCGCCCAATCGAGAAAATTCTGTCGAACCAGAACGAAGCCGGCCTCGGGACCGGAGGGGACCCAGTTCGAAGCCCGCCTCTCCCCGCCCAAGAAAACCTCGAACCCCCCGTCCGGCCCGCGAACGAAATCGTCCCGGCTGATCGAACCCAGCGTGCGCACCGCCGAAATATCACCCAGGGCGTAGTGCCCGGTATTCAACTGGATGTCCATGTGGTTCGCCGTGCCCGGGTCGCCCCAGATCCGGTACTCGCGCCCTTCCTTTACGGTGGCCACGATGTAGAGACAATCGGGGGAATCGAGCCCCCAGCGCATCCCCATGTCCATCATGCGGGTGAACTCCGGGTAGTCGCCGTCGCCGTGGGCCACGCAGAAATTGATTCCCGCCTCGATGAATTGCGTCAGGTAGCGATAGCCCACCGCCCGGTCCAGGGGAGTATCCGGCACGTCCGGCCCTGCAACGCGTTCTCCCGCCCGGCGGAGCGTGTCGCAAAGCTCCTCCCAGATCTCTCCGTTCATCACTCGCGGATCGCGGGGATCCACCGCGTCGGTTTCCTTCACCACCCACCTCCTTCAGTTCCCCGTAGGACGAACCCTCGCGCTACCTCTGGGCGCGCCTCACCGCTCGATCGATAAACCAGTCGACCCACCTGGGCAAAAACCGACGCACCCGCACCGCCCAGCGCGCCGCGTGCCCGGGGATGATCAGGAATTTCTTCCGGGCCAAGCCAGCGAGCAGCGACTGCGCCACCGCCTCGGGAGAAAGAAGCGAACCCGCGCCGGAGACCGCTCTCGTCTCCGGCGGTTTCCCTTTTTCTTCTTCCGCAAAACCCGGCGTATCCGTATCGGGTGGACACAAGACACACACGTGCACGCCGAACGGCTTCAATTCGCTGCGCAGTGCCTCCGAAAATCCCACCACGGCAAACTTCGCAGCCGAGTAGTCCGTGTAGCCAAAAACCCCGATCAGCCCCGCAAGCGAGGCCGTGTTCACAATGACCCCTCCCCGTTCCTTGATCTGCGGCAACAGGGCGCGCACCGGGTGCCAGCAAGAAAGCAGATTCCAGTTCAACGTCTCCTGCAAGCGCTCCGCGTCGATCTCTTCGAAATAGGCCGGTCGTGCCCCCCCGACGCAATTGAGCAGAACGTCGGGCGGGCCGCTTTGCAGGGCGGCCTCCTCCATGACCCGCTCCACCGCCACGGGGTCCGCGGCGTCCAGGACATGGGCAACCGCCCCGGGTCCACAACCGGCGACCGCCTGGCGGGCCTGCTCGAGAACCTCCCCGCCCCGGGCAAACAACACGAGTTGGGCCCCCTCCTCGGCAAACGCCCGGGCACACGCGAAGCCCACTCCCTGGGAGCCGCCCACGACATACACCGTCTTGCCCTGGTAACGCCCGGCCATGGGTCCTCGGCAGATCCTCCCGGCACTCCGGGGGATACCCTCCGTCGGCCGCTTCACACCCTAGCCCGAATCCGACCCCGACCGGTACCCGTCTGCCCCTTCCCCAGAAACCGCCCGTTTCGTCGCCGGCGGCCGGGCGACACCACCCACGGTGCCATTCTTGCCAGTCTACGGGGTGGCCAGTAGAGTGGCCGCGCTTTCCCCATGGAGGATCCGATGACCGCCCCCGACACAGAGCCCACGCGCTACGAAGTCCGCGAAGGTGCCGCCTGGATCACGCTCACCTCTCCCCAGACACGAAACGCCCTTTCCGGCCCCCTCGTCGCTCGCCTGGCCCAACACCTCGAAGACGCCACCGCCGACGATGCCGTGCGCGCGATCGTCCTCACCGGCGAGGGGCCCGCTTTCTGCGCGGGCGCCGACCTGAAGAATCGCGGCGATATGGGCGATTCGGGCAAGAACGAGGGCAACCCCTTCGTCGGGATCATGAAGGCCCTCCGCGACGGCCCCAAGCCCACCATCTGCGCCGTGAACGGCCACGCCTTTGGCGGCGGACTCGGACTCGTCGCCGCCGCCGACATTGCCATCGGTGTCACCGACGCCCGCTTCAGTTTCAGCGAAGTTCGAATCGGCGTGATTCCGGCCATGATCTCCGTCGTCGTCCTCCCGGTGGTCGGCCCCCGAGACACCTTGCGGCTCTTTCTCACCGGCGAGCGATTCAGCGGTGAGGACGCCGTCCGTTACAACCTGCTCCATCGCTGTGTCGAGGCCGATCAACTCGAGGCCTCCGTGCAAGAGGAAATCGATGCCATCGCCAAGGGCGGTCCCCATGCGATCCGCGAGGCCAAGACCCTCGTGCGGACGGTCTTCGGAAGCCCCGAGGACGAAGCCTTTGCCTACGCCGAAAAGAAGATCGCCGAACTCTTCCGCTCGGACGAAGCCCGGGAGGGCATGTCGGCCTTCGCCGCAAAGCGCCCGCCGAACTGGGTCGAATCGTCCGACTAGATCACGCGCTTGCGGCCAACGGATCGGCCCCGTCCAGTCGAACCCGCGAGAAGTCCCCGGCCGTCACTCCCTGGGCACCCACGTCGGCGGGGATCGCCCCGTCGACGACCAGGGCAGCCACGGTCCGGGCGGCGGCCGGTGCGGTCATGATCCCAAAGCCCCCCTGGCCCGCGAGCCAGTAGAACCCCCGGTGCCCCGGGTCCTCGCCGATCACCGGCGCGCGATCTGCAACGAAGTTTCGCAAGCCGGCCCAACTTCGCCTGATGTGTCGAATGTCGAGCGTTGTCGCCTTCTGCACGCGGTCCGCGACCAGGGCAATCTCGTAGTCCTCGGGCACGACATCGCTCGGATCCATGGGAGTCTCGTCGCATGGAGAGGCCAGCAACTGACCGCCCTCGGGCTTGAAATAGAATTCTTCCTCGGGGTCCACCACGCAAGGCCAATCTCGGATATCTGCACCGTCGGGCGGATCGAACGTAATCGCCGTACGACGCTTCGGCTGAAGCCCGAGCCCTGGGACCCGGGCACACTGCGCCACCCGATCGGCCCATGCCCCGGCGGCGTTGATCACCACCGGCGCTTCGATCCTCCCCAGGCTCGTTTCGACTCGCCCTCGACCCGCCCCGTAGCGCAAGCTGAGCACTTCGTTTTCCGTAACGATTTCGCCTCCACGAAAGCGAACTCCGCGCAAGTACGAGCTCAGCAAGCCGGCAACGTCGATGTGGAGCGCATCGCGTTCACAGAGCGCGCGGTTGAAATAATCCGGCCGCAGAACGGGGCAGAGTTCCCTGGCCTCGGCGACGCTCAATTCTTCGAGAGGCGTACCGGCTTCTCGCGACGCCACGAGTTCGGCCTCGATGGACGCGTCCTGTTCCGGACGCCCTACCCACAACATCGGATTGGGGTGAACCAGCGGGTGTTCCGAAAAACCGTCGGGAGGATCCAGGAAAAAATCGCGACCCGTCCGCGTGAGCGCGCGCACCGTGGGAGGCCCGTAGTTCTCCACCACGAACGCAGCCGATCGCCCCGTCGTGTGATACCCCGCGAGCGACTCTCTCTCGAGTACGACGACGTCGCCATGAGCCGCCAACTCGAACGCCGCCGAGGCTCCCGCGATGCCTGCGCCAATCACGATGAAATCCGGCTGCGCGTTCATGCCCTCTCCTGCGGTCCCTGGAACCAGTGTCGCGAATCCGCGTGGCCTTGTCGCTGACTGGTCCCCTCTCCCACGAGCCCGCAAAGGCCCCTGCGGGCTCTGAAATTCGCTTTTCTTTGGCCACGGGATACCTTTCGCGCGAGAAGGAGTTCCGGAGATCGCCCATGACCGCGAGTGCAACGCGCCCCGACGAACACCTGAACCATCCCTGGCGGCAGTCTGTCACCCGGGAAGAAATTCGCGAACTCCTGGAGATGCGGGACCTCCGCACCTGGGGATCCATTGGCATCAACTGGGGCATCATCGCGGCAAGCCTGGCCGCGGTCGCCGCGTGGCCCAACCCGCTGACGATTCTCGCCGCTGTCTTCCTCATCGGCGCGCGGCAGTTGGGTCTGGCGGTCTTGATGCACGAGGCGTCTCACCGCAGCCTCCTGTCCGATCGGCGGATCAACGACCTCGTCGGAAACTGGCTCTGCGCGTATCCGATCTGGAGCGACCTCTTTCCCTATCGGCCCTACCACCTGCAGCACCACGCCCGCACCGGGAGCCCCGAAGACCCCGACATCGGCCTGGTGCGCCCCTTTCCGATCACCCGAAA